>JBJEVA010000123.1:0-8675 GCA_051884115.1 Candidatus Coproplasma sp. | reverse complement strand
AATATAGAAACTTCCCCTCGGTTTTAGCAGGTCTCTTTTTCTTGTTATAGTGATATGCTAACTTATCCATAGCCAAACTATAACATAGTAAATATGACAATATACGGTATAATTAAAAAATATTTTGACTAATTTTATAGAAAAATTATGTGCAATAAAAATGTTGCAAAAAGGTCATTGAAAACCGATGCCTAAGCAGGTAAAGGCGGTGCAACAAGTTGCCCCACGACAGCTCGCTCCGTCTCCGTCACTCGCCACATAATCGGGAAACCCGATTTGTTTTTTTTGGTACTTGAATTCAGTTACTTCATATGTTATACTATGTTATATAATGACTGCGAGGGTAGATATGATTTTTTCGGAAAAAGTTAAATACGTCAGAAGTCACCAACCCCCATTTCAAATGGGGGTTTGATTTTAGCACCATCCGGTGCTATTGTACTGTCTACCCCACAAAGTGGGGGTGTCGCTTACCGACTTTTGTTTACATTTTTGCGCCTCTTTCTTCTTTCTTATCTTCGTCCGCTTGTTCTATGATATATTTCTTTATCGTTTCTTCTGAGATAGTTCCTATCGTTGCTACATAGTATCCTCTCGCCCAAAAACCTTTATCCCATTTACTCCTTTGTTCGGGATGTTTATCATATATCATTAACGCACTCTTTCCTTTCAGATATGCCATAAATTCTGATATACTTATCTTTGGCGGTATACTTACGTGCAGATGTATATGGTCTACACATACTGCTCCCTCCATTATGTCTACTTTCTTATATTTGCATAATGTCTTTATTATTTCTTTTACATCTGCACGTATTTGACCATATAATCTTTTCTGCCTGAATTTAGGTATGAAAACTATGTGGTATTGACATTCCCATTTCGTGTGTGCTAAACTATTTGTATCCATTTTTGATTCCTCCGATGTTTTTTAGTTCGGCTTGCGACACCGTTTCTATTATATCATCGGAAGAATCTTTGTCTATATCCTTATCGCTCCTGCTTACTCTATTCTCCCCAGCTACCGCTGGGGGTTTCGGCAGTCAATGAAATTATATTTAAGTCAAAAGACTTTGGCGGATAAATTGGGCGTTTCATATGCAACGGTTAATCGTTGGGAAAATCAGGAGAAGAAACCGCAACTTGCGCAACTCGGCAAATTTAATAACTTTTGCGAAGAGAACAATATTGTATTTGAAGAAGAATAAAGGCGGTGCCGACTATGAATTACACAGAACGATTGAATGAATTAGCGTTTAAGCAATGGGATGCTTTAGATGAAAATAGGGAAAGTGATGTTGTTGACTTTCTTAACAGGGCAGGGACATTCCGCACTTTTGGAGAAGGATTAACGACCTTAATTCAGAAGAAATACCATTCTGTATCTTCGCAGGACGTAATAGATTTTATTATCACTTCCAGCAAAATGAATGCAGTCAACTTAAAGGAAATTGCAAGTAAAGGCACGTTGAATAACTGGTTTAACGAAGGTTTACGCCCTAAGAAGGGTGAAGATAGCAGAGAAAAAATCTTTGCTCTCGCTTTTGCATTGCAGTTTTCAGTTGAGGAAACGGCGGAGCTGTTTCATAAGGTTTACCTCGACAGGGCTTTTGATTTTCGTAGTGAGAACGAGATTGTTTACTATTATTGTCTGTCAAGTGGTAAGAGTTGGGGCGATGCTAAACGAATCATTTCAAGCATTGAACATATCGAAAGTAGCAATGATATGACTGAATATACTTCTGAAATAAAGGCTGAGATCGATAAATTAAATGACGAGAACGACCTTCTTTCCTATATTATAACCCACCGACATAATCTCGAAAAGAGTAACGTGACAGCTAAAAGTAAACTTGCTAAATTACTTGTAGAAGCAAAGATATATGCAAGTAAAGAAGCTGAATTGCCTGAACACGAAGGGCAATTTGATGGCTGTTGGAAGAAAGAAGATACTGTTTCGGTCAACTTTATGTATGGTATTATAACCGAGACTATGCCTTCTACAAAAAAAGGAACGACAACCATATTTAAGGATGCGAGACTTCCTAAAGAAATCGCAAACAGGTTTCCGGAGGTAGCGTCTTTCAGTGAAAAAGAACCTACTTACGAGTCCATACGAAAGATGATAATATTGTTATTCTCTTATGTGTTTTGGTATCACGTTCAATGGGAGAAGAAAGACTGTGATTTGGACGACTATACCGCACAATTGGATTCCTTGTTGAATGAATGTGGTTTTTCTACGATGTACTACGGCAATCCCTATGATTGGTTATTCTTATTCTGCACTTTGTCAGAATATCCGCTTGATGCCTTCAGAGGCATTCTTTATGAATCACTTAACATACAAGATTAAATAGTTATTCAACGAAAATTACAGATAGCTAAAACTTACTGTTACAATAACTCCGTAAGATATAAAAGCAGGAGTATTCGAAACTATGTCAAGAATTCCTTTGAGACAAGGCGAAATAGTTGTTGCGCCTAATTGCAAATATATTATAGATACCGTTATTGGCGATGGGGCGAACGGTGTGGTTTACGATGCTCATTATTACGATAGTATCAATTTGCCTCATACCGTTAAATTGAAGGAGTGCTATCCGTATGGGGATAGTATTGCCCGAAACGGTACAGAGTTGAAATGGGAAAATGAAGAGATTAAACAGACTCGTTTAGCTGCCTTTAAACATAGCTATGAAAAATTGATGGTACGGCAGAACTCTAATTTTACCGTTCACGTTTTCGATCTGTTTGAGACAAACGGCACTTCATACGTTGCTATGGATGCGAATGACGGCTTGACTTTTGATAAAACTAATTCTTTATCTTTGGAAGAGGTTTTAAAGACCGTTAAACTGCTTGCTTACGTTGTTGGGGAATATCATAAGAATGGCTATCTGCATTTAGACGTCAAACCGAGTAATTTCCTTGTATATCCCCGCCCCAGCGAGCATATTGTGCTTTTTGATTTAGACACAGTTACGGCTATAAAGGATATTGAACGCGGAATTATTAAGTGTGTCCCTTATTCCAAAGATTGGGCGGCACCTGAGCAGATGTTGGGAAAAATAAGTAAACTTTGCCCTGCAACGGATATCTATTCTATCGGCGCTATTCTTTTTCAGAAAATAATGGGTAGAGTCGTTACAAACGACGATACGGGAATTTTTGCCGATTGGGTATTTACGGGTGAAATGTTTGAAAAGGTCAATCCGAAAATCAAACGCCTATTATGCGAGATATTCCGTAAGACGCTGGCGGCAAACGTTAAGCGTAGATATAAATCGGCGGATGAGCTTATCGAAGTGTTGGATAAAGCTATTGAGGCGGCAAGACAGAAACAGTATATTGTTTCCGATAGAGTAGTCAGCGGTATAAACTTTGTCGGTCGTAGAGAAGATATACAGACCATACACGAACGCTTTGCAGATGGAGCAAGAGCGGTATTTGTGCATGGTTTTATGGGAATTGGCAAAACAGAGTTGGCAAGGAAATATGCTGAGATATATGCCCCTGAATATGATGCCGTTATTTTCAGGTTTTACAGTAATAGCTTAAGTCATTTATTAAGTCATATATCTGTAGCTAATAGTGATAAGGAAATAGATTTTGAATCTTTAAAGAAGTTATGCAATAGCTCAAAGGTATTGTTTATTATTGATAACTTCGACGTGGATGATGATAAAGACTTGGAAACGTTGCTGGAAGTAAATGCTGATTTTCTTATCACTACAAGGAACGATTTTTCCGAGTATTTTGCATCTCCTAAAATCAGTATATATGAGATAGAGGAGTTGCCGACTTCCGAACTGTTTGTTGTTTTTAAAAACGAATACGGAAGGGAAACGACGGCAGAGGAAGAGGAAATCATTATCGATATTATAGAACGTTTCCAAAATTGGACGTTTATCGTGCCTATCGTAGCTAAATACTTGTTGTCCTCCGGAACTTCCATAAAAGAATATTCGAAAATTATAGAACGCAACGGATTTTCCTCTTTTGGTGATGATTCGGAAAAAATTCGTTTTAGAAAGGATGGTCAAGCATTTCAAAAGACACAGATGGATATGCTCCGTTATTGCTTCAATATGGAATATCTTACGGAGAAACACAAGTCTGTATTGCGCAACCTCTTCTGCCTGAAAGAAAACAGTCATCTGACAAAATCTAAGTATAAATTGTTTACTTCGGAATCGAACTTGAACGCTTTAAACGAACTGGTATTTCTGAATTGGGTTAAGTATGATAAGCAAGAGGATAAGCTCAATTTACACCCTGCTGTCTGCGATTTGATTCAAGCCGATTTAGAGATTACAAATGAAACTGTTCCGGGTATATATGCCTACGTCCAAAAGCAGTTTGATAGGCTTAAAGATTATAACTCTATTCAAGAGGCGACAGATTTTACGTATGCCTTACTTATCTATACAAACATTGATGATACCGAAGAGAATCAAAAGCAACTCTATATCAAACTTGGGGAATTTATTGTCAAGTATTTCTTTACGGATATGCAAGGTATGTATAAACTCCTCTTTGAATCGTCTGATGAATCAACTTGGTATGTTGTAAGCAGTTCTGTATTGCCGAAAATGAGGGCTAATTATTTTGAATGGTTACAAGGGCAAATGAATGAAGATGAAATAGGCTCAATAATGTCCGTTTTTATCTCTATTTATGCACTAAATCTTGCTATACATATATTCTACTTTATAGAAAGAAAAATTAATGAAGATGAAATTGTATCAAATTTCTTTGAATTTAATTTTACTGAGAATGATAATATTAATAACAATAATATAGAAATCAAGAATGCTATAATGAATTTAATTCCATTAAGTATGTATGTCACCGTACGTGAAAGGTGCAGTTTCGATAAGGATGGAAACTTTTTGGGAATACAATCATTTGGTTTGGGGAACCTTTGTCTCAAAGATTACTCTTACAATTTCTATACAACATCTCAAGCAATAAAGACTATACACGCCTTTCAGGAAGTAGGTATACAATCTGAAGATATTTCTGATTTTTTAACATCTATTGCTCTACCTCAGGGACTCCATATTTTAGACGTTGACGAACTTTATTCTTTACTCAACGAACGAATTATCGTGATGGATAATTCTTTAGGAAGATTTAGGTTTTGGGAGACCGATAGAGATACGTTATTGAGCTATAATCTGCTTTCCGAAGAAGAATATACAGCTTTATATCAATCATACAAAAAAGAGCATTGGACAAAAAAGGCAAAAGCATGGCATGAATCGGTAGAGCAAGCCATTAATAAAACGAGTAATCCTTTTCCCATTTATAAGTTGCTTTTGAATTGGGAATATAACGAGCAAATCATTAAAAACTTCCAGACGGCAGAGTTAGTTAAACACAATATAATTGCAAGAATTGCTGATGACGAAAGGCTGTCGAATGAAGAACGGAAGCAATTACTGCTTTTCATTCCTTCAGAGCAATTAAGCCAACAAAGATTCCCGAAAACAAATCGTCAAGTACAATGGTTTATGGGCAGATACAAGCATTCATTGACGCTATATGCAAATTGTTTGTCCTGTGGCTTAAAGGCTTTTCCTTATCAAGAATTGCCAATCCGGATTAGAATCGACATCTTAATAAGTGCTTTAATAATTCGTAGGTGTTTACGTATTGATATTGTCGACGTTGAAGGGTTGTTGTTGGAAGAAATCCGTGAGGAGAACATTCCATATTTTTATTCACTTCTCAATATTGCAGATTTAATAAGACAAGGCGGACAAATTAAACGTTCTCAACAGATTAAAAATAAAATTCTTGACATCGTTGAACAAGCAGACCTGTCTTCTCTTTCTGAAATTGATATACAATTACTTGATTTTATAATGACTCCATTGGCAATAAAGTATCATCGACAGGTTATTTCCGACAATATGAAGAGATATATTACGTCTTTAAGGTGTTTTTATCATTTGGATTTATTGTCATCGTCAGAGGTTTCGCAACGGAGCAGGAATAATATCTCTTATTATTTCCTGGATGAGTATATAGCCGTTATTGCTTTAGATGCCTATAAAAAATTGCATGGAAATTCTAATATAACTAAATATGAATTAAAATTAAGCGAAATCAACGAAAAGTATGATAATGTCATTACGGCTTATGAAAATTTGCTAAATGATAATATTGATTTACTTATTCAGTATTCCAATGAAAATTATGGAATGATATTTAATTATCCTGCAAATAGCGAATATAAGATACAGACAATACATCATATCTCTCCTTATTGGGCAATGGAGTTTTACGAATCATTAGACTGCCAGGTTTGGATTGGAATATTGTATTTGGTGGCTATGTGTTATGATAGTATTTCCATTACCAATCCTTTAACCGAAGGGCTTATGATGCTAACCGAAAATGATAACTTTTCAATATCTAAAGAAGAGTTGGACGAAGTGTGCAATAATCTGATACGATTACAACCAAAAGCAAAACAGGATATAGAAAAATATCATAAATCATAAAATTTAAAAGCGGGGCTTGACGGCCTCGCTTTTGCTTTATCTATGTTCGTCAACGAAATTTACAGACTGAAAAACTAACGTAATATAATTAAGCCATAAAATTGAAGGAGATAAAAATCATGAGAAAACCACCTGCAACTAATGGCGAACTCTTATTCCTATTGGGGATAATTGCACTTCTTGCAATATGTCCCCCATTGGGAGTAATTGTGTATTTTATTTTAATATTTTCAGCAAAGTGAGGTAAAACAGTATGACGACGTTACATAGTTTAGAAAGAGCTAAAGAAAGAATGGGCATGAATGAAAAATCGGCTATTAAAGAGATTGGACGTGCCTTGGAACGTGGCAAAACGGCAGAAGAGTTCACCTCTTGGGAACGCAACTATCTGTCTAAAGAAGCCGAAGGGGAGTGCAGAGCTATTGCGTACAACGGTTACTGCTACATATTTAAATCGGATGATACATGCCTGACAATGTATCCTCTTCCTGTTTGGTTCGGTAAGAAAAAGCGTTTCGACGGCAAGAAGAGAATTAGAAACTTTAAATCTTATTTCAAAAATAATATCGTTAACGAAATGGGTTTTAAAAGCGAACTGTTGGAGGCTTAAAACGTTATGGGTAATAGAAAGTATTTTACAGAAGTCGATATGGATATTCTTAAAAAGGCAATATCAGAACAGACCAATACGGGCGTTTTCAGATACTATAATTGTAACCCGCATCATCAGCGAACTGATGATTGTGTTATCAGAGCAATAGCTGCAGGCAACGGGTATTCATGGGAAAGGGTTTTAAAAGATTTAACGCAGTATATGCTTAAGGATGGTCATATGCTTAATACTCCTGAATTGTATGGGAAATACCTTGAAGATAATGGATGGGTTAAACATAAACAGCCTACATCCAAAGGCGGTAAAAAGGTCAGATTCAAAGAATTTGTTAAGAAGTTTAAAGGTTGTGCAATCGCTCATTGTGGGGCAGGGCACGTTACTTACGTTTCAGAAGGATTCGTCTATGATATATGGGATCCGTCCGATGAGATTGTGGGCATTTATTGGACGTATGGCGGGTAATATTTATGGAAATTAAGTTGGGTGAAATAAACGTAAAACTACTTGAAGGCGAATATCACAGGTTCCGTCCAACGGGTTCTCGTGGCGCAAACTTCTATTTGTGCGTCGGACTGGTCGGTGGGAATAAATTGCTGTTTCAGTACGTTGATACGCTGAATCAACCAAAAGATTATGTGCAGGCAGTTATCGACAACATACCTGACGTTGCACTTAAATATCTTGTTGATATGTTAAATACACATAAGGACGTTTTAGTGTTTATTAATTACGTTCCGGGCAGTATTACCTGTTTTGATATTTATTATGGAAATACCTGCAAAAGCAATGCAACTAATGACCTGCTCGATTGGATGATGGACCATAACGATTGGGCGGCAAAGCAATATAATTACACCGAAATAATAGACGGCAATCAACGCCCTGCTGGCGGTGAGTGGAATTAAAGATATATAAATTTTTTCTTATTTATAGGGGGGATACTTTAGGAGCTACATATTGCAAAGTTTTATTGCGTGTGATATAATATTTAAAAATTTAAATAGATACAGGATGCCTTTGATAAAATAAACGTTAATAACACCTTGTTAATAGCAAACTCCCAAAATGCTTTTGATTGTATTAAATTAATTGAGATAAAGCTTAAAGAAACGTTTAATAAGCAATTATGGTATCAAAATGCAAGGCGGATAGGAAGAAAAAGGTTGGTTACCCCAGGGCTAACCGCTACAGCGTTATTGGTTCAAGGGTGGATAAACTTATTATAATAATGGAAGAGTATAAAATATAAAGCTCTCTGAAAGGCGTCTTTCGGAGAGCTTTTAAGGTTGGAATCGCTTGTCGGTAGTTTGGTAGAAGGTTGTGGATATACAAGATTCTTGCAGAGTGCTTTCGAGTGTTTAGTTTAGTTATTTAAGATTTTGGGGCATAAACGGGGCATGGATTTAAAAGCTATAAATTACACTATATATTGTTATTTAATTAAATTTATAAATCAATATATTGTGTGTCTATCAAGCTTCAAAAAGCTGTTAAACGGCTTCGAGTCCCTGAAGGTGCACCAAAGAGGTATAATCCGAATTATTTGC
>JBJEVA010000122.1:0-9038 GCA_051884115.1 Candidatus Coproplasma sp. | reverse complement strand
ATTACCCCTACGTTCCTGCTAAAATCGAACACGAGGACGGCACGGAAGAAATTCTTGCAACTTGGGAGGGCAACCCCTATCCATCGCATCAGTCCTTCGTTTCTGCTTATAAACAGAAGAATATAAAGATTGTAGGCGAAGGTGCAATTAACGGCAATGCAGACCACTCCACTTGGTGGGCAACCCCCAAGGGCAGGGCGGTGGCTCGTCCCCGTTTAGTTACGCTCAATAAGTGCGAAAACGTTGTTTTACACGGCGTAACCTGCAAAAATTCTGCGGCGTGGAATTTACACCCCTTCTTCTCAAACAATCTCGGATTCTATGATTTAAGGGTGCAGAACCCCTACACCGGTCCCAACACCGACGGTCTTGACCCCGAAAGCTGTGATAAGGTAGAGATTATCGGCTGTATTTTCTCGGTTGGCGACGACTGCGTTGCGCTTAAAGCCGGTAAGCTGTATATGGGCGCTAAGTATAAAACGCCTGCAAGCAACCACACCATTCGCAACGATTTGTTCCAGGACGGACACGGAGCAATCGTATTGGGCAGTGAAATCTCGGGTGGCGTAAAGGACCTCTCGGTATGTAAATGCGTATTTAAGCACACCGACAGGGGCTTACGTATCAAGACGAGAAGGGGCAGAGGCAAGGACTCCATAATCGACGGCGTAAAGTTTGAAAACATCAAGATGATTAACGTCATCACTCCCCTCGTTATAAATATGTACTATTTCTGCGACCCCGACGGACATACCGAGTACGTATGGTCGAGGGAGAAACAGCCCATCGGCGCCGACACTCCTTACCTTGGCAAATTCCTCTTCAAGAATATCGAGTGTACCGAATGTGAATGTATGTGCGCATACTTCGACGGACTTGTAGAGCAACCCGTTAAGGAAGTTGTGTTGGAGAACGTAAGCTTCTCGTTCAAAGCCGATGCAAAGCCCTATAAACCCGCTATGCTTGAATTTGTAAGGGACTACTGCAAAGAGGGTATTTATATCGACAACGTAGAGAACGTTACGCTTAAAAACGTAACCTTTGACGGCGTTGAGGGCGAACATATTATTAAGAAAAACTGCGGAAAGCTAAACATAGTTTAACGGAGATATTATGAATTACGCAATAATTGATAAATATATCGACAGACTTATTTCCGACACCAAGCCCGAAGCGCCTATTTGGAACATAGAGAACATAAGGCAGGGTAAGCCCCCTGCATGGAACTATATAGACGGCTGTATGATGACGTCTCTCTACTCCATATATAAGCAGACGGGCGACAAGAAATACCTTGATTTTATTGACGAGTTCGTCGATTACTACGTATTCGAGGACGGCTCTATTAGGGGCTATAAGCTTGAAACGTATAACCTTGACAATCTTAACGAGGGCAGAATACTCTTCGATTTGTATAAGGAAACGGGTAAGGAAAAGTACGCTAAGGCAATCGAGCTTCTTTACAGGCAGATTAAAGAACAGCCCCGAACAGAGTACGGCAACTTCTGGCATAAGGAAATTTACCCCAACCAAGTTTGGCTTGACGGCATTTATATGTCCGAAGTCTTCTATACCCGTTACGTTGCGGAGAAGGGCAACGGCGATTTTTCGGAGATAGTTAAGCAGTTTAAGGGCGTATTTGACCATATGTACGACAAGGAAAAACACCTTTACTATCACGGTTGGGACGCGTCTAAACAGGCGTTCTGGGCAGATAAAGAGACGGGGCTTTCCAAAAACTTCTGGCTCCGTTCAATAGGTTGGTACACGGTAGGACTTATCGACGTTTTATCCTATCTCCCTGAAAGCGCAACAGAGGAGAAGAAAGTTCTCGGCGAAATCTTCAAAACGACAATCGAGGGATTAGAGGAGTATATCGACCCTCAGACGGATATGTTCTGGCAGGTGCCTAACTATATCGGCAGGGAGGGCAATTACCCCGAAACTTCGGGTTCTTCTATGATATCCTATGCAATGATGAAGGGCGCAAGGTTGGGCTATGTTGATAAGCGTTTTGCCCAAGTCGGTAAGCGTGTGTTCGAGGGTATCGGCAATAAGTATTTAACCGAAACGGACGGCAAGTTAAACCTTGGCGGAATCTGCCTTGTGGCAGGGTTAGGACCCGAAAACAATAGACGCAGAGACGGCTCTTACGAGTACTATATATCCGAACCCGTTGTCGAAAACGACGCAAAGGGTACGGGACCGTACGTAATGGCATATACCGAAATAAAACAGCTTTAATTTAATAAAGAGTGTGGGGCGGACTGCGGTCCGCCCCTTTTATTTTCCCGTATGCAATCTAAACTTTACATTGCGTAAAGTGCGCTTTATTGACAAATGCGGTGTAAAAGGGTATAGTTAAAGGGTAGGCGAAACTATTCCCACTATCACTATTTTCTTGAAAGTTTCGCCCAAAGGAGAAGAGAATATGACTACGGGAGAAAAAATTGCAGAGGGCAGAAAGAAGCTTAAATTAACTCAGCAACAGTTTGCGGATACGCTCGGCGTCAGCCGTCAGGCTGTTTCGCGTTGGGAGAGCGATTTGGCGTTCCCCGAAACGGAAACTTTAATAAAGATGAGCGATATGTTCGGCTGTTCCGTCGATTACCTTTTAAAGTATAACAGCGAGGGAGAGAGTCAAAAGAGTGACGGTAAAGGTGAAAAGGGTTCGGGAGTAATCGATTTAAACGGCATAATTAAAAACCTGCGTTTCGAGTACAAGAGTAAGACTACTGTATTCGGCGTACCCCTCGTACATATAAATATAGGTCTTTTCGCCGTGGCTAAGGGCATTATTGCCATAGGACCTGTAGCGATTGGCGTTGTGTCTATCGGTGCGATTGCCATAGGGCTTATAGCCTTTGCCTGCCTTGCTTTGGGTGCCGTGGCGTTAGGGGCTATTGCAGGCGGTTTGCTGTCTTTTGGCGGTGTTGCGGTAGGGGTGATTGCATTCGGCGGTTTAGCTATCGGGGTAATGAGCTACGGCGGTTGTGCGATAGGGCTTTTTGCGATAGGCGGTTATGCGGACGGCAGATATATTGCCGTGGGCGACTACGCTGTGGGGCAGATAGCCTTCGGTCAGACGACTGCAATCGGCGCTAAAACGTCCGTTACGCCCCAGACGTATGAACAATTGAAGGAGGAGGCGTTCTCTCTTATGGACGGTTTTTCGCCCTTCTGGAAGGGGTTTATAAATCTTTGCAAACGCTCTGCCGAAGTTTTGATGAGGCAGTAAATAAATTATAAGAGCGGAAGCCATTCGGCTTCCGCTCTTAACGTATATAATACGATTTATTCTATTTGTTCGAGTGAACTTTTGCGTATTGCAGGGGTGATACGCCGAAACACTTTTTAAACACCCTTGAAAAATACAGCGGTTCTGCAAAACCGCACGCCTCGGCAATCTGTGAGACGGTGAAGTTGGAATAGTTGTTGGTTATTCCGTTTTCAATGTACATCGTCGCTCTGTTCATTCTTAGGTAGTTTAGATATTCCCTCGGCGTTACTCCCGTCTCCTTTTTAAACAGCTTTCTCACGTAGTCGTAGTTTAACGGTATTTTCCTTAGCGCAGTTTCTGCGGAGTAGGTGCTGTCGGTAAAATTCTTCTCCATATCGGATTTGATGGTTACGACAACCGGGTGAAGCTTAACCGAGTAGTCGTCCGCAACGTAGGCGACGATAAGCTGACCAAGTGCCGAAATTACGCCGTCGGCAGGTTCTTGGTATTCTTTGTTAAAATATAGAATTGCCTCGTTTACGGCGCTACGTATGCCCTGGCTTATCGTGTTGGTGACGATAGATACGGGCAGAGAGGAGGGGAGGAGGGGCTGTTCAATACAGACGATTAAGTCCTCGCCGTCGGGTTTTAAAATTTTGTAGTTGCAGTATGGTGGTATGGCGACGTATTCGCCCCAGGCGTACCAATCCGACTTCTCCAAATCCTGCCCGAAAGCAATTCTGCCACCATCTCCGTTTTGTTTGGGGACAAGGACTTTAAGGCATTTATTAAAATTTTGCGCCCCTGCCCTTTCAAAGGCGGAGTATTTATTTGCAAATACAATGTCGTTCATATCGTTATTATATAACAAAAAATCCGTTTTGTCCATAAGTAAAACGGATTTTTATATGTGAGATTATTACAGGTTTTAATTCTTACAGGTTCTTTTCAAAGACCTTGTTGTCTATTTCGGGGCAGTAATCTCCTAAGTCGGCGTAACCGCATTTTATAAAGAAGGGTTCGCTCTCCTCGGTGGGGAGTACGTAAAGATTTTTAACGCCTGACGCTTTAAGAGCGTTTTCAGCGTAGTTTATTAAGCTTTTGCCTATGCCCTTTTTGCGGTAGGAGGGAATGACGTAAATCTCCCTTAAATCGCCGAAGCCCTCTTTAAAGTTCCAATCGTTTATAATGTCGTCAATCTGATAGATAATAAATGCACGTAGTTTACCGTATTCTTCCCAAACGGCAACGGAGAGCAGGTCGGCTTTTAAGTCGGGGATAAGGTACTCTTCGTACAACTCGTCGGCGTCGTCCTCGCAGTCAAGCTCTTCATAATAGTCTAAAAAGAGCTTTCTTAACCCCTCGAAGTCGCCTTCACGTATATTTCTTATGGGCATAGTAAATACTCCTTAAAAGGTAAAATAAAAGCGAGGCGCAAAGACCTCGCTTAAATTTCTAATTATTCAGCTACGGGATAAACAGAAACCTGCTTGCCGTCCTTGCCTACTCTTTCAAACTTAACGGTGCCGTCAACGAGGGCGAAAAGCGTATCGTCCCTGCCGATGCCTACGTTGTTACCGGGCTTAAACTTGCTACCGCGCTGTCTTACAAGGATATTGCCTGCAAGCACTTTCTGACCGTCGGCACGCTTAACGCCGAGATATTTGGGGTTACTGTCTCTGCCGTTATCGGTAGAACCACCGCCTTTTTTGTGGGCGAATAATTTAATGAATAACATCTATGCAGTCCTCCTTATATTATTCAGCAGAGCCTTCGCTCTTAACTTCTTCAGCCTTAGCAGACTTTTTGGTTGCCTTTTTCTTAGCAACGGGAGCGCCGATAGCCGTCACCTTAACGGTGGTATAGGGCTGTCTGTGACCCTGCTTCTTTCTTTCGTTCTTCTTTGCCTTGTACTTGAAGACGATAATCTTCTTGTCCTTACCTTGTGCAACAACCTCTGCGGTTACTGTCACGTTCTCAACTTCCTTGCCTACGCAAACGTTAGCTTCGTCCGCCGTCAATACAACGGGGAAAGAAACGGTGTCGCCTACGTTAGCAGAAAGCTTTTCCACCTTTACGGTGTCGCCTACGGAAACTCTGTACTGTTTGCTTCCGTTTTCAAAAATAGCGTACATGGTTTGTCCTCCTCTAACCAGTCTCGTCGGATACTTTGTTGCCAATGGCGTAGGCGGTGCTGAGCATATTTTTTGCACACTTAAAAAAGCCCGTTCCGAACGGCTCGTTAGTTAATATAACATAACAATAATTTTAAGTCAAGTATTTTTATGCCATTCGGCATATATTTTGCTTAATTGGGCAAAGTATTAGTAATATTTCAAACAAGGAGATATAGATGGAAAACATAAAAAAAGATAGCGAAATTCTTGCGGAAATTTATAGAAACGCACAGCTTGCTTTAACTTCGATAGCCGACCTTATGCCCGAAGTTGACGACGAGGAGATTAAGGAAGAGCTTGCCCGTCAGCACGAAGAATACGAAAAAATATGTTCGGAATCGGCAAAGCTTTCGGGGAAGTTTGAATTAGATTTAAAGGAGCCCTCTCCCATCAAAAAGGCAATGATGTGGTCGGCAATCAAGATGAACACGGCAACCGATAATTCCCGCTCTAACGTTGCCCAGATGATGATAAAGGGAACGGTTAACGGAATAACCGCCTTAAAGACCTCGCTTTCAGAGGGTGAAAAGGTTATGAACGCTGAAGTTAAAAAGCTCTTGTGCGAGCTTATCGATTTGGAAGAGGGGTTTGAAAAAAGGCTTAAAAGGTACCTTTAATAAGGCTTAACCTCTAAAAAGTTTCGGCGGAGTATTAAATATAACCCGTCCTGCCAAAAAAGTTAAGGCGGAGAGAAAGTACTACACCCAACAAAAAAAAGAAAGGCGGAGCGAAAATCGCTCCGCCTTAGGTTTTAAATTGTTACCCGATAAGTTTAAGAAATTATCTTAACTTTATAGAGAGGTCTGTGTATTCCCAAACGTTATCAAGGTCAAAGCTCGTATAGTTTCTCCAGAAGTTTTCGTCAGTACCTGTACGGCTTACGGGAGATACGTCATAGTTGGCGTTATGGTCAGAGTAAAGACCGTAACAGCGTTCAACTCTCGTGTCTGCGGTAGAAACGTAACCGCCGAAGATACAGGACGAATTCTTTTCGGCAACGTCGATTTCTCTGCCCTTGAAGAAGAAGTGTCCCATACTTACGCAGTTCCTTATTCTGAGTGTGCCGGTACCCTGCTGATAGCCTATGATACCCGAAACTCTGTCGTTACCGAGAGCGGTTCCTACGAAGTAACAGCTATTGATAGATAACGAATAGGTGAAGCCCTTAGTCTTTGCCTGAGTAGAGGAGTCATAGCAACCTACAATACCGCTACACTGCTGAGATTTAGGGTCGCCAATCTTTGCATCGACCATACAGTTAGATATGGCAATATTCACTTTAAGCGAAAGAAGCGTATCGGTTGAGTTTGTCTGTATAAATCCGATAATACCTGCAACACGTCCCGCCTTGGTGGAGGAAGCAGAAATTACAGCTTCTGTACCTTTGTTTATAAGCGATACCTTCTCGATAGTGAGGGGAGTAGTAGTCTGTTCGTAAGCATGACCGATAAGACCGCCTACACGTGTGTCGCCGGTGGAACGTATTTCAGTTAACTTAACGTTGGAGATATATCCGCTGTAAGCCTGACCTATAATACCTACGTCCTGATTACCGTCAAGCGATATGTTGTGGAAGTTGGTATTTATAATCGAACCGCCGTCGAGTTTGTAGAAGATACTTACGTAACCCTTCTTTGCGCCTGTGTTATAAATGGAGATGTTGGAGATTGTGTGTCCGTCGCCGTCCAAAACACCGCCGAAGGAAGCAGTTGAAGTCGTAAACGTATCGTTTGCAAAGTCAAGGTCTGTAGTAAGCTTATAAACCTTGTTTGTTTCGCCACCGCTTGCGATAAGCTTTTTGAAATCTGCGTTAGAGGAGATATATTCGATATCTATGCTCTTTTCGTAGATTTTGGAAGTGAGCGTACCGTTGGGGTTATATACGCCGTAATAAACCTTGAAGGGTTGGCTTATATCGTGTTCAAAGGAAGCTGAGATATTGTCTTTTTCAATCTTATACGACTGACCTTGCTCCTTTAACGTTGCTTCGTCGGGAGCAGAATCTGCAACCATTGTATATAACGTACCCGAAACGTTGGAGAGTTCACCGCTAATCATATAGCCGTTATGGGTTGCGTTAACGACGTCTTTGTCCTCCATAAAGTCGATTTTGCCGTCTTTACTTACAACATAGACGAGGTAAGTGAAGGACTTCTCTTCGGTACCGAGGGTAATTGTCTTGGTTATTTCGTAAACGCCTGCGGTCGTTTTAATAAGACGGTCTAAGTTGTTTGCGTTGATTTCATCGAGCTGAGACGCCTTGTCGGCACCGTATCTTGCCGTAGTTGTAACGGAATAGGTACTCTTATCGAGGAGTTTTCCGTTATAGTCGGAAGCGTTGGTGATTTCAAATTCGGGCTGTTTATCCTGATAGGTATAGAGGATAACGTAGCCGTCGGGGGTAACGCCGTCAATGACTATGTTGCCTATTTCGTATGCACTCTGCTTAACGTTGACAAAGATAGAGTGGGAAGCGGTTGCGCCTGACCTTAACGTTATGTTAGCGGTAAGTTCTACAACCTTGTCTTCGCCGTCGGGTCTTGTTACGACAGCCCTTACAACCTTGCCTTCACAGGGGAGAATGTTGGTTACTTCCGTTCCGATATTGATAACAGAGGGGTCGGAAGAGGTCCACTCAATCGTGGCACGCATCATTTCTGCAACGAGGTTGAAGTCCTGGAATACCGCATTAGAGTCGCCGGGATAGTATAAAAGGTTTTTGATAGCCGTTAAATCAGCCTCGTCCTTACTCGTTATGCTGTTGCTCGTAAGGTAGGTGTAGTTGTAATGTTCGTATTCATTCCAGCTTGACTTAGAAAGGTCGCTACCTATCTTATTATCTTCGCCTAAGAGTATGGAGTAATCTTTAATCTTGAAAAGACTGCCGAGGTTGAGAGAGCCGTCTCTGTTTCTCCAAGCCGTATGTAAATCGGTTCTGAAACCGAGGTCGTTTGCAGGCAGTTCTTCAAAGATTGCCTCTGCGGAAGGCGCCGAGACGGTTTCACCGCACTTATTGCCTGTTAATCCGTCTTCGGAAGAAACTAACGAAGCGTCTAAAGGTCTTTCAATCTTATAGGACTGAGTGCCGTTTTTCGAGAGGAGACAGTTGTCCGTAGCGCCCTTGTACTCGTCGGAGATGAGCGACTTACTGCCGTTGTTTACGGAGAGAACGTTCTTTAAAGCGTTATAGCTGTCTTCGGTTCTTGCAAGGTTAATGTTGCCGTAGTCCGCACCGTTTGTTCCGCTCGTTATCTTACCGAAGTCGGGGTTAGCCGTCTGACCGTCGGTTGAAGCAAGGATAAACGAACCTTTAACCTGTGCGCCCGTATTAGGGTCTGTGTAGAAGCTGTTGTCCGCCTTGGTAATATAGCCGTCCTTATCTATTGTGTTGTAATCGTCGGCGCTTGCGGTGTTGCCGTTTTCGTCAACTACTACTTTGTTGCCGTCTGCCCTTGTGATATAGCCGTCGGAGCCTATTGCGTGATAGTAACTGCTGGTGTTGCCGTTTTTATCGACGATGTTGAGGTGTGAACGCGTGTCGATTACGGCGCCGTTGTTGTAGGAAGTTACGCCGTCAATGGCAATCACGCCGGGGTTGGAGTTATCGGTAACGCCGTGCATACGGTTGTTGAACGAGAGGC
>JBJEVA010000121.1:0-9354 GCA_051884115.1 Candidatus Coproplasma sp. | reverse complement strand
CTTTCAAGGCGCGGCAAGTGCGACAGGCTTTCAAGGCGCGGCAAGTGCGACAGGCTTTCAAGGCGCGGCAAGTGCGACAGGCTTTCAAGGCGCGGCAAGTGCGACAGGCGATTACGGCGCGGCAAGTGCGACAGGCGATTACGGCGCGGCAAGTGCAGGAAATAAAACTGCTATTGCGGTTGCTTGGGGCAAAAACGGAAAAGCAAAAGGCGTAAAAGGAGCGCATATTGTTTGCGCTGAATGGGGCGATTGGAACGGCGTCGAATATCCTTTTATCGGTGCAAAAATGGCAGTCGTTGACGGCGAAAAAATCAAAGAAGATACATATTACACGCTTAAAGACGGCGAATTTATGGAGGCGGAATAATGGCAGAAAGTAAGCGTTATTATTGGTTAAAGTTGAAAGACGACTTTTTCGACGAAAAATACATAAAAGCGTTGCGACGATTACCGCAGGGCGATAGCCTTGTAATCGTATATTTGAAAATGCAGTTAAAAAGTCTAAAAACCGAGGGCATTATCAAATATGAGGGGATTTTGCCCGATTGTATCGAAGAATTGGCAATGGTGTTAGATGAGGACGAGAATATCGTAAAATTAGCCGTTGAAGCGTTAATACGTTTCGGAGCGGTTGAACGTTGGGAAAACGATACGCTTTATATGTCGGCTTTACAAAATCTTATCGGTTCGGAAACGCAGGGGGCGGAGCGAGTACGCCGACACAGGGCATTGAAAGCGCAAGAACGAAAAGCGTTACAATGTAACGGCAATGTAACCGAATGTAACATAGATATAGATATAGAAAAAGATAAAGATATAGAGATAAGAGGAAAGAGAGAGAGTACGAAGAAAACGGCAAGCCGTTTCACACCTCCAACGCTCGACGACGTAAAAGCCTATTGTTTAGAAAGGGGAAACAACGTTGACGCTCAACGCTTTATCGACTACTATACCGCCAACGGTTGGAAAGTAGGGCGTAATAGTATGAAAGACTGGAAAGCGGCTGTTAGAACTTGGGAACGGTCAGACGAGAATAAACCCGCGCCACGTCGTAATCAATCGGACGGCTCGGAATACGCTGACTTGACATAAGGAGAGATAAAACAATGGAAGCAATCGGAGATATATTTAAGAAAAATAAAAACATTTTCAACGTTGAGGATTTCGGCGGGCTTGCGGACGACGAATATATCAAAGACGATATTATATATTGCAAAAAATGTAACACGCCGAGAATGTTTGTAAGCGAATATTTTAAGGTGCGCTGTCTTTGTAAATGTCAGTCAGCAGAAAGGGACAAAGCAAACGAGGCAGAAAAAGAACGTGAACGGATTAAATATATTGAAAAATTACAAACCGCCTCTCTTATCGGTGAAAGGTATAAAAACGTTTCTTTCGCAAATACCGAAACGGGGCATAATACGGACTTTGACACGGCGTTTATACGGTGCAAAAGATATTGCGAGGTTTACGACAAGGTATTGCAAGACGGATTAGGCATTTACATATACGGAGCAAAGGGAACGGGTAAGACGCATTTAACCGCTTGTATGGCGAACGATTTAATGCACAAATATAAACAAGTTTTATTTACAAACTTTTTTGAGATTTCAAAAATGATACGCGGTACGTTCGGAAAGGCAAACGAAAGCGAAAGCGACTATATAAACCGCATAGCAAATATAGATTTTCTTTTCATTGACGATTTGGGAACGGAACGCGTCCAAACGCAGAACGGCGATTTATGGTTGCAAGAAAAAATATTTGACGTTTTGAACAAGCGTTACAATATGAAAAAACCGACGATATTTACAAGCAATTATTCTTTGCCCGAACTTATAAACGAACGCGGTATTATGGATAAGACGGTTGACCGTATCGCCGAAATGTCAAACGCTATATTTGAGATTAAAGGCGCGAGTTACCGAATGAAAGCGAGAAAAACGGATTTACCGTTTTAATGCGTCATAACGAAAAAATTGAGGGAGAAAGTGAAAAATGAAACACACCAAAGGCGACTTAAAACAAATGCAGTCTTTGCCGCTGTCGGCGAAAATCATAATGACACAACGCCGTATTCGTGATTGGTACGATTATTGGGACGGTCAAGTATATGTTTCTTTTTCGGGTGGGAAAGATAGCACGGTATTATTACACATTGCAAGGCAACTATACCCAGATATAGAAGCGGTTTTCGTTGATACAGGCTTGGAATATCCCGAAATAAGGCAGTTTGTAAAGACCTTTGACAATGTAACGATTTTGCGCCCGAAAATGCGATTTGACGAAGTAATCAAAAAATATGGCTATCCGATTATAAGCAAAGAGGTTTCTCAAAATGTCGAATATGCACGTAAGAATAGCCGCTGGGCGTTATATAAGTTGCAGGGCAAAGACAAAAACGGTGCAGACAGCAAGCGAAAAGCGGCATTTGAAAAGTACGCACCGCTTGTTGATACGGATATAAAAATATCAAATATGTGCTGTTCCGTTATGAAAAAGAAACCCGCAAAAGATTATGAGAAATCAACAGACAAAAAGCCTATAATTGCAACACTTGCGGAAGAAAGCAGTATGCGAGAAAACGCGTGGTTGAAAAATGGGTGTAATGCCTTTAACTCAAAACGGGCGACAAGTCAACCGATGTCGTTTTGGACGGAACAAGATATATTGCAATACATAAAAGAAAACAATCTGCCGATTGCCAGCGTTTACGGCGACGTAGTTTATAAAGAAAATCCCGAACAAATAAGGCTTTTTGAAGATAGCGGAGAAAAACTTTGTACAACTGGTTGCGATAGAACGGGTTGTATATTTTGCGCTTTCGGCGCACACCTTGAAAAAGGTAAAAGCCGATTTGAAAGATTGAAAGAAACGCACCCGCGCCAGTACGAATATTGTATCGGCGGAGGCGAGTATGTGGACGGTGTTTGGCAACCGAATAAACAAGGCTTAGGAATGGGACACGTCTTTGACGAACTAAACAAAATATACGGCGACGGTTTTATTAAGTATTAGGAGGTAGCGAAATGATAACTTTTATAGTTAAGGGAAAACCGCAGGGAAAAGCCCGTGCAAGAACGTTTTATAATAAGCGTATGGGAAAAATGCAAAGCATTACGCCCGAACAAACAAAGTCTTACGAGGATTTAATCCGTTGGAGTTACAAAGCGTCGGGCGGTCAATATCTTGGAGAAAAGACTTTGCAAGTCGATATACAGGCGTTTTACCCGATACCGCAATCGTTTTCAAAGGTAAAAAGGAGAGACGCTATGATTGATATAATACGCCCGACAACAAAGCCCGACTGTGATAATATAATTAAGGTAGTTTTGGACGCTCTCAACGGCGTAGCATACTACGACGATAAGCAAGTCGTAAATGTATCTTGCAATAAGTATTACGGCAAAAGTGGATATTTGGAAATAACTTTATCGGAAATATAATGCGTCGCCTTGTATGCAAAATGCGTCTTTGTGCCTATTCAATTTTTACACTTTCCCGCGTATAATAATAAATGTAAGCAAGACAAACAACATACGAAACGGGGAAAACAAAGTGGATTTATACTTAATTGATTTACTTGCACAAGCGGTTGACGAATACAACGAATTGCAACAAGACGAAGCAAAACGCCTTGACTGGTGGAATGACGTTATAGACTGCATTTCCGATACAAGCGACGAAAAGGAAATTGTGTGTCTTATTGCTACAATCAAATATCAAACTAAAAAATTAAAGTAGATTTACAGGGCGGCATTGCGCCGCCTTGTAATCAAAATATAAAGGGGCGTATATAATGAAAACATTGATATATACAAGAGGGCATAACGAAGAAAGACAGATTGAGAAATGCAAGGCATACGCAAAAGAGCAAGGGTATTCGATTATAGGCGCGGTCAATAACGACGACGATATGGCGGCATTGATAGCGGGCGGAACGGTGGACGCGCTTATCGTGTCGGAACGGAGCAGAGTTGCAAGACAGCAAAAGCAATACTTATTCGCCGAAAAAATGTTGCAGGGTTACGGCGTAAAACTTATCGTTGCGGAGGGTAAATAAAATGAAATTTACAAAGTATAGCGAACGTGGGAAAATTGAAAAGTATGTAAGCGAAAGAACTGTTATTACATTTATGACGGGACGCAATAAGATTTTCGTTGTTAAACGCCAGCACGGTGGGAAACGCGAGTATATAGATATGTTATTAAAAATCGGATATGAAAGAAAAGTAAAAGCAGGGGCATAAAGCCTTTGCTTTTTTTATTGTTCTAAAACGCGACACAATGTTATAATTTTATTATAAGAAAGTATAAAAAGGCGTGTATATGCGCCGTTTTATTAGAAAGGAGCGATATTTTGAAAATAATCTTAAATGCAGGGCATACGCTTTCGGGGGCTGGTAGCGGAGCGGTCGGATATATCAACGAAAGCGAAGAAGCACGAAAGATTGTAAATGCCGTTAAACGCTATTTGACGGGCAAGGGGCATAATGTCGTTGTTGTAAATGTAGATAAGGCAAGCAGTCAATCGGCGTATCTTAAACAAGTAGTCGAAAAAGCGAATGAGCATAGCGACGCGGATTTATTCCTTTCGGCGCATTTTAACGCGGGCGGCGGGCGCGGAACTGAATGTTATACTTGGCGCGGTCAACGCTTGCCGTCGGCTGTCGGTATATGTGCAGAGTTGAACAAATACGGTTTCCGCAATCGCGGAGTAAAAGACGGTAGCGGTTTATATGTAATAAGCAAAACGACAATGCCCGCTATATTGGTTGAGGTTTGTTTCGTTGACGACGAACTGGACGCAAAGTTGTATAAAGCACTCGGCGTGAATATGGTTGCGCAAGCAATAACACGCGGTATTTTGAAATAGAAAGGTGCGGTTATGATTGGAGATTATCGAAAAGAATATTGAGGATTTAATAGAATACGAGAATAACCCGCGAAACAATGACGGAGCGGTTGAGGCAGTCGCCGAAAGTATAAAGCAATTCGGTTTCAAAGTACCTGTTATTATCGACGCGGACGGCGTTATTGTCGCAGGGCATACAAGGAAAAAGGCGGCGTTAAAACTTGGACTTGACAAAGTGCCTTGTATCATTGCGGACGACCTAACACCCGAACAAATAAAGGCTTTCCGCCTTGCCGATAATAAGACGGGCGAACTTGCCGAATGGGATTTTGAAGCATTGGAAAAAGAACTTGCAGAACTGACCGCGTTTGACGTGGATATGTCGGCATTCGGATTTGACGAGAGTATTTTTGATGATACGCCCGACTTTGGAGAGGCGTTAGAGGAAGAGCGAGAAACATTGCAAGAAAAATACATAATCCCGCCGTTTTCCGTATTTGATACGAAACAAGGCTATTGGCAAGATAGGAAAGATATTTGGAAAAAGATTATAAAAAGCGACGAGGGGCGCGACGAGGGGTTACTCGGAAAAGGATTGAAAAAACTTGTGAAAATGCAAAGCGGCGGAAATACATTGACAGGGACGAGCATATTTGACCCCGTTCTTTGCGAGGTTCTTATAAATTGGTTTTGTCCTATCGGTGGCAAAATACTTGACCCGTTCGCTGGCGGAAGCGTCCGCGGCTTAATATCCGTATTACTCGGAAATGAATACACAGGGATAGACCTATCCGAAAAACAAATAAAAGCGAATATCCAAAACTATAATGCTATTGCAGACCGTCAAGACCTTAACGGCGACGAATTACGCCGTCCAAACTGGATAAACGACGACAGCACGAATATTGATATTCTCGTAAAAGACAAACACGACTTTATGTTGACTTGTCCGCCGTATGTAGATTTAGAAGTATATAGCGACGACCCGCGAGATATTAGCAATATGTCATATCCCGATTTCAAAGCGGCATATTTTGATATTATCCAAAAGGCTTGCGACAAGTTGAAAGATAACGCATTTGCCGCAATAGTAGTCGGAGAGGTGAGAGATAAAAAAGGCTATTATTACGATTTTGTCGGCGATACCGTCGAGGCGTTCCGTTCGGCTGGATTGAAATATTATAACGAATGTATCTTGCTTAATGCGATTGCAACAGCCGCATTACGTGCAGACATACAATTCAAAGCAAGCCGTAAAGTAGTTAAAACACACCAAAACGTATTGATATTCTTAAAAGGCAATGAAAAAGAAATAAACTTGCGTCCGTATGATTATAATGTTTCTGAAATACTTGACAAATTTTGTAAATTGTGATATAGGAAAATTGTTAGAAAATATAATTTTTATAACTCGTAAAAAGGTGGTGGCGGTATGGACGCTGGAATTACGATAGCGATTATATCGGGACTGTTTACCTTTGCGGGCGTAATAATTACCGTTTGGAGCGGAAACTCAAAGACGGTTTACCGCATTGAGCAGTTAGAAAAGCGGGTGCAAACGCATAATAACTTAATTGAGCGTATGTATAAGATAGAGAAGCGCGTCGATATTCACGACGAAAAAATAAATGAGTTGCAAAAATAAGAGGGCGGTGTTATGGCTGACAAAAAAAAGGCGGGTGCAAAATCAAAATACGAAACTCATATCCTGCCGTTTTTTGATAAAATCGAAAAACTATTGAACGACGGCGCGTCGGAAAGGCAAGTTGCAAAAAGCCTCGGCGTGTCTTATGCGTCGTTTAATAATTATAAAGTCAAGTATAAAGAACTCGGCGACCTTTGCAGAAAACCACGAACAAAACTTGTTGAGGACTTACGAAGCGCACTTGTTAAAAAGGCACTCGGCTATACTTATGAGGAAAAAGAACAATATATCGAACAGGAAATCGACCCGCAAACGAAAAAGCCGACTGGCAAAAAAGTTATGAAAACAAAGATTGTAACAAGACACCAACCACCAGATACAACGGCGATTTTCGGAGCGTTGAACATTTACGACGACGATTACGTTAAGGATAAAAAGCAATACGAATTAAAGCAACAGGAATTAGAGTTGCGAAAAATGATTGCGGAAAATAAAGATTGGTAAGGCTGATATGAAAAAATATAGAATTGTATATTGGAATAATGGCAACAAGAGAGTTTTTGAACTTGAAGCGGAAAATCTTTTGCAGGCTCGCGTTGTTTTTGAAATGTACTGTCCAAACGACGACATTATCGAAATAAAAGAAAAGCAAGACGAATAATCAAGGGGGGAATATGGAAGAGTTAAAGCCTATTGAAGAAATAGAAAGAGAGATTACCGTACCGAAAGACGATAAAAAGTCTATCGCAAACGTAAGCGTCAACGATATTGAATTTACGCTTGACAAATCAAAAAGTTATGAGGAGCAAGCCGAGGACGTAGTAGGAGCAATGGCGACGGCTCGCGCCGTAGCAGACGAAAAGGTCGCAAAAGACCTTGCCGAAAAAAAGGCGGAAGAATTGCGTTCAAAGGCAAGCGCAAAATTGAAACAAGCGGAAACCGACGATATAAACGCCGAAACGGAGAAGCAGGAAGCGGAAAGGAAACTATACGAAGCAGTCCTCGAAACTTTCGGAATAAAAAAGCATTTACCAAAATGGCTTATGAGCGCGTTAGTTGTCATATTTACGCCGATATATATAATCCTATCTCTGATAATAGGTGTTCCGTGCGGTATTGTAAAAACGGTTATCGACAACGTGGATAACATTATTTGCAGATACGAAAGCGCGGAGGAAAAGAGCAAGCCAAAAATCAAAATTACGATATGGATATTGCTTGTATTGCTTATTTTGGCGGCTGTGGGGTTGGTCGTCCTCAAATGCTTGGGGAAGATATAAGCCGCTTAAAATAAAATAAAAAACGGAGGTAAGCAAATGGGAAACGTGCTTTTGGACGAAATCGAAAAGAGGCAAAAAAACATTGCCGAGTATAGTGTGAAATCCGAAAGGGCGGCGGCACTAAGGGTAGAAGTTGCGGAAAAACAAAAAGAGATTGCAAGCATTGAAAACGAACTTGCAAATACAAATCTTGACGTTTTGAAGCAAGAAATTGACTACCTTACTGCCGTTGCTATTCGTGAGGGAGTTATTGCCGCCGACGTTCCAGCACCCGACGAGGGCGTAATTGTGGACGTAGACGAAACCGTGCCAACGGTAGAAACGCAAGAAATTATATAAGGAGATAAAAACAACAATGACCATTGACAAAATTATATCAATTATCCTTACCGTTGCGAGTTTTGTCATCACCGTACTTATTCCGACGCTAATTGTATGGAAAAAAAACAAAAAAGCCTTGAAGAATGCAAAGGACGAGGCAGAAAGGCAAGAGATTATAAATAGTATTTTAGACGAAACAAAAAATTTTGTCGTATCTGCCGAGGATATGTATAGAAGCGTAAACGATATTCTTAAAGTTCAAGGCGTATCGGTTGGTGCGTTAAAAAAGGATAAAGTTATGACATCTATACAGCAACTTTGCATTGCAAAAGGTCTTGAATACGACGCTGATTTTTGGAGCGAAGAAGTTGAGAAAATCGTTGCAATGACTAAAAAAGTCAACTCAATAAATTAAGGGAGTGATTGAATGTATAATACGTTATCGGATTTCTACCGCTCGAAAGAATGGGCGGACTTTCGAAAAGTAATAATCGCCGAGCGGACACGCGCCGACGGCTTTGTTTATGACGAGATAACAGGAAAGCCGATAGTCAAAGCGTATGATATTATATTGCACCATAAAACGGAGTTGACGCTTGAAAACGTAAACGACTGTAATGTTACATTAAACCCCGATAATATTATGGTCGTTTCATTCAAGACGCACAACGAAATACATAATCGCTTCGGCAAGTGGACGAGGCATATATATCTTGTATATGGTTGCCCGCTGTCGGGCAAGTCAACGTATGTGAAAGAACGAGCAGGTATTCACGACCTTATTATCGACGTTGACAAAATATACGCTTGCGTTTCCAACAATCCGCTATATATAAAAAGCGGGCGTTTATATGATTGTATGGACGCAGTAAAGCAAGCGTTGTTCGATTGTATCAAATACAAACGGGGAAAGTGGGTAAATGCTTTTATTGTGGGCGGCTATGCGTTTAAGGGAGAGCGTGAGCGTATAGCGTCAGAATATGGAGCAGAAGAAGTATTTATCGACTGCGACAAAGAAACGGCTCTACAACGGCTTGCAAGCGCGCAAGACGGACGAGATATAAAAGAGTGGACAAAGTATATTGAAGATTGGTTTACGCGTTATGCTGCGTAAGGGGGAAAGAGAATATAAGAGATAGGGGGATATATAAAAATATTTATATTTATAAAAATTATATGAAATATAGTTGCGGTATAGATATTTTTTAGACATACCCTCCCCGTGCGATTGTGAAAACGAGGTCGTGAGGTAC
>JBJEVA010000120.1:0-9378 GCA_051884115.1 Candidatus Coproplasma sp. | reverse complement strand
TCAAGCGGATATCCGAATATCCCCGTAGAAATGGGGATGAGAGCAATACTCTTAAAATTATTGCTGTCTGCAAGAATAAGACTGTTGACAAAAGCACCTTTCAACTTCAAGGCGTCAGCATCGCTGTGATATACGGGACCGACTGCGTGAATAATATGCTTGTTGAGATTGTAGCCGTTAGTTAAAACAGCGTGTCCCGTTCTGCAACCGCCGATAGCGTTACACTCTCTCTGCAACTTGTCGTGTCCTGCGGCTTGAAAGATTGCACCGCAAACACCGCCGCCTGCCTGCAATCCTTCATTTGCGGCATTGACAATAACATCCGCCTCCGCAAAAACAACACTACCCTTCCTGATTTCTAGTTTCATAATGAATAACCGCCTTAATTAAAATCTAATTATAATATCTATGGGTATATTCCCCCCAATAACCCATACCAATACTCAAATAGTAACTGTCCACATTCTTGTCCATCTGCCTTTTGTTTTGATAAAATGAGAATAATAATATAAAAAGGAGTATTTATATGATATATGGTTACATAAGAGTAAGTAGTGACAAACAAACGGTAGAAAACCAAAGGTTTGAAATTAAAACATTTTGCGCACACAATAGTCTCTCCATAGACGGTTGGATTGAGGAAACGATTAGTGGAACAAAAAATTATGATAAGCGTAAGCTTGGTATTCTTTTAAAAAGCGTCAAAAAAGATGATTTGATTATTTGTTCAGAACTCTCTCGTCTGGGAAGAAATTTATTTATGATTATGGAGATTCTGTATATCTGTATGAACAAAGAATGTCGCGTCTGGACTATTAAAGACAATTACCGTTTAGGTGACGACATTCAAAGTAAAGTGCTAGCATTTGCTTTTGGCTTATCTGCTGAAATTGAAAGAAACCTGATTAGTCAAAGAACAAAGGAAGCACTTGCCAGAATTAAACACGATGGAAAAAAATTAGGCAGAAAAATTGGTAGCCGTAACAAAAGCCTTAATTCTCGTTGCATTGAAAATCATGAATTTATTCTTTGTGAGCTAAACACAAATGTTCCCATTTCCACAATAGCATACGAAATAAAAGTAGCAAAAGGAACTCTTTATAGATATTTATGCTATTGTGGAATTAGAACACCCACAGCTAAAAAAAATTCAAGCTGGGAACGCGGTATATATTAGTTCATATTTAATGTCCAATTTTTAAAGACAGATAAAAAAGCTAGATATCAAGGTTATTCGTTCTTCTTTAAGGAGGGATTTTGTTGGAGTGATATTAACACAACTTTCCTTAAATGTAGAATAAAAGGTAGAAGCGTAAATGATGTTAAGAGTATGAGTTTGTATGGAACAACGAGTTTTATTCCTGAATACTATTTTGTATCTTTAATTAATTCTTCATTATTTAGTTACTATGTAGATTCTTTCGTGAATAACACTCAAACGTTTCAAATTAATGATGCCCGCCAACTTCCAATTATTGTACCATCAAATGATATGTTGGATCAATTTAAGAAAATTTTTGATAGTGCCCTTGCAACGAAAAAATCTTTTTTCAAAAATGAAATAACCGAAGAAAAAGCAGAAGAAATATTGAGTTCGATACAGACAAAATTAGATGATTTGGTTTTCAAATTATATCAAATATAGCAAAGAAACTATTTTATCCAAATTTTCTTCTTGTTTTGAAATGGTGTATGATTCGCCTAAGTCAAAAGCATTCTTTTTTTCCAGATATATTTCATTGAACAATTTCTCTATTGAGTCTAGTTGTTCTTTGTTTGGAATAATTATTGGAATTTGCCTTAAATCGTTAATTTGTATATTTACTGTGCAATTTATAAATTCTCTATAATAATCAAAAATTACGTTAGAATTTAAAATAGCAACAAAAAAGTAATTTGGCAGGTAATCAAAGCAGCTAATCAAAGACATGGAACCAACGTCATTTACCGTAGCGGATTTTAGTTTTACCTTTAATAATCTGGCGTTTGGATTGAGAACATTGTTCCAACAAAATCCCTCCCTAAAATTGAACTGCGGATTGCGAACGACTGGCATACCTGCACCTTTCTTGCCTGAATTCGTCTTTAAAAATTGGACATTTTCTTTAGACCAAGCAATGGCAAATGGTGTTTCTAGATACCATCTATTCCCGTCTTTATCACCTTTATCGTAAGGAACATAGTATTTTTTAGAAACATCGATGCCATTTTCTTTTTCATCATCAGTTAATGTGGAAACATCCGCCATTTCTGCATCATCTATCAATCTAAAGATATATCCTTGACCAAAAATATCCCTGCCGTATTTCTCCTTTAAATCATCAAAAAGAGCTACTATATCGTTTTCTGTAGCATTTTTAAAAAACTCATCAACCGAAGAATATGGTTGCAAAACAGACAAAGGAATCTTTTTTTCTCTCATTGCTTCAGAAAGTTTAACTGGTCGTGAAGCCAATATATTTTTTGCCCATTTTGTTGATTTTCGAACGGCGATATATTTTCCGTTATTTGCCGTTGCTAATCCCTGACCACCTTCAGTTAAACAACCCAACAATGTTATATCTCCAGGCCTTAAAGTTTTTCTATAAGCTTCAAGTCTTTCTGCATTTTTCTCAATATCTTTTGAGGTTTTTATGCAATCCCACCATTTATCATACAGCTCTTTTACTTTTGTACCATATAATTGATAAATTCTCATATTAAATGGTGATGGTTTAAATATTACCCTGTTTTGCGCATTAATATATACATTTTGCTCAACACTATAAGTTAATGGTGTCTTTAAGTCTTTGCTTCCATCTAGAAATAAAATTATATTCGTGCCATTTGAAACACATTTTGTAGCTTGAATAACACAAGTGTCTACCATTGCTGATTCAAAGGGATTTGCCGTGTCAAAGATGTAGTTTATTGTATTTTTTAACAACAGATCACGCATGTTCCTTTTCGTTTGCGTTGTCCAAAATGTCTTAGGGATGATATAATTTACTGATCCTTGTTGTTTCAATAGCATCATACCTCTAAAGGTAAACAAATTATATGTATCATCAGAAAAACCATATACTCTCTCATATTCTTTTTTGCTTTCAGTTGATACACTTTTTGTAGAAACATACGGCGGATTGCCGATAACAATATCAAAGCCACCTTTCTCTTTGAATACTTTTGCAAAAGCTAACTTCCAAATGATATAAGGTTTTGACGGCATATCAAAGGTAGATATAAAACGTTCTTTTATATCATCAGTCATCGTGCAAGAAGCAAAGATTACTTGTTGTTGCAATACTTCGATTTCGTGTTTTAAGCGATATTTATCGTTGTGATTATTGGCATAGAATAGTTCTTTTTGCTTTTCAATCAGTTTTTCAAGCATTTTATCTACTTGATTTTGGAATAAATCCGCCATCCAATTAGAATTATTTCCTGCGCCAGTTAAAAGACTATCGTTAAAAAGATTAACGCCTTCAAATTCATCAATTAAGCTGTTACCACAAAGGATATTGCATTCTAAGTTAGGAAGCGTAGGCGGTGCTTTAAATTCATCGTTTTCGGAGTTAATATCAAACTCTACAACGAGGGAAAGCCAAAGTCTAAGCTTGGTAATATCGACGGCGGAAGGCTCAACATCCACAGCGAAAATACTGTTTTTCATCGCATCCCTCTTGAGCATATACGGATGACGTGTAAAATTCCAAAGTTGCCTTGCCTGTGCTGCGGTTGCTTCTCTTGCAAAATATGCCGTAATATTTTCTCTTGCCTTGACAATTTCGTTTACCATACCCATAGGGAAAGCACCCGAGCCAACGGCGGGGTCTGCAACACGAACGTCTGCTAACGCATCGTCAATAGCCTTTAAGTTTTTATAAATACTTTCAGGCATAAGCATTTCTGCATAGCCTTCTTTCACTTCTCTTGAACAGTCTTCATCTTTCATAATTTCGCCGTACAAGATAAAATCTTTCGTGTCTTCGTAAGGTGTGCCAACGGTGTTGACTATATAGTTGATCAAGCTTTCCTGACACATATAGTGAACGATTTCACGAGGGGTATAGAAAGCTCCTTTTGACTTTCTATCCTTAACGTCAAGAAGGTTTTCGAATATTTTTCCGAGCATTTCAGGGTCAACAGCGACCTCTTTTTCAAGTGGCTCATCTTCGTTCATTGTAAAGTTGTATCTATCAAAAATATCTAATATGCCGTCGGCTTCCCTATCCCCTTTTATATTTGCATTAGAGAAAATCTCGTTTGGAATACTGAAATTATTATGACGCCAATCATATCCGTCAAGCGGTTCGAAAAGACCGCCGTTCAAGAAAGGAATACGACAATGCAATCTTGCGTAGTAATTATTCGCCTCGCGCTTTTCGTTCAACGCTTCGTAAAACAGAGGTTCAAGATAATATTCAAAATAGTTTCTATTATGCTTTAAGGCTTCGTTAAAAAGGATTCTAACGAAATGTTTAGGTCCCGTTTCCCACGGCATACCTTTAATACGTGCGGCAAAATAAGTTTGGTCTTCTTCGCTTAAACTGTTTATAATTTTTGCTTGGCGAACGTATGCGCCGCCTTCTCCCAAAACGTAAAGCTGTTTAAGAATTTCTTTATGTTCTGCGTTGCAATCGAAGAAGGCGTTTTTATACTCTCTTTCCGTAATTTTAGGAGGGAATGCATTTACACCGAGCCAACCTTTCTTTTGAAGGAAGTACATAAATACGACTTGCCCCATAAGTTTTTTGGCGAACTGCTCGGTAAACTTGAAAATATCGTCTTCGTTATCACTTTTAACACAACGGATAGCTTCGTCGCGGAAAGTATCATTTTTCGATAAATATTCGTAGAGCTCAATATATTTTTCTTTATACTTTTCAAAAAACTGTTTAGTAACTTTTTCAACGCTGAATGCTTCTTCCAATTTATCGATAGAAGGGTTGAATTTTTCTTCTTCCAAGATTGGATAAAGTTGTTGCATTGCCGTATGGCAAGGCTCACCCACGCCGAGGAGATAAGAATATCTTTTAGCGGGTGTGAAATTAGTTTTAATTTTGCCTTTTAAGAGTTCATAATCAAGGCGAACGAAAGACAATCTCCATCTGTTTTCGGTTTCATCTTCCGAATAGAAAGCAGCAATTGCACCGTCATACCCCATAGTTTTAATTCTATCGGCTATGAAGTTTCTTTGTTTGCTTCTTGCTTTCTCCAAAGATTTACCTTTTTTTAGCTCAACTGCAAAAATGGCAATTTTATTACGCTTTTCATCTATGTAATCTGCAACGTGATAATACCCATTGATATAAAACGCATATTCGTTCCAATTCCAACGGTCTTGACGCTTTTCTCCATTTGTAAGTTTCGCATCGTTAAAAAACTCGATTATAAACTTTTTGTACTGCGCTAAATCAAATTTGCTTTGAAAGGTTTGTAATAACAATTCTTGTTTAGTCATTTGTTAATCCTCCAAAATTACCCCTCTAAATAGCATGATAAAATAACTTGCTTTTTGCCTTTACGTTCTATTTTCTTTGTTTTTCTTCCGTCAAAATATTTCATCGGGATAGAATCAACAATAAGATGATAAATTGTTATCGGGTCTTCTACGTTTTTTATGTCACTTACAATTTGTTTTGAAAGTGCTTGCGGAAGCTCACCGTATTCCAGCATAACCTTTACCTTTTCTATGGTTGACTCCTCTGATTCGGTAAACTTTCTGCAACTAAGCAAGGCTTTAAGATAGCTCAAAATCTTTTTGTCATTACCGCTGACCGCCTTGCCTTCAGTGGTTTCTATGGTTTCCTGAATGAGTTTATTGGTAAATGCCGATTTGTTTGTTGCAAGTTGCTCATAATAGATTTCCTTGATAGGAATTTTCGGCTCGCTCACATCGCATTTAATATATTGCATAGTTTCAATAAAGGTAAGTTCCTGCGTTTCGTCTCCAACCGTTTTAAAGAAAGCTTTTAACGCACCCTTTCTAATGAAAGAGATCGTTCCGCTTCCGCTTACGATTGCAGCGTTTTTCCCCGACTTGCATTTTAAAGGTAGTTTTTTAATTCTTTCAAACAAGTCGGTATCTTCATCCCTAACCTTCCTGATAAGCGTAAGATATTCAAGTTCAGGATTGACGTTTTCTTCTTCACCTTCAAGGGAACCTGTTAATGTTTCATATAACTTATGCGAAGAAACCTGCTCGTCCTCTGACAGATATTTAAAGTCTTCACCTAAAATATCGTGGAAAGCCTGTAATTTCTCCAAAATTCTATCTTTAAGAGGAAGCTGTGCGTTCGCTTGTGAAGTCGGGAAGAAATTAAATACATAAATTCTATCAAATTCCGTGCCAACTCGATTTATACGTCCTACACGTTGCATAATACGGGTAGGGTTCCAAGGCAAATCATAGTTGATAAGCACGTTCGCCCTATGTAAGTTAATACCTTCGGCAAGAACGTCAGTTGTGATTAAAATATCATATTTATCGTTATTTTTTCCTTTGTTCTTAGGATTGTAACTGTCTTCTATTTCTTGTTTTAAATAATTCGAACTTTCACCGGAGAATACGACAACCCTTGAACCATAAATTTGTTTTAACCTTTCGCCAATATAAGAAGCCGTTTCTTTTGATTCGGTAAAGATAATCTTTTTAGTATCCTGTAAAATAGGGTTTTCGGCTAAATCATTAACAAATTCTTCTAATTTAGGGTCAACCGTTACTTCTTCCCAACGGGAGAGAATATACTCCAAACGTTTTAAGTCGTGCTCCACGTCTGAAATAAAGTACCCCTTGAACTCCTCCGCCTTGAAATATTGCACCTTTTCACTTTCTACAAGTTGCATTAACTTATAGTCATCGCCATTATCCAGCAAGTCATACACGTCAACCTTTTTGCTGACGTATACTTCACCGGATTTAAACATATTAACGAATTTACGATGGGATTCAATAAATCTACCGAGAGTCATCTTAAAAGCATAGAAACTGCTTTCTAAACGCTTAACTAAAATAGATTTCATAAATCCGCCAATATTAGCTTGGGCAACTAACATCTGTGCATATTTTTTGTTATCTTTCAGATAAAACAGCGGTTTATATCTTGCGTAGGACAAATCCCTGATGACTTTAACGGTTTCATTAAAAACCTCTTCAGTCTTCTCGTCAAAGGTATACACAATACTTTCAGGATTACCAAGTGCAGGGAATTTTAAGCCCTTTTCCTCCATATCCTTCGAATAATACTCCTTGATTTCCGTACGGGTTCTTCTAACCATTACGTGACGAAGCAACCTGTCTCTTATCTCTTCGGAATTTGCTCTCAATTGGTCAAAGTATTCAGTCGTCCCTTTTTCTAATCCATTTAACTTGCCACGCAATCTGCTGAAGAAACCCTCCAGATTTGTTACGTTGGGAATAATATTGCTATTATGCTTTGATTGGAATAAATACACTTGGTTTTCAATATCGCTTGCATAATTATTGATTGGCGTGGCAGATATCAATACAACCTTTTTTCCGTAACAGATCTGATGAAGTTTTTCATAACCTTCGGTTTTGGCATTTCTAAACCGGTGTGCTTCATCTACAAAGACGTAGTCGTATCTTTCAAGCTTTTCGGGGTTCTCTAAGATATGGTCCAATTTGCCCAGTGAGCACACATCGGCAACCACGTCAAAATCTTTCAGTACGGATTCCCAATAATCCACAAGAACAGGTGGACAGATTACCAGCCTACGCTTATTTTTAAGACTCTTTGCAAGCAGCGCACAAATATATGTCTTTCCTAAACCCACGACGTCTGAGATAAAAACGCCATTGTATTTTTCCAATATCTTTTTAGCTTGAATAATGGCATCTATCTGATATTGAAGTTTCATATATCCTTCGGGAAACAGTTCGTTAATCAAAGCAACTTGGTCAGAATTGATTTCTTCATCAAAGTATTCGTAAATAGTCTTCAGATAGAGCTCGTACGGCGTAATATTATCTTTTATCCAGGTTTTTTCTTCAATGGTTTCAGTCGTGATTTTGCTGATATCAATCGCTTTTGCCCACAACTCTTCAAACCTTTCCAAAGCAAATTTAACATCCGCACTATCTTTAAGTTCAACGTTAAATTCAAGATTGTTGACAAGTCCACTATATGAAAAATTACTTGAACCTGTTATGACACTACCATAATAATCGCATAATTCAGGATTCTTCCTCATTATGTAGACTTTTGCGTGGATAGGTTGCTCTGTGTACATTCTGAGCTCTAATTTGCCTGATTTTACCCATTCAATAAAGCATCTGACCCCGTCTTCAACCTCTTTAGAATCTTCGGAATCTGCAAACTCCGTTTCAATCTGAGTACTGTACTCCTGTTTGCTTTCCTTCTGAGACATTATTACGGTGCTATTCTCAGATTGCTCGATTAAGTCTACTGTGGTTTTATCTACATTTAGCCCGACAAGGATACGAATCTTATCCAAATCCTTCATTGCTTCACATAAACGGAAAAAACCACTCGTCCTAAAATAACCAACAATCACATCAAAATACTGCGTATTGGTTTTTAATATTTTATTGAACCTATCGTAAAGCGTTCTTTCAGGTTCGTTTGTGAAAAACTTCAAATCAGTTGTAGGCATAAATCTCTCCTATCTCTATTTTAACACGTTAATATGTCAACTTTGTCATATTAATAAAATATGTATTGTTTTTTACCTTAAATAATTTTAACTTCTATATCGAAATTAAAAGTGACTACTTGAGTTCGCATTGATGGCTTCAGTTAAGCGCTATGCACCCAAAATGTTAAAACCCATTTCCCGAACAATTTGACTTGTTCGTTTAGCTAACCATTATTCCTCTACAATCTCTACTATGTCCTCAATATTACATTCTAAAACCTTACAAATTTTAGCCAAAACCTCGGTACTAACATGTTCGTTTTTGCCAAGCTTTGCAAGTGCAGTAGTTGTAATACCCGTAGCAATACGTAGGTCTTTTTTCTTCATATCTTTATCAATTAGAAGTTTCCATAGTTTTTTATAACTGACAGCCATTTTATAGTACCATCCCAAATAAAAAATCAATTTTATTTATTGTACCATAGCCAACTAAAAATATCAATAGTAAATCCAATATTTAGATTTCTAATTCAATAATCACCTATTAATTGCTAAAAATAAAATTATTACATCTTTAAAATTTCTTCCCTAAACTACATTTAGAAAATTAAATTCACAAATGTTAGATTTGCATTCGCTTGTATTGATATAAGTTCTGGGACAAACGGTTTACAATCAAACTGAACTGTGCTAAACTATTAAAAAACCCATCAGGAGAACGGTTATGGTAAAGCACGTTATTATTTGGAAATTGAAAGAAACGGTTGAGAATAAGGA
>JBJEVA010000119.1:0-2133 GCA_051884115.1 Candidatus Coproplasma sp. | reverse complement strand
GATGCGCTGTTCACCACCGCAGGGGAAAGCGTAGAACTAACGTAAAGGTTAAATTAAGCGTATAACGTGCGAACGTAATAACGGTAGAAGAGAATGACAGCAACAAATACTAATGCACAATTAAATAGCTATATTCGATTGCCACGCATTTTAAAAGGGCTGTCTTTTTCTGTTCAACAAGTTATAGGCGAAATATTCAGCTTTACAGGTATAGATAAAGGTGGCAATCAGTTGACGTGTTACCGTAGCTACGAAAAGTTTGTAGAGCGTTGCTATGTAAGCAGAGCTACCGTCGCTCGTGCGCTAAAAATTGGGCGTGATAAGGGTTTGATTAAAGGCAATCACAAGAACGGCTACGAGAGCTTAATTTCAGCTTCTAACGGTGAATTTTTGCGTTTGCCTGCCTGGATAATGCATGATACGTTCTTTGTGCGAGAAAATATAGAACGTAAACTCACAAAGTCAGAACAGCATATCTACGCCTATTTATTCACACGTTGTACAAACAAGAAGAACAGCAGGCATACTATCGAAATCTCAATTTCTAAGCTTGCATCAGAATTGAATATTTCAGAACGCACAGTACAGTCTTCCCTTTGGACGTTGATAAGGACACGCTTAATATATCGTCCTAAGGAAGATAAAGGTATAAACGCCTATAAGGTCAGTAAATACACGCTTAATTATAAGCTTGTGCTTGTAAAAGAAAAGAACGAAAAGAAGATTAGGAAAGAAGCCGAGAAAGCATTAAAAATGCAAGCTACAGCTGAACCTTTCCCTGAATTTAATCAAGAACACCAAAAAAACAAGGACGAGTTCTCAATTGATATAAACAGGGATAGCGTAAAATCGGTTTTAAATAATAAGTCTTTGTCTAAGCCTTCGGCTCCCGTACATAAACCGTTCATCGAAATTGATATGATAAATATAAACTTGGCAACTACGGCGGAATTGGAAGAGATTAAAGCTCTATACGCTCCCGTTTGGTGTCAACTAACACTAACAAGTCAAGCTTATTTATATTTAATAAAACAAGAGCTAAAACGACGTCACGGGGGTGATGAACCGTGAACGTAATTATAAATGTAGGTGTAGGTAATTGAATATTTTTAAAAGCCCGAAGCTGTCGGGCTTTTAGTCGTTCATAAAAATGCAAAATTCCCTGTCAAAACGGCAGGGAATTATTTTATGTAATTTACCTATGAAAATATGATACTTTCACAGTATTAAAAATACATAAGTAAAGTATCAAAATTTCACCGCTACGCTACTTATTATATATAACTAACTTATAAATAATGGATAAATAGGTTTAAAGCGGTGAAAATTTATCGCCGTAAACGGCGTAATGCGTAGTCAAAGTTAAACGCATAAGGTTGTTTTTGGTTGACAACCAAACTTTAATAAAGCTGGGTTCGCAAAGCTCACCCAAGACCCAAAAATTATTGGAAAAGACTGCAAATTTTGCAGTCTTCTTTTATGCTGAATAAGTTAATAATCCGCCGTAGCCGAACCGCCACTCATTTATTTGGTTGACAACGTTAAATTACTTTCTTTTTTAGCTATATTTTATTTCACCACCTCGTTTACATCGAGCTTTAACTTCTAATTAAAAGCTCACAACTTCCGCCGAACGCTCCCTTGCCCCGACGTCTTCACTTTTGCCGAACGCTCCCTGCGCCCGTTTGAATAAAAGTAAGCGTATAAATAAGCGTAAGAATTTAAAAAACGCCGAAAACAGCCCGATTTTGCGCATTTTTTAATAAAAAAGTGGTGTTTTTTCACTTCCTGAGTAGCCTCTTAATCAGTGGGCCCAGGGTTCGAGTCCCTGAAGGTGCACCAGAAACGGCAATTTTGGCAACAAAATTGCCGTTTTTTTTGCTCTTTTTTACACTTTTTCGGGTATCGCATTTCTATACTCCGAAAATTTTGGGGCACAAATTGGGGCATAAATAGCGATTTACCATACCAATTTTTCGCCTTCTTTTAAAAGGTACTCATCGGATAAGTGGCAGTAGGCGTCATTGAGTTCGCCACGGCTGTGTCCAACGAATTCGTCCCTTGCTGGCGGTGCAACACCGCATTCTTCGCACCTTGTGTAAAAGGTCGTTCGCAAATCGTAAAGAATATGGT
>JBJEVA010000118.1:0-9528 GCA_051884115.1 Candidatus Coproplasma sp. | reverse complement strand
GAACCGCCGACGGTCGGCTATTTAATCTTTTGGCGCAACCATTCTTCAATTGCTACAACTCGTTTTCCGTAAGTTTCGGGCTTATTAGTTACGGGGTTGACTGTTTGAACAAATTCTTGAATTTCACACGCTGATTTTGGCAACCATTTACATCTTTCCGTATTTGGTGCATAACCAACTTGCGTACACACATACACCGCTTTTTCGGTTTCTCGTTCTACCAAAAAATCGCAACTAACTTTCATTTTTAACTCCTTTACGTTCGACCGAACGCCCGTTCGTATTTATGCTTACATTTTAATACTATTTTGAAATAATGTCAATCGTTTTTGCAACAATTTTACAATTATTTGTATAATTTTTATATCATAGTGTTTCGCTACACAATGTTATCATTATGTGTTATTATGATTAAGAATTGAATAGCGGTTCTGATAAACAATAAACCGTATCAATTTTATAAAAATACGAAATGGAGGTGAACAATTTATGAACAATTCAATCGGGCAGAAATTAAAGACGCTCCGCAAGGGGCGTAAACTGACGCAACAAGAAGCGGCGGACAAGTTAGGCATTACCCGCGCCACGGTTAGCAATTACGAGGTTGGTAGACGCGCTCCGCACATTTCGGAATTAAAGCGTATTGCCGACTTTTACGGAGTTGGTCTTGATTACTTCGGCGTTGTTCCGACTGACGAAGTATTTGACCTTATAAGCCGCGCCCGTGAGGTGTTCCAAAGTAAGGACGTACCGAAAGAAAAGAAAGAGGCTTTGTATAAGGAAATAATGCGCTTATATTTAAGCATTTAAGGGGGAAAAAGAATGTTACGAACGCGGGCTTATATCCGTTATTCAGACCATAAGCAAGACGACGGATATTCCGTCGAATATCAAATTGCGGAAATAGGCGAGTATGTTATTCGCAACGGGCTTGACTTGCAAAAGACGCATATCGACCAAGCAATCAGCGGGACGAAAGTTGCGGGGCGCGACGCTTTCTTTGAGTTATTGCACGACGTAAAAGAGGGACACGTTGACGCGGTTGTCGTTTATAAATTAAACCGTATGTTTCGGAATGCTTACGAAAGTCAAAAATACCGTAAACTTTTCAAAAAACACGGTGTAAAACTTATGTCGGTTACTCAACAAATCGACGAAGATACGAGCGCGGGTCGGTTAATGACAAACGTCTTGTCCGATATAGACCAATACCAAAGCGAAACGATTTCCGACCACGTAAAATCAAGTATGCGGGAAATGGTAAGACAAGGCTATCACACGGGCGGGTCTGTTCCGTTCGGGTATGCACTTGAACCCGTTGTCGTCGGAAAGAAAACTCGGAATAAATACAAGCCGCACGAGGTAGAACGCCACGTTGTAAAGAAAATGTTTGAATTATACGCGGATAATTATTCATTGCGCTATCTTCAAGAATACTTGACCGAACGGGGCTTTGTTACCCGTCAAAATAAAATGTTCGGAACGACGAGCATTGCCCGCATTTTGGCAAACGATTTTTATATCGGAACACGCCGCTATTCGTGCGAGGGTTACGAGGAATTAGTTATTCCTAACGCCTTTGAACCGATTATTGATATGCCGTTATGGAACAAAGTTCAAGCCCGAAAGCAAGCCGATAAACTACCACAACCGAGAAAGAAAAAAGACTTATACGCCTTGACGGGCAAAATCTTTTGCGCATATTGCGAAAGTCATTTTTTTGGAATCCGCAGCGGATCGAAACAGGGCGATAAATACTATAATTATAAATACTACGTTTGCGCCGAAAACAAGAATTATAAAACGTGTCAATGCAAGAGAATACGAAAAGAATTTATCGAGGACGCTATCCTTGCCGAAATAAAGCGGCAGATATTGAACGAGGACGCTATTAAACGACTTGCAAGGGAGATTATAGCCGTTTGCGAGAGTTCGCCCGACGATGTATCGAAAAAACTAAAACGCCTTAAAAAGAGGCAAAGAGAGATTGAAAACGGGCTTGACGAGTTGCTGGATATGAAAATGAGAAAACTTATAAACGAAAAAACACTTATCCGCAAAAGTGCCGTTTTGGAAACGGAGTTAGAGGACGTCGAAAAAATGATATATATGTATCAAGAACAAGAACGAAACTCAATCACTTTTGAGGGCGTAACGGCATACCTCAATAAAATGCTGGCACAATCAGAAACAACCGACGACGACGTTTTGAAAAATATATTTGATAACTTCGTTGAAAAGATTGTTGTATCAAACGAGAGCGTGGACGTATTCCTATGCGTGCGCCCTCTCGGTTTTATTGAGTATAAGAAACACCAAGGGCAACCGCAAGTCGCGTTGTACTCAAATTTCAAAAGGTAATAAAAAAGGGCGGTGCTTTTGCTCCGTCCTCCTTTCTTGTTTAATTTTTAATCGGCTCAAAAAGTGAGTGTCCCGCTATTATTTATTCTCTGCATTTTCGCCAAAAAGTCGAAAACCGATTGTTTGCTTATATCTACTACGTCGCATAGATAATCACACCACGTCGAATTATAAAACCGTGTAAGTTCTTTTTTATTGACCGTAACGGGTAAATTTTTCGCGCCTTTCAAAACACTATTGCTATCTTTTTACGCTTGCAATAATACCGCACTTGCAAGGCTTCTTATGCTGTTATCCGCTGTCATTGCTTATTCTCCTTTCAACAACTCGGGATTGTCGTGAATATTGCCGATAATTTCATAAGGTAAATCATTATTAAAAGTCCCCCATTCAAAATTATCGTCAGCAAAAGGATAAAATCTGCAATCCTTAAATTCTACTATATTATCAAAATTTGTATGATAATCAGTTTCGTTATCAAATATGCATTTATGCTTTTTTAGGTATTTTATATGTTCTTTTTTCTCTTTTTCGTTAGGAAATTTTGTATTCTTTATTGTGCCAAAAGTTTGTTGCCTAATAATATCCCCCTCAAAAATCTTCTTGCCGTTCTTGTCCGTCAAGCCCGTAAACTGTCCAACGGTTTCGGGGATAACTCCCTTTGTTTCTCTTGTATAGGGATTGGTTATTATGTGTTTTTCGGGCTTATGATACCATTCATAATTTCCCTCTATCCACTCGCCGTTGTCTACTCTTTTGCCACGAAATAGTATTTCTCTCATTCTTCCACCTCCCCAATTGTTTTAGGCAAGTTGCCACTATACAATATACAATTCAAGGAATGAACTACTAAAATTGTGCCATCTTCTAACGTCAGTTGTAGCTGTTCACCTTCGTAATCTTTCCAAGCCTTGATATTAAGGTCTTGCCATTCCTCACCGATTTTTACATAGGCTTTATCATACTTATAATTCATATCAATGACTTGATAATTACAAGCAATCATAGTTACTGCCAAAATTAAAATAATAGTTATAATAATTAGTTTCTTCATTCTTCCACCTCCACGCCGTATTTTTCGCAAAGTCTTTTATGCCATTGATAATCTTTTAATTGAAACCTTTGGTCGCAATCGTCGTATAGATTTCCTACATAAGATAAAATCTCTTTCGCCGTATGTTCGCTTGCTAATTCGTCCGAGTGTACTAAGTCTTGTTCGAGTTCGTCAATTAGGCGGTTTAGCCTTTCATTCTCGGTCTTTACCGTTTCCCACGCAATGGCAATAGGTAAATGTTCAAAGTCAACCATTTTATTATCGGGCGACGGTATAACGCCGTCCAAAGTTTTTATTGCTTCACTTATGTTCATAATTCCCCCTTAAATGTAATCTTTATAGTCCACGCCGAAAAAGGCACATATCTTTTTGACCGTCAATACCGACGGCGTGCCTTTATCGTGCATAATGTTGTAAATCGTTTGTCGGGATATTCCCGTTTTTTTCTCGAATTGCCTTTGCGAAATCATAAGGCTATCGTTTATCAAGTCTTTTAGTTTATTCATTGTTTCCCTCCTTTTCCGCAAATATATTCCATTCGTTACGTTTTTTCTTTATGCGTTTAATATATTCTTCGTACGCGCTTTGTTTTGTCGGCGAAAAGCCCAGCCCTTTACACCAATAGTCATTACGTAAAAGCGTACGGCATATTCTGCGCCAACTCGGAACATCTCGCTTCTTTTCCATTTGAATATCCGCCTCGTCGGGTATTCCGTTTTCGTACCCTCTGTCCATATACCATTTTATATAAACGGCAATTTTTGACTTGTAATGTTCCGCGGTCTTTTTCGGCATAGTATCAAGCAGATATTTTGAAAAACTTTCCCACGTATGATTAGGTGGTAGTTTGATTTTTCCGTTCCCTAAAATGTTGCCGCGTTCGTTGCAATAAATATTACCGTTGTTCGCACCATTTACGCGGAATACCATTTTTGCCCACGTTTGCGGCTCGATTACTTGATACATCCAAAGAGAACGGCGCGTTGTATCTCCGAAAGGCTCGTCAACTCTCATTTGGTGTAACGTCAACCCCGCTTTATAAAACTGGTCGTAAAGTTCGTTATAACATTTATTAAACTTTCCGAGATATGTCCAATCGTCCTCCGCTCGCCAGTCGTATATCGGATATACGTTATAAACGTTATCGGCGACGCACGTCGTAAAGAGTTTGTCTGCAAATACGTTTTTATGTTGATTGTTTAACGCCCGCCAACGGTTAAGGCTTTCGCGCGTTCTGATACCGATAAAACACGCCGTCCGTTTACCCTCGCCGAACCATTCCGCAAACTTCGGTACAAACTCTTCAAACGTAATTTTATAATAATAAAACGGGAAATACTTTTCGTCGGTTATGCTTAATTCGTCGGGCTGTCTTACCCACGCGTCCTTTTTATCTTTATCCCAGCATATCCATTCGGGTTCAAACTGACTGCAAGCGTTATCGGTTAATAACGGCAACGCTATCCAATACGGTACGATATAGTCCTTATACATTTCAAAAATATGTTTGACGTGGTCGATTGTCATTTTATATTGAATTTCCCAGTCGATAAACAGCAATGCAACTTTACGGTTGCGCTTTTTTGCTTCCTCGATAACCATATGCGTCATACAAGTACTATCTTTTCCGCCGCTGAAAGATACGCATATTTTATCGAAATTGTCAAACGTCCATTCAATACGTTTTTTTGCCGCTTCGTAAACGTTAATATCAAGATTTCTAATCATTGTTTTCTCCTAATAAGTCATCAAATGTTAATTGATAATTTGGTAAAGTTTTTGCATATTCGGTCAACCATTCTCTAATAACATTGTCCGCAATCGCATTTGCTTTTTTTTGAGTTTCTGGAGGTAATAACACCCACGCTTTGCGGGTTTCCTCGTCGTGGCAACCGCCATACATAAAACAAGCACATTGCCCAAGCCACGCCCGACCGTTGCTTTCGGGGTTTGTAAGCACTTCCTCCGTCGATATTTTCCATTCGGAAACGACTTTTTCCATATACTTGCGGCAAATATCTTCGTTGCTTAAACATTCAATCGCCTTTTTTATTCGTTCCTCTGTCGAAATGCCCGTTTCTATACTGCTTACGCTCGGCGGATTATACATACCGCTTAAATAATCTTCCCACTTTTCATAGTGGTAGAATACTTGCTTAATATTTGATAAGTTTTTTATATTTGCCATTAGTACCGACCTCCATAAAACCCAGCCCGTTAAAGATTTTAAGCGCATACGGATTATTTGCAATACACTTTATCGGCTTATCCGTAAAATCATTTACAATTCGTTCGATAAACTGCTTTGCATACCCTTTGTTTCTCCAACCGATATGAACAAAAAGATTGTCAATAAAATAGTATTCCTTGTGTTCACATACAGAAACGAACGCGACCGCGATATTGTTCACGGTTTCGACATACCACGTTGTATAAGGTGCGTTATATACTTGCCTTTCAAGTTCTTTCGCGATATTAAGGCTTGCAAAGTCTCTTCCCATTATTGCGTAAAAATCCGCGTCCTGTTCTTCACTCTTGAAAACTCTTATCATACAAATTTACCTCGTCTTTTTCTGTCGCGTCGTCAAAGTCGCTTTCCCACGCTTGCGAAAACTCTCTATCGGCGAACATTTCCGCAAGCCCTTGAATTTGTGCAAGCCTCAATACTTCGTCCGCGTCCATTCCGAGTTCCTTTGCAATTTTTGCGTCGCTCCAATTGCGCTTTTTAAGGTCAAGAACAATGTCGCTCATTGCCTCGACTTTATGTTTACCACGGGCGCGGTTGTGTCGGATAGTGCTTGCTATACGGTCGCCCTTGTCCTCTCTGTCGTTATTTATTACGACGACGGGCAAATAACCGTGTATGCGTTCCCGAATATCTGAACACTCTTTCCCAACGCGGTTACGGTGAAATCAGTCCACAACTTCATACATTCCGTCGTGTTGCCATACGACTATCGGTTGAGTATATCCGTCCTCTTGGATTGAGGTATGCAACAATTCCATTTCGGGCGGTGCAACGCTGTTCGGGTTGTAATCGTTTGCAATAACAAGTTCGGATTTTACCCACTTGACGCATTCGACTGGTTCGTCGTTAAACGGGCTTATCGTTTTTAGAAACGCTTTAATTTCATTGATTGCGTCGATTTTGTCCGACAACGACAGCCCGTCAAGTTGCAATAACTGCTGTTTCAATTCTTCTTTCATAGTTTGCTCCTTATAATTGTTTTATTATTTTTTCAAGGCTAACCTTGTTTATCTCTCTTTTAACCTCGTTTAAGAGGTTTGTTTTTTTGTCAAGGCTTCCGCGTATCAGTCTTTCAAGCCCGACGTCGCACCAAAGATTATAATAATTTACGTCGCTTTCTTGTCCCATTCGGAATATCCGCGCTTCTGCTTGTATGCGCTGGGCGTAGTCGAAAGTATGGTCGGCGAAAATCATATTTTTGCAAAACTGCAAGTTTAGCCCGAACGCACCGCAACCGTATGTTATATATAAGACTTTTATTTTTCCGTTCCGAAAATCTTTAATAACCGCCGCCCGCTCTTTTTCTTTCATATCGCCCGTAATAGCCGCCGCCCCTTGCGGTATGCTATTCAAAAACTTGACAAACACAATAACACGGTCGTTTATTTCGCTTGTCAAATCGTCGATTATACGCGCCTTTTCCTCCGACTTACAATAGTGTTGTTGCAATACTTGACTTATTGTAATAAAGTCAAAATTCGGGGCTTGCAAGTACATTTCTTTCAATTCTTCGTATTCCTCTCGGTCGTCCATTGAATATGTATAATCGTAATAATGCTTTAACTTGCCGAGTTCCAACTCGCTGTCGAATATATACGGCTCGATAAGGCTTATAAGGTGTTCAATGTTATGTTGTTTCTTAACAAGCCCTTTAAGCCGTCCGCGAATATAATACTCGCAATATGTATTCTTAAATTCGTTGTAACTCATTCGGAGGATTTTTGGGGAAAGAAACTGCATTTGCGTCCAAAGGTCAAGCACATTCTTTGATAACGGCGTGCCGTTCAATATGAGTTTATATTCCGCATATTCTCCGAGTTTAAGTATTCGCTCCGTCCGTTTTGCGTCCTTGTTCTTTATCTTCAAACTTTCGTCAACGACAATAAACGTTTTATGCGTTTTGACGGCTTGCAAGACCCGTAAAAACGTTCTGTCGCTCCTGCCGATACTCTCACACCCTACAATATCAATCGTCAATTCTTCGTGCCATTTGCACCGTTCTTCCTCGATTTCGTGTTTAATCGAAAACGGGCATATCCATAGTATATAATCGACCTTGTGAGCCTTTGAGTATATAAGGTCAAGTGCGACCTTTGTTTTCCCCGTTCCCATTTCCATAAACAACGCCCCGACTTTAAGCCTTGACAATTTTTCAAACGCTTCTTCTTGATTATTCATAATGGTAACTCCCCATTGTCAATAAGGCTTGCGTCCGCCTTGATTGTCTCCGCCTCTTTCGGTTCGGGCTTATGCGTTTCGTATTCGCTCTTAAACGTTGGCGCGTTTATATTTTCGTCCATTACTCCGAAAACGTACTCTAATTCGTCATAGCCGAGTTGTATTTCGTCTAATACGTCGCGGTTTTTTCCGTACTTTTTAAGATTGAAAACAAAATCTTCCGTATAACTTATTGATACCGCCCCGCCGTGTCTGCCCTCTCTTACGAGTTTTGCCGAGTGCCAAAACAACGTTTCATTTTTAACTCCTTTGGGCTGTTGCCCTACCTTTATCGTACCTTTATTATACTACTATAATTTTCCATTGTCAACCATTTTTTACAACTTTTTACAATTTTACGAAAAATTTTTTCAATAGAAAAGACAGCCCCGTAGGACTGCCCTTTCGTTTATAAGGTTGAATTATGGACTTTACATTAAGCCTGGTTTACTCTTTGCAATCGTTCCTCTTATGTTGCTACTGCCACTAATAACCGACAAAGGCAGAGTGCTTATAAGGTCTGTACAACAAACAATTCCGCTATCCTCAAACTGTTTGATTGAGTTTGTTTGATAGTAGCCAGCACGGGCAACAGTCGGAGCATTTACACCGTAAAGGATTGATACAGAGTCTGCGCCGTTTTGCCCAAGAACCCCGCTAATTGCTGTACTGTCTGCCGTATAAGCGTAATACTCACCGCCGTTAATTCTTATCAGTCCGTTTGAATGCGGGAAAAAGCAATAACTATAATTTACGCTATTTGTGACAGAGCCACGGCAATTATCAAATGTTCCCGTCCTTGCAATAAAACTGCCACTATAAGCCGTTATCCAGAACCGACAATTTTTCGCCGATACTGTGCCGCTTTGAGAAGTGAACATCTTGATAACCGTATTTGCCGCTGACTGATTTGCGATAACATTTGCCCCCACAATATGAACATCATTTCCCGAAAAAATGGTGTTTTGCGTTGCAATTTCAACGGGAATTGTAATCACCTTACAGTCTGTAAAATCAACAATGATACGTCTGTTTGTGCTTACTCCGTCAACGCCAAGTGCAAACCAAAAATAGTTTCTTGCTTGTGTCCCGTCGCCCGAATATGGAGAAGTAACGCCAACAGTTCCGTGAACAACAAGGCGCATACTACTATAATCAGTTCCAACACTAATAAATTCCTGTGCAATCTCTGATATTCTTATGTTATCATCTAAGCCGTTGCAATAGTAATGATTTTCAAGTTTTTTGTTATTCGCGGTCATTTCCGTGCGGAGTTCCGCTACTTCCTGCACAACCGTTTCCGCGCCCGCCGCATTGACGCTTTTAATTACTTGAAAATATATCCTTGTTCCGACAACGGGCAACCCGATAGCAAGTTGAATATGTGTATTGCTCAAAATAGAGTAATTCGTTCCCGCTGTAAACGTTCGCCCCTCAACTACGACAATCAACGTATCGCGTGTGCGGTCATACTGTGATATGCCGATAGGAATTGTGCGTTGGTCTACCGATTGCGAAAAGTAAGTATTTTCGTATGTGCGAACAACCGTTGCACCGACGCCCGACATTACATTACAAATAGAACCGTCCTCTCTCGTATCGACAATATCGCTTGCGGATATGCTCGAAGCAAGCGCGCCGACTTTAA
>JBJEVA010000117.1:0-9583 GCA_051884115.1 Candidatus Coproplasma sp. | reverse complement strand
TAATGCTCTAAAAGAAAACTTAACTGCTCGTTAAATGGCGGTCTCTGCTTAAACTCCCTTTCGTCTAAAACATCGGACAACCCAAGAAGATAATCGGTAGAACAATGAAAGCAGTCGGCAAGCGTAACCAAAGATTTTGCAGACGGCATACGTTCCGCCCTTAAAAATTTTGAAATTACAGATTGTTCGAGATTAGTTTTTTCTGCTAATGCCGGCGTCTTAATTTGTGCCTCGTTCATAAGGTCTTTTAGTCTTTCAGAGAGTTTCGACAAAATATCCATAAAGTAGTACTCCTTCGACAAAAGATTATCCCACAGTCTGAACAGATTTATTTGATTTTGTTCAGACGCAGGGGTATAATATAAGCACACAATCGGTGCGCACGAAAGTGAAAAATTATTGGAGTACTTATTATGAAAAACTTATATTTAAAATATACTCAAGATGAACTATTAAGAAACGAACCGCAAATTAAACCCAACGACCTGCTTGCCGAGGTTATACCTCTGCTCAAAGATTATTTTGTAGGTCAATTCACCCTTGACGGAGACGGTATTACATACGCCCTTTTAAACGGTCAGAAGTTCACGATTTCCGCAAGCGAAACGACATAACTCAAACATATTCCCACACGAAGAAAAACCGCCGATTAATTTCGACGGTCTAAATCAAGCTATTAAATTGTAAACCACGCAACGACGGCGGCAAGTTACTCTTGCCGCCGTCACGCTAGATTTGTCATATTATTCATTAAGTTTTACCTCTCATTCTTGACAGTAGCCCAATATTATGTTATAATATGTTATAATTAGTAGGTGTATTATGGAATTTTCAAAGTTTTGTCTTGAGACAAGGTTAAAACTCAATTTAAGTCAGGAAATGCTTGCAAGAAAGCTAGACGTTTCTTTCGCAACAGTCAACCGTTGGGAGAATGGAAAAGCTATTCCTCAAAAACTCACGTTATATCGCTTTCAAAAATTCTGTGAAGAGAACGATATCCCATTCGAAGTGCAATTATAATTAACCGAGCACAATCGACCTCACTACTTTTTAACAAAGTTAAAACATTCAAACATACACAGGAGAGATAACTATGGAAAACAAAGGCGTTATATACATTCTCACAAACCCGTCTTTCCCCGACTACGTAAAAATAGGTTATGCTGACGATATGAATACAAGGTTAAAACAACTTAACCGTAGCGAATGCACTCCTTTCGCTTTCAGGGTTTATGCCACTTATGAAGTTGATACTCGGCTTACCGATATGAAATTGCACGGAATTATCGATAAACTCAACCCGAATCTTCGTGCTATTGATAATGTTGACGGAAAAAAGCGTATTCGAGAGTTTTACGCTATGACTGCGGAAGATGCTTACTCTCTCTTCGAGGCAATGGCTGAAATCCACGGAACAATGGACAAACTAAAATTAGCTAAACCTACTAAAAAAGAAGTCGACGAGGAGAAAATTGCTAACGAAGTAAAAGAAGAAAGCATTGAGCGTCGTGCGCCATTTTCTTTCTATGCTTGCGGAATTAAGACAGGTGAACAAATTATATACAAACACGATCCGTCCGTAATCTGCACAGTAGTTGGTGATAGAACGATTAAGTATAATGGTGAGACTACTTCCGTCAGCGCATTGGCGCAAAAACTATTAGGATTCAATCACCCTGTTCAAGGAACTTTACATTTTACTTACAACGGTGAAATATTAGCAGACCTGCGCACCAGATTAGAGGCTGAAGGGAAATACGGAAAATTTAATTAAAAAATTATTTAAATATGTCACAATCTGTCATATTTACTATGATACAATAGAAACGATAGCGGATAACTTTTATTATGATTGATGATAAAATTGATATCAGAGAAAATTATATAAAACAGCTTGACTCGTCATTGCTCTCCATTCTTTTACAAGATAAAAGTTCAGGAAGAAATATCATTTGGGCTACGGATAATTACAAACTAAAGGGCTCTAATTACGAAAGTCATAAGCCGATTACCGTCCCCATCATAACGGGCAGATATGGTAGAGTGATTAAACCACGTGTAGGTAAATCGAAGAAAGAACAGCAGTATCGCGTGAGAAAAAAAGCGGAAGTTTTCACCCCTTCTTGGATATGTAATGCACAGAACAATCTTATTGATAACGCTTGGTTTGGACGCGAAAACGTATTTAACGTGGAAGACGGTAAAACGTGGAAGACGAATCCTCAAAAAATAACTTTTCCTGAAGAAAAAACTTGGCAAGACTATGTTTCCGCAAACCGAATGGAAATCTCATGCGGAGAAGCGCCTTACCTTTGTTCAAGATATGATACTGTAACCGGTAAATGGATTGAGCTAAACGACCGTATCGGCATTCTCGACAGAAAGATTCGTATAATAAATGAAAACACAGAATCTTATGAAGAATGGATTGAATGGGTAAAACAAGCGTATAAAGCGACTTACGCTTTTGAGTGGCAAGGCGATAGCTTATTGATTGCAAGAGAAAATTTATTATTCACTTTTATAGATTATTACGAAGGGCGATTCTCACAAAAACCCGATACGGAACTTTTAAAAGAGATTGCAAAAATACTGTCATGGAACATATGGCAGATGGACGGAACAAAGTACGTTATACCTCTTAGCTGTCAGCCAGTGCCTAAAATGCAAATGTCAATGTTTGATGACGATATCAAATCAGAACCTTGCCCCGGATGCTTAAAAGGAGATAACCATAAACACATAGGAATATATTGTAAAATAATGGATTGGCAAAAGGGAAAGTCCATAAGATTTATTTCACTATTGGAGGAAAATAAGCAATGACAGTATACAACACGTCTTCTTATAAATTGATATACATCTTTTCAATCCCCGATGAAGCACATAAGGGACTTGTTAAGGTCGGAGAAGCAACAATACATACTGTCTTGCCGCTTGATTCCCTTACCCCTAACTGTTCTGTTTTACGAGAGGCTGCCGATAAAGGCAGAATAAAAGATTATACATTTACTGCCGGAATAAAAATTAACTTGATTTGGGCAGAGCTTGCCATTCGCACAAAAGAAGATTTCTTGAACGGCAGTAAAGTGACTACAATTCAGGGATTCCGTGACCATGACGTACATAACGTACTGAAAAACAGCGGAATAAAAACTGTTTTCCCCAATGGCATTAAGAATAAAGAATGGTTTGAATGTGATGCCGAAACTGCGAAAAACGCTATAAAAGCAGTTATCGCAGGCAGAGCTTTTTTATCTGAGAAAGATAAAAACTCTCCCACTCCCATTCCTGCCATAAAACTTCGTGATGAGCAAAGAGCCGCAGTAGATAGAACCCTTTCCGTTTTTTCAAAAGGCGATACAATGCTATGGAACTGCAAAATGCGTTTCGGTAAGACGTTGACGGCTTACGAACTGATAAGAAGCGGTAATTACCAGAAGACAATTGTCGTTACGCACCGCCCTGTCGTGGAAGCAGGTTGGGAAGAAGATCACGCAAAACTTTTCGGTGCGCAAAGCTCTCATATCTTTATGAAGAAGCAAAATCTGTCTTACTCCGAAGATTATTATGATTACAATGCCGACGTTAACAACGATACGGCTTTACGCAACGCAAAAGCGCACGGAGATCATTTCACTTATTTTGCTTCAATGCAGGATTTACGCGGTTCAAAACGTGCAGGCGGAAAATTCGATAAAAATAACGCAGTCTTCGATATGGATTGGGACTTAATAATCTACGACGAAGCGCACGAGGGAACGCAAACAGATTTGGGACAAATGGTTCAGAGTTTGTTGGAATGCGAAAAAAACGGCAAAAAACCGAAAGTACTTGAGCTTTCAGGCACTCCTTATAACATTATGGACAAGTATGACGATAACGTCTATACCTGGGATTATGTTATGGAGCAAAAGGCAAAAGAAGAATGGGCTAATAAACACCCCGGAGAACCCAATCCCTATGCCGATATGCCGAAAATGAACATTTTCACTTTCGATATGAGCGAAGCGATTCCCACGTCTTACCGATACGAAACGGAAACTTCCGCATTCAATTTCAGAGAATTTTTCCGTGTATGGACCGGCGACGCCGAAAAGGATTACCGTCCTGTTCCCGAGGGAGCAAAAATTGGCGATTTCGTTCACGAAGATGATGTAATATCTTTCCTTAACTTAATTTCCACAGAAAGCGAAGATACGAAATATCCTTTTGCAACGGACGAGTTCAGAAAGGAATTTAAGCACACATTCTGGATGGTCCCCGGCGTAAAGGAAGCGAAAGCCCTTTCATCCATACTAAAAAGACATCCTGTTTTCATGCACTATCAGGTTGTCAATGTCGCAGGAGAAGGCGACGAAGAATTGCCATATGATAATGCGCTAAAGCTCGTTCAGGATGCAATAAAAGAAAACGAGTACACCATTACTATTTCCTGCGGAAAATTAACGACGGGCGTTACCGTCCGCGAATGGACGGCAGTTATGATGCTTGCCGGCTCCGCCAAAACCGAAGCAAAGGGATATATGCAAACCATATTCCGTGTACAATCAGCAGGGCAAATCGACGGTAAACAAAAAGAAAACTGCTACGTCTTTGACTTTGCTCCCGACAGGGCATTAAATGTTATATCAGACACACACAAACTTTCAACCAAAAGTAAGGTCTCTGATAAAAAATTAAAAGACCAACTCATTCTCTTTATGAATTATTGTCCCGTTATTGCAATCAGCGGAACAAAGATGGAACCGTATAATGCAAATTCACTTATGCGTCAGATTAAGCGCATAAGTATTGATGCTGCCATAAAATCGGGTTTTGAAGACGACTCTATTTATAAAGTTGACGCAGGCATTGTTATGGATGAACGCGATAAGGAATTTTTTGAAGCCTTAAAAGCGCGCCTTAACGCTCACGCAAAGACTAAAAGAGAGACAAAGGTTACTCTTGCCGATAACGGACTTTCGGATGAAGACTATAAAAAAGCGGTCGCTATCGAACATAAACCCGCAAAAAATCTTACACCTGAGGAAATTGCTTTAAAAGAAAAGTTAAAAGAACAACGCAAGCAACAGCAGGCGTTCTTTGGGCTACTGCGCAATATATCCATCCGATTGCCGCTTTTAATATACGGAGCGGATGTTCCGCTTACCGAAAGCCTCCCTCTTGAAAAATTTACGGAAATCGTTGACGACGAATCCTGGAAGGAATTTATGCCTGCCGACGTTGATAAGGATTTATTTAAGCGTAGCATTAAATATTTCGACGAGGACGTCTTAATGGCGGCAGGCTTGCGTATAAGAAGACTTGCAAAACAAGCCGACGAATATCCTCCGACTGAAAGAGTTAAACGCATCACCGATATTATCGGTTATTTCCGCAATCCCGATAAAGAAACCGTTTTAACCCCTTGGCGAGTTGTCAATATGCATATGAGTGATACGATCGGCGGTTATTGTTTCTTAAATGAACAATTTGACGCAAAAGATCCGTTGGAAGAACCTCGCTTAGTCTCGCAAGGAGACGTAACCGAAGAATTATTTAGAACGGACAGCAAAATTCTGGAAATCAATTCCAAATCAGGTCTATATCCTCTCTACGTTGCCTACTCCCTTTACAGAAAACGCCTTACAAAGAAGGAAGAAGAATATTCGCTGGAAGAACAAACTGAAATATGGAATCAGGTATTAAAGGACAACGTGTTTGTTCTTTGCAAGACAAAAATGGCAAAAGCAATCACGCAAAGAACCTTAACAGGGTTCAGCGGAGCAAAGACGAACACACGCTACCTCCCCCATTTGCTCGATAATATGCAAACAGATATGGAACGAGTAGTCAGAAAAATATTAAATCCTCATACTTGGGACAAAGAAGGTGAAAAAATGAAATTCGATGCAGTAGTCGGCAATCCTCCATATCAAATAAGCGACGGTGGCGCAAAAGCAAGCGCAATGCCCGTGTATAATTATTTTGTAGAAAGCGCAAAAAAATGTAACCCTAGTTATCTTTCTATGATAATGCCCGCACGTTGGTATGCTGGCGGTAAAGGTCTAGATGAATTTAGGAATACTATGTTAAACGATAATAGAACCAGGCTACTAGTTGATTTTGCAAACTCTGCAGATTGTTTTAGTAATGTAAATATTGCAGGTGGTGTATGCTACTTCCTTTGGGATAAAGATTACTCAGGAAAATGTCATGTAATAAATATAAATAAGAACAATACGATTCCCGATATTAAACGCGGATTAAATGATTTTCCGATTTTTGTGAGAAATAATTATGCAATAAGAATAATCGAAAAAACTGTTGGCACACACTTGGATAATATGAATCAATTCGTAAAAACGTATAGCTTCTTTGCGATTCGTAGTTATTTTGCGATACCTAGTTACGAGCGAGGTTCACAAACTAAGAATGCTCAAAACGATGTTATACTTATTTCGAGTCAAGGAAAAGGCTTTTATTCTAAAGAAAAAGTGATTGATAGAGATAATATCATTAATAAATATAAAGTTATAATTACATATGCGATGTCTGGAGGAAATAAGCCGTCTAACACTGGAGATTATCAAATAATTTCGTCGCTAAAAATATTGAATAAAAATGAAGTCTGTACCGAAACATATTTGGTTTTAGGTGCTTTTGATAATCTATGTGAGGCTACGAACTTAAAACAATATATGGCAACAAAATTCTCCAGATTTTTGTTATTGCAGGCTTTAACTTCAATTCATATAACAAGAGATAGTTTTATATTTGTCCCTCTCCAAGACTTTACCGAAAACTCGGATATCGATTGGAGTCAACCCATCCCCGATATCGATAGGCAACTGTACAAAAAGTACGGCTTATCAGACGAAGAAATTTCCTTCATTGAATCTATGGTTAAACCTATGGAGTAAAATCATGACTGAAGAACAAATTAAAACTTTATGTAAAATGGTTGTTGATAACAGCTCCCGTCCGTTGACGGAATCAGAAAAAGAACTAATTAAGCAGGCAATAGATGTAGCCAAAACCCCACAAGAAATGCTCGAGGCTGTTATTGCAATCTTAAGTTCGTTTAATAGCTAAACTTATGGAGTGATAAGATGTCAACACAAAAAAGAGAAGAAATAATTAGCGAAGCAAGTCCTCACACGATTAAGAAGTTTGACTTAATTGAAGCCTATGTTACTTCTTGGGCGCCTAAGTTGTTAAATAATATCAAATGCAACAATCTTGTCTTTATTGACTGTATGTGTAACAGTGGTGAATACGTCAATGAAAAAAAAGGTAAAGTTTTTGGAACTCCTGTTAGGGTCGCAAGAGTGTTAGCTGATTTCGCTAAAAAATATCCAAATAAAAACATCTATGCATATTTTAACGATTATTCAAAGGATAAAATTGACCATCTTGCGCAATTTGTAAAGTTTGATATTCCAAATTTTCATGTTCAATTATCGGTAAAAGATGGCAATGATTTACTAAAGGAATTAGCACCAAAAATTATTAAGAATAAAAGCACTTGTTATTTATTAGTTTACGATCCATATGAAGCTACTATTGATTGGTCTGCTATTTTACCTTATATAAATAATTGGGGTGAAGTTATCATTAACCATATGATCAGCGACTCAATGCGAGCTGTTAAAGCAGCCAAAAGTGAACAAGCTGTTAAAAAATATGAATCTACATATCTTACTGACATTGAAAATCTGATTCCTTATGGAAGTGATAAAAATGCCTATGAAAAACATATTGAAGAAATCATTTCAAAACTAAATTCTAAACCAAACTATTATGTTGCTTCTTTCCCATTTTTTAATAGACGAAACGCAATTGTTTACAATTTAATTCACTGCACAAATAGCAAAATTGGGTTTAGACTCTACAAACAAGTTGCATGGAAAGTATTTGGCGGTAAATCATCAACATTGGATACTCACGGACAAGAGATGCAGTTAGTTTTAGATTTTGAAAACGGAGGTCAAGTTAGAACTCCCACATTTGATGACTGTTATTTTATCAAGGATATTGCCGAGTATTTACAAAATAAATTCGCAGGGAAACAAAATATTCCTTTTGCAGAAATTTGGGCGTTATTAGATGACCACCCTGTGTTTCCATCCGATGGATTTAGAAATGACATAAAACAAGCATTAAGATCAAATTACAATGCTGATATTAAGAAAAACACTATAAGTTTTGAGAGTAAAAAATAACAATGGATAAAATTATAAGAAAATCTCTTCTTTATAAAACAGGTGTTGAATATGGTGATTATACAATCAACCATGTTCAAGGCTGTTCGCACGGTTGCAAATATCCTTGCTATGCAATGATGAACGCTAAACGTTTCGGGAAAGCCAAAACTTATGAGGAGTGGTGCACACCCAAACTCGTTGAGAATGCTTTAGAGATATTAGATAAAGAAATCCCCAAATTAGAAGATAAAATTCAATCAGTACAACTCTGCTTTACTACTGATCCATTTATGTATGGGTATAATGAAGTTACCGAAATGAGTTTGCAAATAATTAAAAAACTTAATGAGGCCGGTATTAAGTGTACGGCATTAACCAAGGGGCTTTTACCGATAGAACTTGCGCATTTATCACCAGAAAATGAATATGGTATAACTCTTATATCTCTCAATGAAGAGTTCCGAGAAACTATAGAACCCAATGCGGCTCCATATTTAGAGAGAATTGCAGCTTTGCGTGCTTTACATAATGCTGGTTGTAAGACATGGGTAAGCATTGAACCTTATCCCACGCCAAATATAATAGAACAGGATTTCAATGAAATTCTACAGGCTGTTTCATTCTGCGACAAAATTATCTTTGGTAGACTTAATTACAATAAAAAAGTATCAGAATATAAAGCACATAAAGAATTCTTTAATACTCTTGCACAGCAAGTGATTAACTTTTGCACGGCAAACGACAAAGATTATCATATAAAAACAGGAACTATAACTTGAAATATTATGACAAAAATGTATCCCGAAGTTAAAGTTCTTAAGATGCATTTTATGATATTTGTGATTTTATTTCCTTCTGTTTATTTTATTCGCTAATTCTCTTTTTAAATATGGATGTTTTATGAATATATGGGGGTTTTCTCTATCCTGCTCTACAATAAACAGATCGTTGAAACAAACATACTTCCTATCCGCAAACAACTTCTTGAGCATAGTAGACTTGCCCGTCTGCCTTGCACCTGTAACCAAAACACATTTAAAAGTACTATCGCTCTTTTGTACGATTTCCTCGATACCTCTTGTAATATAGTCATTATATCCACCCAATTGAATTACGACTAATCTCGAATTGAATTCCAGATTAGTCGCAAATGATAAGCAATATTAACTAATTTGACCTAAATGAATGACGGACTTGGGAAACAAGTCCGTCATTCAAATGTTGTTGAAAAATGACTTTTTTTGACTCCCGAAAGGGGTTAAAAATTTGGGAGTATATTTGGGAGTAGGCTAACTGAAATCATCGAAAATAACTGGTTTTTGGGCTAAAAATGCCCGAATTTGGCTTGTTTTTGAGTTGCACGTTTTCCTCTGACTCCGTCATTCGTTGGTTCA
>JBJEVA010000116.1:0-9805 GCA_051884115.1 Candidatus Coproplasma sp. | reverse complement strand
AAACAATTGGAACGTAATAAGACTGTACTCCGTCAACTTCTTCAACAATCCTAAGCGAGAGATAAAGAAGATAAAGGACTATTTGGATAAACTCACTTCAACAAGGGGCGGGGCTTCAGGCGGTTATAAACGAACGTATAAGGTGGCAAAACCCACCGTATCGCAAGCCGACGTGGCAACAATTCTAAGCGGTAATATGGACGCGGAGCTTATTAAGACCATAAAGGCGGTAGTAACGGCTGAAGAGCCGATTTCCGAAAAATTCTTGGTCAAGAGGGTGCTTGCTCAGTACGGAATAAATAAGTTCGGGGCAAGGCTCGAAAATAAAATCAATTCCCTTGTTCCCGCATGTGCGTTTAAATCGGTAAGGCTGTTAGGGCTTACTCATTATTACCGCACGGAAAGGGCGGTATCGTTTGATAGGTACAGAATAGACGACGGTGTTTCCGTCCGTTCGTCGGAGGCGGACTATTCGCCCTTCGATATAATATCTCTAATCAAAGCCGTGCTTATGGAAAACGTTAGTATGTACCGTGACGAGCTAACCGCATCAGTCGCAACTCATCTCGGCATAAAGAATACCGAAAGGTTCTCTGCATACGTAGCTTCCTGCATAGACGAAGGCTGTGAAGGCGGTATGTTTATAAGGAGTGTTTCGGACAGAATTTCACTCGGCTGATTTCAATTTAATATTTAACGGGCAACCTTGGCGTTATGCATATAACTCTTTTGTAAAAGCGTATATTAGATAAAACGTTTTTTTAAGGAGGTATAGCTTGACGTATAAGGTTGCCCGTTTGTTTGATTTAACACACACTCTTGCTTGTGATTATCTAAAAAAATTTGAATACCCTTGGCAGGCGCTCGGCGGAATAGGCGAACTGATATTAGAGTTAGGAAATAAATTGGGTGGGGAATATGTGCGAGTTAACGATAATATTTGGGTGCATAACACTGCGGAAGTTGCTCCAACGGCATATATAGGCGCACCGTCCATTATCTGTGCGCATACGCAAGTGCGCCATTGTGCATATATAAGGGGTTCGGCACTCATTGGCGAAGGGTGCGTTGTAGGTAACTCTACCGAACTTAAAAACGTAATATTATTCGACGGAGTGCAGGCGCCCCATTTCAACTACGTCGGCGACAGCATTTTGGGCTATAAGGCGCATATGGGCGCAGGCGCAATAACCTCCAACGTTAAGATGGATAAATCGCAGGTGGAAATTTTTTGTAATAATACAATAACCACGGGGCGTAAAAAGGTGGGGGCAATGCTCGGCGACGGGGTGGAAATAGGCTGTAACAGCGTTCTTAGTCCCGGTACGGTAATAGGCAAAAATACTTTCGTCTATCCCCTTTCGTTTGTCAGGGGAGTAGTTGAGGCGGACAGCATTTATAAAGGTAAGGACTGCATTGTCGCAAAGAGATAGCCAAGGCGTTGCCGTAAGGAATTTTATAAATTGAAACAAAATACTACAACTGTCAATCAATTCGTCTAAATTGCTAAAAGGACGCTAAGGTTATTGACATTCTGCTTGTTATTTGATAAACTTTAAATGTAGAAATACATTCATACTTTACGGATATATCAAAAATTGTTCTTCCTGCTACAAGGCAGGTAATCGACGTACTTGATTTATAGGGAAGTTGTGTCATTATAAATTTGGCACGGTGTATCTGCGATAGACAGAGCCTTGTATTTTAAGTGCGCTTTTTATTTACGCACGTGCGCACGCACATACGCGTAGAAATTTTAAAATTCGTAGGGTTACCGTCAGGGCTGAAATAGCCCCCACAATGCGTGGGGGAATTTGCTTTGCGCACTTAAACGCATTTTAACCGTTTGATTGAAGTACGGGTTGGAGGCACTTTATATGAGAAGAGTTATAACTTACGGTACGTTCGATTTGTTGCATTACGGACATATAAACATTTTAAAAAGGGCAAAGGCTTTGGGCGATTATCTCATCGTCGCCGTCTCCACGGACGAGTTTAATTTAAACCAAAAGCAGAAGAAATGTTATTTTTCGTACGAGCAGAGAAAGACTCTTGTAGAGGCAATAAGGTACGTCGATTTAGTAATCCCCGAAACCTCTTGGGAGCAAAAAATCAGCGATATGCGCGAATACCATATCGACACCTTTGTTATAGGCGATGATTGGAAGGGCAAGTTCGACTTTTTAAAGGAACAGGGAGTAGAGGTTGTCTATCTCCCCCGAACCCCCGAAATCAGCTCAACGCAGATTAAAAACGATTTAAAGGACTAATTATGTTTTATTCACCTAAGTTTTTTTCCGATAATATGCCTAAGTGGAAGAAGAAAAAGGACCCTTTTATTACAAGGATTTTCTACCGTCCTTTGTCTTTCGTCTGCTCAAGCATAGCTTCGTCACTGCATATCTCCGCCAACGCGGTATCATATTTTAACATACTTGTCGCTTTGGCTTCGGCTATATTGTTCTTTTTCAATAATTGGGTTTGCGCAATAGTCGGTGCGTCGCTGATAAATTTATGGCTTCTACTTGACTGTACGGACGGCAACATAGCCCGTAGCGTAAGGAAACAGCCTTACGGAGAGTACGCCGATTCCATAAGCAGTTATTTCCTCGTACCCCTTATGTGCATAAGCATCGGCTTTTACAGCTTTAACGTGGGCGGAGTTCTCTTCGATGCGGGTTGGATTTGGATAATACTTATCGGCGTTTTGGCAGGACTTTCCGATACAATGATGCGCCTTGTCTATCACAAGTACAAGGAAGTCACCCTGCATATGGTAGAGATGGGCGTCGTTGAAGAACTCAAAGATACAAGGAACGACCACTCGAAGGTCAACTCGTTAAGGGTGAGAATAGAGTCCGACTTCGGCGTCGGCGGAATATTGCCTCTTTTAACTCTGTTTGCGGTTATATTCAACTTTACGGATATTTTGTTGCTGTATTGCCTTGTCTATTACGGCGGTTCGTTTATAGTAACAGTCGGCATATCGACGCTAAAAGCAATGAAACACGGCAAGAAGAGCTTTGTTGACCCCGAAGATAAGGACGTTGAAACGCAAGAAAAGAACGTCGAAACTACCGAAAAAGATGGGGAATAAGGCTTAACGGGATAGAAAAATTCAGATGAAAATATTATTTTGCCAAGGCGGTTCGCGCATAAAATTCAATAGCAAAAACGAGCTGTTCGTCGATGGGAACTTCAATAATTCGGTGTTTTCGGACTACTGTAAATTAGCCGACGAAGTCACCTTTTTATTAAGAAGCGACCCTAAAAAGTACGACGACAACACCTTGGAAGTCAAGTTCAACAAGCTCGATTCTAAGTTCAACGTCCATACCGTACCTGACGTCTATGCGTCTTTAAAGTCAAGGTTTAATTTAATTAAAAACGCAAAAATCAAAAAAGAGATAGAAGAGCTTGTCAAAAATTCGGATAAGGTCATAATAAGAAGCTTGGGCAACTTCTATACAAATACCGTCTTAAAGTTTTGCAAAAAGCATAAAAAGAGCTATTTGGTGGAAGTTACGGGCTTTGCCTTCGATGGACTTTGGTACCATTCCTGGAAGGGAAAAATGGTAGCGCTCCCCCGTGAACTCTATTTAAAGAGGCAGTTAAAAAAGGCAAAGTACGCCCTCTACGTAACAGAGGAGGCTCTGCAAAAAAGATACCCCTGCAAGGGCAAAACTTTGGGCTGTTCGGACGTAAGACTTAATAAAGCCGATAGTCAGATTTTAGAAAACAGATTAAAAAAGCTTACGAATACCTCAAATGATAAAATCGTTTTAGGAACCGCCGCCTTTTTGGACGTAAAGTGGAAAGGTCAGCTGAGCATAATTAAGGCGTTAGCTCAATTAAAAAAGCAAGGTATATGTAATTACGAATATCAGCTAATCGGCTCCGGCAAGGGCGAGCATTTAAAAAAAGCCATTGAAAGGTACGGCTTGCAAGACAACGTAAAAATTCTCGGTGCGATGCCCCATAACAAGGTGTTCGAGTGGCTCGATACGATAGATATTTACGTTCAGCCGAGCTATCAGGAGGGGCTTTGCAGGGCGATAGTAGAGGCGATGAGCAGGGCTTGCCCCGTAATATGCTCGGACGTGGGCGGAAATTACGAGCTAATCGAACGTAAATTCATCTTCAAAAAAGCCGACGTCAAGTCATTTATAAACTGCCTTTTAAGTATGGATAAATCCGCTATGCAAGAGGAGGCAAAGCTCAACTTTAATAAGTCGTTAGCCTATGATAAGGACAAATTGGAAGAAAAACGCCAACTCTTCTATAAAAATTTTGCGGAAGAATAACTATGATTTCCTTAGTAATGACAACTTACAACGGTGAAAAATATCTCGAAGAACAGCTCGACTCCATTCGCAACCAATCGTTGCAACCCGACGAAGTGCTAATTTACGACGACTGTTCTTCAGACAATACCCCCGATAAGGTTAAATCATATATAGAAAAATACAATCTCTCCTCGTGGAAATTTTTTATCAACCAAAGCAATAAGGGCTATTCGCTAAATTTCAGCGACGCAATGAAGACAGCGAAGGGCGATATTATTTTTCTTGCAGACCAGGACGATATATGGCTTTCGGACAAGCTTGAAAAGATGTCAAAGGTAATGGCGGACAACCCCGAGATAGAGTTGTTAGCCTCTAACGTAGAACCCTTTTACGTGGGTGAAAATCCCGTTGCGGTCAATTACGAAAAATTCAATTCTAAAAAAGAGTTGATAAAGATTAACCGCCTTTCGTCTTGGCTCAAGCCTGCCCGTCCCGGTTGTTCGATGTGTTTAAGAAAATCACTTTTAACCAACTATGATAAGCTGTGGTTTAAAGGCTACCCCCACGATTGTCTTCTATGGGGCTTAGCCGTCCTCAACGGTACAGCGTATCTTTACAATAAAACGACGATAAAGTTCCGCCGTCACGATACCAATGCGTCGAGCAGAGCAGAAAAGAAGAGCAACAGCCGTATTCAAAGCATCGAAAGGGAAATCGAAATAATAGAAAAGATGCTCTTAAACGTAAAATGTGTTGCTCCCACACACGTCAAGTTAATCGAAAAGCAACAAAAATTATATAAAAAGAGAGTTTGCTATTTACAAAAGAGAAGTTTTTTCGGGGTGCTGTCGCTTATGTTTAAGCTTAAATACTACCCCAGAAACAGGTTTTATCTCACCGATTTATATTACGTAATAAAAAAATAGATTTAAAAGGTTGGTGCATATGAAGGGTATAATATTAGCAGGCGGTTCGGGTTCGAGGCTCTATCCGCTTACAAGGGTGACAAGTAAACAGCTATTGCCTGTGTATGACAAACCGATGATTTACTATCCCTTATCGGTGCTTATGAATGCAGGCATAAGGGATATTTTAATTATTTCAACCCCCAACGACACTCAAAGGTTTAAGGATTTATTGGGTGACGGAAGCAATATCGGCATAAATTTAAGTTATGCCGTTCAGCCCTCCCCCGACGGCTTAGCGCAGGCGTTTATTATCGGAGCCGACTTTATAGGAAGCGATAGCGTTGCAATGGTATTAGGCGATAATATATTTGCCGGACACGGGTTAAAAAAGAGATTGCTCTCCGCCGTAGAAAGGGCGGAAAAGGGTGACGGCGCAACCGTTTTCGGCTATTACGTTGACGACCCCGAACGCTTCGGCATAGTAGAATTTGACAATAACGGGAAGGCTGTTTCCATAGAAGAAAAGCCACAAAAACCCAAGAGCAACTATTGCGTAACGGGCGTATATTTTTATGATAACCGCGTTGTAGAGTATGCTAAAAGCTTAAGGCCCTCAAAAAGAGGAGAGTTAGAGATTACCGACTTAAACCGCATCTATTTAGAGCAAGGCGATTTGCATGTGGAAATTTTGGGTCAGGGCTTCACTTGGCTCGACACGGGCACAATGGAGTCGCTTTTAGACGCTTCCAACTTTATTAAGACAATCGAAACCCATCAGCACAGAAAGGTGGGCTGTATAGAGGAGATTGCCTATCTCAATGGCTGGATTACTAAAGAACAGGTTATGGAGTTCTACGAACAGCTCAAGAAGAACGAGTACGGGCAGTACTTAAAGGACGTTGCAGACGGCAAGTATATCAACGGTCTGTTTTAAGGTGAAAGAAAGTGGCAAGTAAGCAGATTGGCAATTTTAATTTCATAGAAACATCAATCAAAGACGTCTATGTAATAGAGCCTAAAAAGTATGGCGATAACCGCGGTTACTTTATGGAAACCTATAAGGAAAAGGACTTTAAAGAGGCGGGTTTAAACTATACATTCGTACAGGACAATCAGTCAAAGTCCAAGGCAGGGGTGCTTCGCGGACTTCATTTTCAAAAGACCTACCCCCAGGCTAAATTGGTTCGCTGTATAGAGGGCGAAGTTTTCGACGTCTGCGTTGATTTAAGAAAGGGTTCTAAAACCTACGGCAAGTGGGAGGGCGTAGTTCTCTCCGCCGAAAAGGGCAATCAGTTTATGATACCGAGGGGCTTTGCACACGGTTTTGTAGTTCTCTCCGAAACTGCAACTTTTTGCTATAAATGCGACGAGCTGTATCACCCCGAGGACGAGGGCGGTATTATGTGGAACGACCCCGATATCGCAATTGATTGGCATTATGAAGGTCAGCCTCTGCTATCCGAAAAGGATAAAAACCACCCCACGTTAAAAGTAAGCGGAATTGTATTTTAATTATGATTTTTAACTATATTAGAAAAAACTTCAAATTGCTCTCCGCTAAAAAGAAGTGGAGGAAGTTAAACGCCCACAACTTTACCAAAATCGATTCGTTGTTCGATTTTTCACTTTGCGAAGTTGGTAATTATACTTACGGCTGTATTACGGTAATTTCTTCCGGTAGCATATCCAAAGTTAAAATAGGCAATTTCTGTTCAATAGCAGACGGAGTTAAATTTATTATCAACAACGAACATTATACAAACCGCGTATCTACGTACCCTTTTAAAGTCAAGTTCGGAATCGAACAGAATGAGGCTACTTCAAAAGGCGATATCGTCATAGGCGACGACGTGTGGCTCGGCTATGACGCAAAGATAATGTCTGGCGTTCATATAGGTCAGGGCGCGGTAGTGGGGGCAGGGGCTGTCGTTACCAAAGACGTGCCTCCTTACGCCATAGTCGGCGGAGTCCCTGCAAGGGTTTTAAAATACAGGTTTAACGAAGAGTTAATAAACAAGCTGTTAAAGGTTGATTTTTCCGCATTAAACGAAGAAACGGTAAAAGAGCATTTGTCCGACTTGTATATGGAGTTAGATAATTCAAAGGATTTAAGCTGGCTTCCTCAGAAAGCGGATAAAAACGACGGTTAAGGGCGTTTAGATAAAATGAAAATATTTGTAACAGGCGTAGGCGGTCAACTCGGCTACGACGTAATGAATGAACTTCAAACACGCGGTCACGACGCTTTTGGTAGCGATATTTTAGAAACCTCGGTTTTTGAGCAGTATAAAAAATTGGATATAACCGATGCGCAAGCCGTCGAAAGAGTATTATGCGAAGTAAAGCCCGATGCGGTAATTCATTGTTCCGCTTGGACGGCGGTAGATTTAGCAGAGGACGAGGATAAGAGAGAGTTAGTCAAAAAGGTCAACTCCGACGGAACTAAAAATATAGCAACCGTCTGTAAAATACTCGGTTGTAAGATGATGTATATTTCCACCGACTACGTGTTTGACGGACAGGGAAATAAACCTTGGAAACCCGACTGTAAGGACTATAAGCCGTTAAATGTTTATGGTCAAACCAAGCTTTTGGGCGAGCTTGCCGTTGCAAGCACGATAGATAACTACTTTATTGTAAGAATTGCTTGGGTTTTCGGGCAGAACGGCAGAAACTTTATCCGCACTATGCTCTCGCTTGCAGATAAGGGATATAAGGAGTTAAGGGTGGTTGACGACCAGATAGGCACGCCCACCTACACATACGACTTAGCAAGGCTTTTAGCCGATATGATTGAAACGGAAAAATACGGCTATTACCACGCAACCAACGAGGGCGGTTATATCTCCTGGGCGGACTTTGCCGAAGAGATATTCAAACAAGCAAAAAAGCAAGTTAAGGTCAACCGTGTTACGACGGAAGAATACGGTCTGTCAAAGGCGAAAAGACCTTTCAACAGCCGTTTAGATAAATCAAAACTAATAGAAAACGGATTTAACCCTCTTCCCGATTGGAAAGATGCGTTAAGAAGATATCTGGACAAAATCTATGTCGAATAATTCACTCACCTCTAAAAGAACGATAGGCAATATATTCAAAGTAGCCGGAAGCAACATACTAAAGATGCTTGCGGGTATTTTAGTTGGATTTTTATTGCCGAGAATAATCGGCGTTACCGATTACGGATATTATAAAACCTTTACGCTGTATGCGTCATACGTAGGTCTTTTTGCGTTAGGAATAACCGACGGCATATATCTTAAATACGGCGGTAAGAGCTACGAGGAGTTGGATAAATCACAGTTCAGATTTTATTCAATGTTCTATTTCATTTTGGAAATAATATCGGCAGTAGTAGTGGCTTTAATTTCCTTAGTATTTTTAAAGGACGAAATAAGGTACATATTCATCTGTTTAGCCGTATTTTTAATATTCCATAATATAACGGGATATTTTCAAATTATTTCTCAGATAACGGGAAGATTTAACGAACTGTCTTTACGAACGCTCATTCAATCGATATTTACGGCTTTGTCCGTTTTCGGGCTGTGGGTTGTCTATCATTTTTCAAATAAAATAATCACGTATCGCCTTTATACGGTGATATATATTTCCATAACTTCGGCTTTGGCTTTATGGTATATATTCACTTACAGAGATATCGTTTTCGGCAAACAGGGTAAAAGAAATTTCAAAGATATCGGCGAATTTATAAAGATAGGCTTCCCCCTGCTTATTGCAAATCTATGCACTTCGCTGATTCTCGCCCTCGATAGGCAATTTGTAAGTCTTTTATTCAATACGGAAACGTATGCCGTTTATGCCTTTGCGTACAATATGCTGTCGCTAATCACAACGGCATTGTCCGCAATATCTACGGTAATATATCCAACGCTTAAACAAACTGACGAAAATACGTTAAAAAACAACTACTCAAATCTTATAAAAGTAATTTTGATAATTGTATTTACGTGCTTAATAGTATATTTCCCCTTGTGTTGGTTTGTGGGTTGGTACCTGCCTAAATATACCGATTCTTTGCCGATATTCAGAATTATACTCCCCGGGTTGGCAATAAATTCCGCGGTAACCATAGTTATGCACAATTATTATAAGACTATGGGTAAAGAAACAAATTTCTTTATAAAATGTATAATCGTCTTGGTTCTCTCTGCTGTGGCAAATTATACGGCATACGCCATATTTAAAACGACGTATGCGATATCCATAGCGTCGATTATCGTAATGCTAATTTGGTACGTGCTTATCGAGTCGTATTTCATAAGACGCCATAAAGTTAAATGGGTAAAGAATTTCACTTATATGATTTTAATGGCTACAGGGTTCTATCTTATAACTTGGTGGAATATCTGGTGGGCGTCAATGCTCGTCTATATTGCATTTTTAGCTTTAATGACTTTTGTATTCTATTGGAAAGATTTAAAAGCAATTTTCAGAAAGCTCTTTAAAAAGAAGGGCAAAGAGGAAGAAGTATGAAAAAGACAATATTAGTAACGGGCGGAACGGGATTTATAGGCAACTGTTTTTGCAAACTATTGCTTGAAGAACGTCCTGAATATAGGGTAATAAACGTTGACGTCTGCACCTATT
>JBJEVA010000115.1:0-2208 GCA_051884115.1 Candidatus Coproplasma sp. | reverse complement strand
AACAACAGCCGTCAAATATACGATTGAAAACAACGTTGATAAGTCGTTCAAGGCGGCGGTGCAAAGTGTAAACTTAACCATACCAGATGATATAACACACGGTTTTCAAAGCGGCGTGAACATAAAAGGTGGGGAGAGTGATATTCCCTGCACGATTGACAATAAGAGTGGATATGAAGTCAGGTATGTCCGGAACGGCTATGGCACCGACAGTATAGAGACGTTGTCGGCGAACCGTAATTCAATGTTCTCGTTCTTTTGTGATGGGATAGCGGTTTACTGCATTCTTGCCGAGGTGTAATTCAATGACCTATTTAGAATGGAAACGCCATATATCAATATTTCGCTTTATTCGTGGCGAAAATGTCTACGAGGCTATTCCCGAAGAGCTTGAAATGCTAATTTACTGCAAGTATAAGGCGGCTCTTTCGGATAGCCTTCCTATTGCCGTGACGTTAATTATCGCCGAGGAAGAGTTTTCCGTAACTAACATAGCAGACTGTCTTTCGTATGCCGTTACCGCAGTACAAAGCGGTGAAATATCAGTAAGCGCAAAGCCTGCCGATTCTTTATGCTTAGCGGTATCGCCTGAAAGCACAGTCGTAATCAAAGTAAGTGCCGACAATTTGACCGATTCAAATATTGAGGTGGTATCGCCTGAAATTACGGCTTGTATGGCAACTAAGGCACAAATGCGTGATACGGACATTTGCGGTATTATAACCTATCAAAGCAATATAACGGGAAACATTGTAGCAGTATCGGCTATATCAGATACTTCTATTGTTTCTGCCCGTGGAGAAATTTTACTTTCTACGCAGATAGCTGCTATACAGTCAATGGCTCAAGCCTGCAAAGCGGAGCTGGGGGCTGACTTAGATTTTAAAGCCAGCATTAAATTTGATAGTGTATTCAGCGACGAATATACGACGGCGGTCGTCGATACACTCAAAAGCCATTTATCAGTAAATTTTGAAAAAGTCGAGGCGACGGAATTTAGCGCTGAAGTTAATAATTCGCTTACAGGACTTACCGTTGCGAAGGTTGAGACGGTTTCAATAGCCGAGGTAATAAAAAATCTTACTACAAACATTTCGGGTCAGATACAGTTGAAAATCTCGGAACAGCTTAATGATGAAATGTTGATAAATCTTTCAACGAACTACGCCGACAACGTTTCGGTTGCGATAGTAGAATCGTCTTTTGATGAGCTTATTAAGTCGATAAATACTAACTTTAACGGTTGCATAGACATTAAGCCAGAGACAACGACAACGCTTGATTTTAACGTTATGGCTGAACTGCCTGACGTTAAAGTGTCTGCCACGTTAGATACTTTATCTTCCGAGTCGGTAAAAGTTGAAGGAACTACGGAATTAACCGTCAGCGTTGCGCTTGCTTGCGTTGCGAGGGCGTCGGTGGAAGATTATTCGGGTAAGTCCGTTGACGAGCTTAGCAACCTATCCGTGGAAGATTCTGCCTACATTGAGGTATAAGGAGGTACATAAAAATGATTGCCTTTTATACTTGATTTTTTGTATCCCCCAAACCTAAAAAAATATTTAAAACAGGAGTAAAACATTATGAAATCTATAGGTTTAAAAAAAGCACTTGAACTCTATACTGGCAAAGCGTTTAGCTGTCCTTTGTATGCAGGTCTTTTATATAGTGAGCCTGCGGACGGTGATACGACATTTGCCGAACCCACAGCCCCCACGTATTCCCGTATATGTCTTAACAACAGAACGCAAGGCTCATCAAGCTATACCAACGTGTTTGGCGACGTTACGGTGAGTGACGGCTCTGCGACTGCAACAAACAGCTCTAAGCTCTATTTCTCGGAAACGTACAACGAAGATTCAACGTCTGAAGATAAGATTGACCCTTGGGTTGACAAGTCGGATTCAAGCAAACAGCTTATTAAGTACTTCGGAATCTTTGATGCGGCAACAGGCGGTAATTGCTTGGACTGTTCAGAGATTGATACGCCGCTTAAACCTGGCTACGAAGGCGACAACGCAACGCCTGAAAATTGGACGAAAAAAGCAACTACCGTTGTTATTCGTAAGGGCGGTTTAAAACTCATTTTCAAAAATGCAGTAGCGGCTGAATAATAGGAAGAGGTGGGCTATATGAAGTCAGCAAATTTAGGTTTGACGGTTGATTTGCTTACTAACTCAACCGATAAAGAAAATAACGTTCCTGCTC
>JBJEVA010000114.1:0-2244 GCA_051884115.1 Candidatus Coproplasma sp. | reverse complement strand
TGCTCTCCATAGCGGAGATAACCTTAACGCCGTTTTTGCGGAGCAGAGCTTTATAATGTGCGCTGTCATAGCGGTTACGGGAGAACCTGTCCAACTTCCATACAATAATACAATCGAAAGCGTGCTTGTAACTGTCCTTAATCATACGCTGAAATTCAGGACGGTTATCCGATTTAGCGGATAAGGCTCTGTCTATGTAATTACCGATAACGTCGATTTCAGCTCGGCTTGCAAACTCCATACACTCACGAAGCTGACCTTCGATACTTTCCTCTCTTTGATTATCGCTTGAATAGCGTGCGTATATTACGGCTCTCATAACTTATTCTCCTTTGTGGGGATAGTATAACATATTAAACTTGACAAATGTGGTCATATATTAAAAATTATTTATGACTTTCTTCTAAAAGTTTTAATAAAGCGTCTTTGAGCTTTGCGTTGACGGAAGAATTGGGGTCAAAACACATCTCTACAAACTCTTTCATCTGCGGGTTATTGGTAAGCGATTTAGGATTGTAAGAATAGAGTTGTCCCTGCGGATTTTCTGCTCTACCTAACAGATAGTCGCAGGAAACGTCGAAATAATCGGCGTATTTCAATAATACGGGATATGAAGGAATATTGACCGCAGTTTCATACTTTGCAATCAGCGGTTGCATAATGTTTAACTCCTGCGCCATTTTCGCCTGCGAAAGCCTTGCGCTCTCCCGTAGCGTTTTCAATCTCTGCGCAATAATTTCTTTATTCATATTCCACCTCGTTTTTCTCTATTATATACCATAACGTATGTCTTGTCAATAATTATAGAACATAATATCAATACGATAAACGCATTATATGAAATAATTTTAGAAATAACACGAACAAACGTTCATAATCTATTGACAAGCGTGTTTTTACGTGTTATAATGCGATTATACGATATATGTCGTATTCTGCCCTCAGAGGGTGTAGTTCTGCGTAGGTATTAAAAGGGAAACATAGTAACGCAGAATGATTTTGAACGTAAGAAGTCCGTTCTTGCCTTAGCTTGCGAATTTTGGTGCAAGGTGTTTTCAGCATACAAAAAATTCGTGAGCCGTAATAGGCTTATATTGTCGTACAGTTTTTCGGCAATAAGAAACGACGAAGTGAGTCCGGAGTTACTCTATATGTTTTGAAGAGTAACGTTGATGGTCTATTTTGTTATACAATTTTTTAGGAGATTTAACACATAAATTAACAATTAAACTTAATCGAATGGCTAACCACCATAGAGCAAGCAGAACTTGCTAAATACGGTTCAAGTCGGTGAAACGTTAAGAGTTTTAGCGACTTTTTTCATTTTCTTTTTTTCGGCATTAACCCACTACTATGTGGTGGTTAAGCAGATATTAAAAAATCAATTCGGAGGTAATCAATGAGCAATCAAGTTTCAATCAGACCGCCTTAACGGCAGAATCGGCAAGGCAAGCGGACAAGCCTTAATCAGTTCGCAAAAATAATTTAAAGGAGAACAAAAATGGAAAACAAACAAGAAAAATTTACTTTTTACCATCCCTATTGGGATTTGGTAAAGGATGAAGACGGGGCAACCGTAAAGAGCATTATCGGTCATATATGCCGCTATATGCTTGACGGAGACGAGGAAACACCTACAGACAAAACTCAGGCACTTATCTGGGAGGACCTTATGGAAGTATTGGCTCCGCAACGGGAAAAGGAACTGCAAGGCAAAACGCCAAAGGCATACAACGCTCGGTGGAAGCACTTTACTTTCCGCAGGAATTATTACAACAAAATGCTATCCCTTGAAGATGACCAAGCGAAAGAATACTTGCAAGCTATTTGCGAGTTGGCGTTCAACGGCAGACAGCCCAAGGAATTATCTGCAACCGTTAAGAAGTATTACGAGTTAACGTTGCTAACTCTAAACACTTCCATTAAGCGGAAAAAGGCAGGTAGCAAAGGCGGAACAGCAAAGAAAACAAAACGGGAATCCTCTACTTCCCAACCTCAACCGCAAAGAACTATAGACGATTTAAAAGTGTTCGGCTGTACGGGGAATTTAAGTGCGCAGAATCCCATCTTAGACGGTGTGGACGTAAACGAGCTTTACGAGTTTGTTAAGACAAACGAAGAAACACATTCAATGTCTTTGTATAAAGCAGTTGAAACATTCCGAAATCGGAAAGGAGCAGGCGGTTAATATGGCAAGCAATTCGGAAGCAAACGGGAAGCAAAACCTATGTCCTTATCATAGGT
>JBJEVA010000113.1:0-2278 GCA_051884115.1 Candidatus Coproplasma sp. | reverse complement strand
ATGTCTCTCCTAAAAAATTGCACGACAAAATAGACCATCTACATTACTCTTTCAAACCATAGAGTAACTCCGGACTCACTTCATCGTTTCCTATTGCCGAAAAACTGCACGGCAATAAAAGCCTGTTTTGGCTATCTGTTTTTCAGTATGCTGAAAACACCCTGCATCCGAACTTGCAAGTCAAATCAACAAACGGACTTCTCTCGTAAAATCATTCTGCGCTATTATGTTTCCCTTTAATTACCACGCAGAACCGCACCATACCACATGCGTAAAATACGAACTATATTGTTCTTGCATTATATCACGTCAGGCAACGTCTGTCAAACATTTAACAAACAAATGTTTGAATAATTTTTAGATTTTTTCTTCCTGCTAACCCTTATCCCAACCACTTTGAAAAAAGTGTCTCTGTCCACCAAATTCAAAATGGTAGAGGGGGGGGACTGTTATTGTCAATTAATTACCACATTCACATTTTACGTGCGAAAAATGTGTTGATGGCACACATTTTCTTGACGAATAGGAGGGGTGGCGGAAGTCCATTCAGTGAGATTTTGAGTTTTCATTCAGTATGATTTCAGGTTTTCATTCAGTATGATTTTTAATGAAGGCAGCTACCTGCCGATTAAAAAGTTGGAAAAAGTTTAAAATTGTAGGGTTTAATGGTTGGAAAAAGTTTAATTTATGCCATAAATAAGGTTGGAAAAAGTTTAAAAAGTTGTGTTTAAGGGGTTGTAAAAAGTTTAATCAGGGTGTATACTATATTCAACAGAGGTGACAATATGCTTAAAAGAAAGGCTGAAAGGTTGTTAGACGATTGGAAAAGTAGTAAAGACGCTCTACTGATTACCGGTGCAAGACAGGTGGGAAAGTCTTTCCTCGTTCGGGAATACGGTAAAGCCAATTTTAAACACTTGATAGAAATTAATCTATATGAAAATAAGGAGTGGATTCCCGTTCTGGAACAGACCAAAAATGTTGAAGATTTGCTTTTCCGTATCTCTGCGTTTACCAATGAGGAATTGGTAGTAGGGGAAACGCTGATATTCTTTGACGAAATACAATATGCCAAAAACTGCGATTTGATTACCCTCGCCAAGTTCTTGGTAGAGGACGGTAAATACCGCTATATCTTCTCAGGGTCAATGTTAGGTGTAGAGCTCAACAATATTGCTTCCTGGCCAACAGGGTATATGCGTGAAATGAGAATGTTTCCCCTTGACTTTGAGGAGTTCTTATGGTCGGTGGGATTAAAACAATCTGTGTTTGACCATTTAGCCGACTGTTTTACGCAGGAAAAGCCAGTTGATACTCTTATCCACGATAGACTGATGGATGCCTTTTATAAGTATCTTCTCATTGGCGGAATGCCCGAGGCGGTGCAGACGTTTGTCTTGACCAACGATTTAAAGAAGGTTAATGATGTTCAGGAGAAGATTGACCAATACTATAAAAAGGATATCGTTCAATATGCTCCCCCTGAACAGAAGGTACATCTGGATACCATCTACCGTATTTTGCCTCAGGAGTTAAACAGCAAGAATAAGCGTTTTTCGCTTGGTGAAATCGGGAAAGGATATGCCGTTAAAGATATTCAGGACGACTTTATGTGGCTCAAAAAGGCTGGCGTTGCACTTCCTGCCTATAATATCAGCGAGCCGAAAACTCCGCTGGAACTTTCGGCAAATAACCGATTGGTAAAGCTCTTCCATTGCGATGTAGGTATTTTAGCAAGGTTGTTGATGGATACGGATATTCAGTTAAAGTTGCTTTCAAAAGAAAGGGATATTAACTATGGTGCTATCTTCGAGAACGTAGTTGCTCAGGAGTTGTCTGCACACGGTTATGAAAACCTGTATTATTTCAACAGCAAAAAGCAAGGTGAAGTTGATTTTGTAATCGAGTACAAAGGTAACGTCTTACCCATTGAAGTCAAATCGGGAAAGGACTACAAGGTACATTCGGCTTTGAATAACTTATTGAATAACGAGACTTACGAAATTCCACAGGCAATCATCTTGTGCAACGGCAACGTTGAAAGAAGCGGAAAGGAACTGTATCTGCCTATCTATATGGTAATGCTTTTAAAAAGAACACCGCCAATCAACACGAAAGTGACGTTAGATTTATCTGCTTTAAGGGTGGAAAACCGATAATTCTCATTGGGGAGTTTTGGGGACATAGAAACAAAAACACAATATATAGTTGTTTTATCTCTGTGATAATTACTATATATTGTGTATTTTTATATATGCAACAGCCTTAAAATCCCTCG
>JBJEVA010000112.1:0-10349 GCA_051884115.1 Candidatus Coproplasma sp. | reverse complement strand
TTTTATAATTATTTCACAAACTGACTATATTCTTTCCATATTGCCGCATTTTCATATTTTTCTTTAAGTCCTTGTTTTACATAAAAGACTTTATTTTCAGCCGTTGAGTAAAAAGCATTTGCGCCAAACGGTACACACCGGTTAGCCTCTATTGTGATGCAGGAAAGATTATGACAATAGCGGAATGCGTTCATACCTATAAATTCGACCGTCTTTGGAAGGGTTATTCTCTCTATTCCATCGCAATATGCAAATGCCCAATTACCAATAGTTTTCACATTATAAAACATTACCGTTTTTAAAGCGGAGTTACCGTAAAAGCTCCAGCCGCCAAAATTTTCCGTGTGTCGGATTTGAAGCTCTTCAAGATATGGATTATTCCTACAGAAATCGTCTGTAATATTGCCATGAATATACAGTTTTGTGACTTTAGGCATTTTCCCTCCGAAGTAGGACGTCAATTTATATTTACCGCTAATAGTCATAGCATACATCGACTCGCAACCAAGCAGTATTGCTTTGCCGATTTGAGTTTCATAATGAATATTAACATAATGCAAATTCGGAGAATGATAAAATGCGAAATCGCCAATGCGTTGACCTGCGAATTTAATACATTCAAGTCCTGTTTTTGCCAACGCAAATTTACCTATTACATTAGCGTTTTTCAGATCTAATTCTTCGAGACTGTTGCACGAAAATAATGCACCATCGCAGAGTTCCTCAACGCCGGAAATCTGTTCTAACTTTTTTGTATACGCCAAGGCACATACACCAATTCTATTGGCACTTATTGTTTTCAAAGAACGACAATTATAAAGGCCGAATTTTCCAATGCATTCAACCGTGAATTCCGCTTTTAATTTCGAACATCCGTAGAAACAAAACGGCGGTATGCTATCTATATCAATCGCTACTTTATTCAGGTTGTTACAGCGGTAAAAAACGCCTTCACCGAGTGATATTGTTTGCATTGCTTTGACTTGTTCTATCTCTGTATCCGCAAAAGCATAGCTCGCAATGTGAGTTATTTCTCTGGGCAGAAGAACATACTTGCTATCACCTTTGTAACGATACAACGTTTTTCCTATAATTGCAAAGTCCTTTTGATTATCGAGCCATTTTGTTTTATAAAAAGCACTATTTCCTACGTGAACAACACGCTCTCCGCCTATAATTCTTTCGAGTTTAGTTGCCCCCAAGAAAGAATGGTCGCCAATATACGTAAGAGCCTTTGGAAGTTTTATTTCAGTCAAATTGCTACACTTAGAAAAGGCATAATCACCAATCATTTCTATCGTATCAGGCAAGTCAATGGAAAGCATTTCGCTTCTGTCATGAAATGCGCCGCTTGCAATGATTCTGACAGGCTTACCGTTAATCATGGCAGGTACTGTATGACGAGCCATTCTCTTTCCTTCCTTGGTCAAACCTTTGATTTCGATAATATCGCCTTTTTGGTTATATTTAAATTCTTCAAAAACACCGAACGTCTGCGACTCATACTTAATATTCGAAGCGTTCTTCTTGGAGAGTACGACAATTTTGCAACATTCGCACCCTTCGTCATATATTTTCTCAAAGATATACGGAGGCGTTGATGATGAACAAAGCAGTTTTATTTTAGGATAGTTATTTCTCAACTCGATGGTAAGATCAAACCAATCCCCACATTCTTGTATTTCATTTATAATGAGATAGGCATTTTCACTTTCCTTTCGTGCATTATAAAAATCTGCTATTAAGGAAATGATATTCTCGTTGTGCAGAATCGGCAGTTCGTAATTGAGATATAAGATATCTTCTTTTTCCACGCCACGCATAAGCAAATCTTTGCAGATTCGAGCAAGCATATCTTTTTTGCGGAGACCGCTTTCGCCTGCAAGAAAGACAAAATTGTTTTTCGTTTCGTCAAAATATAATTCTTGTACTTCATTGTAGTCATACGCAAAGGCGAGATCCGAAAAATCCGTATTAAGCCCTTCATCAAGAATATCGAGTTGTCTGAAATAATCAATAAATTTCTGTTCCATTCTATTCTCCCAATCTCAAAACCGATTCAAATACACCAACAAATGTCCCAATACTTATGTCCTTGTGATGATGTCCGAAATACCATTTTTTGTAACCTGTTTTCTCGGATATAGTTTGCAAGTAATCATTCAGTATTTTTTCTTCCGGCACAAGTTTTACGCTGATATTTTCCGCTACGTTTGTCGGCGCTACATGCGTTAAGACATAGTCAACCTTAAATCCGACCTTGTCAAGATTTCGGGTGCCGTTTTCATATTCCTTTTCCGTCGGCATTTCTTGTTCCCAAACATAGACGGGGGACGAGCCTGTAAGTTTCTTTGCGGAAAAACCGCCGCCGAATACGAAGAAAGTATTTCCGTCTATCGAATAAATCTCACCACGCATTAAGTGGTATAATTTCTCGCTTATTTGGTGAACCGAACCCCCGCAAAAATCTTTTATCGGATACTCATAAATCAAATCGAAGTTTTCGTGATTGCCGTCCAGAAACAATGTTTTGCAGGGCAATCCCTCGTAATATTCCCTAACTTCCAAGTGTTCCGTTCTACTCCAAATCATACCCGCATCACCGAGAATAATTAAGTAGTCCAACTCGGTGATAGGTAGTTTATTTAATTGCGTTTTTAGCCATTCGAGTCTTATGTGACCGTGAATATCCGAAGCAAGATAAATCATTTTCTGACCTCTTTTATTAGATTTTCCGGAGTAAAACCGAACACATTCTCTCCAAACTCAATCCTATCACAATAGACTATATGTTCAAGAGACGTTGCATAATAAAATGCCTTGTCCTCTACAACCTGAACGTTTTTAAGATCTACTTGTTTCAGGTGATATGCGTCCGATACAGCTCTGAAAGAAATTTTTTCCGTTTGTGTCGGAAGAGTAAAGGTATCATCCTTTTTAGCAATAGCGTATTGTAAAAGTACTCGCATATCCTTTGTGTATAGGTTGCCTTCGTACGAGCAGTAGTCTGCATTGTTCTCGTCAACTTCAATTGTTTCAAGCGATTCACACGAGCCAAACGCATAAAGGCCTATACTTTTGATATTTTCTGACAGCGTAATCATTTTTATATTATCACATCCGTGAAAAGCCCATGCACCTATTGAAGTCACGGTACTCGGAAGGAGGATCTTCTTCAAGTTTTTACAGTCGTCAAATGCGCTATCTTCAATTGTTATCAAGGTGTCAGGGAGAATAATCTCTGTCAGATTTCTCGCATTCTGGAATGCGTGTTTGCCAATGACCGTTACTCCGCTTGGTACGGTATAACTTGTTTCGGGTGATTGAGGAGGAAAACGCAAGAGTGTTGTTTTGGCTTTATTAAAAAGTACACCCGTAATAGCAGAGAAAAAAGGGTTGCCTTTTTCCACAAAGAACTTTTTTACAGGTTCTGAATAAAAGCAATTTGCATCAATTTCTGTAATTTTTTCAGAAACACAAACCGTGCCGCCGTAAAAATTTTGAGAAGATACATTATTGATAACCGTTGTATTCAATAGCGCCAATTTATCTTTGTTTAAAAGGTCATCAACGCTGATATCAAGGGCTATTAAATCCCTCATTGTACGTTCAATATCCTGCTTTAACGCAACAAGGTACAAGTCTTTTGCTCTGGTCAAATCCTTATTAACGCCTATGCCGTTAAGATAGCAATATGCAAGGTCTGTTGTACCGTGAGAATAGTTATTCTCGGAAGCAAGGCTGAAATATTTGACGGCGAGTTCGCCGTTCTTGTCCACACCCTCTCCGTACAGATAGCTTTGTCCAATGTCACGCATGGAGTGAACGTATCCAAGGTCTGCGGATTTCTTATACCAATATGCGGATTTTGCTTTATCAATTTCTACACCTTGACCGACGAGATACATATATCCCAAATCGCACATTGCCTCTAAATTACCAAGCTCTGCGGCTTTCTGATACAAGTCATACGCCCTTTCAAAACTGTGGCTCTTCCCAAGCCCAAACGAATACATATCTGCCAGGATAACAACGTATTCAGCAATGTTTTCGTTTGCCTTCTGCTCAACAAAAGACACAATAGGTGTAACGAGTTCGGTTGCCCTGTCTTTATCTTTAGCCGTTCCGTTCCCCTCAAAAATGGCGAGAGCGTAATAGAACGTGCCACGGACATTTCCGAGAGAGTGAGCCCTCTTAAATGACGCAAGAGATAATTCCTTACTACGGACAAACCGTTTACTTCCTATGGAATATTCTTTTCCGCGCTTAATCCATTCGTCACTATCAATCGCCGAATAAATTCCGTCAAACAATGCCGCTTGATATTTATCATCAAACAGAATCGACTTTTTAGGTGAAAGCAACGGCTTCTCATCGGAAATTTTTTCTATTCTGTCTTTCCACACGTTTAACGTAAGAGGCAAATACTCTATCAAACCGAGTTGAACTTCATTCGTTACAGCGTCAGAGACAAGGCAACGAACGCCTACAGCCTGCGCCTCAATGAGAGTAATGGGAAGCCCTTCATAAAGAGATGGCAACAAAAATGCCGATGATACGGAAAGCAATTCGGGCACGTTACTGTCGGGAGGAAGAATTGTTACGTTATTCAAGCCTTTTTCGGTAATAGTTCTTTCAATGCTCTCTTTTTGCTGACCATACCCCACAAGAATAAATCGGACGGTTTCATTCTTTTTCGTTGCTTCACATAGCGAAAGAAGGAAGCCGACATTTTTCTGTTTGGTAAATCTCCCCACAAACAAAAAATATCGTTTATTCTTGTCTAATCCGTATTTATCATATATATTTTCATTTGCAGGTTTAAATTTTTGATAATCTACGGCATTGTAGCACACCTCGCCACCATTGCCGTACAGAAAATTTCTTGCCGCATCCGAACACGCTAAAGCGTGAGTAGCATATTTGCCGACCATTTTTGCAGACAGATATTTTGCAATCTTTTTGCCGAACGTCAGACCGTTTGGGTTTGATTGGTGGCAATGAGAAATTCTCACGGGAACACCCTCAAGGTAGGCTTGCTTCAAATATATCCCATTGTTGGAGTAATAGTGAGAATGAACGGCAACCGGCTTTTCTTTGCGGATTATCTCTCTGATTCTTTTTGCCTGTCGAAAAGCCCTTACAAGACCTTTCCCTTTTACAACAACGTCGTAAACCTTACCGCCCATTATTTCTATTTCTTTGCGGTAATAATCTTTTCCTTCGGCTGTATTTATGAAAATGAATTGATAATCGTCTTGCAAATTGCGATATAAAGTCATGATGAACGAGGATATACCATTCAGTCGCAAATTGCCACCGATTTGTATAATTTTCTTTTTCATATTCGTATTACCTTGACGGGACATCCTTTTAAGGTGTTTTGCAAGAGCCTTATGTGTTTGGGAAGATATATTGTTTCAAGAGAGACGCACCCGTTGAAACACCAATCTGCTATGTATTCCACACTGTTTGGAATGCGAATTGTTTTAAGTGCCGTACATCCGCTGAAAGAACTTCTGCTTATAAATTTGAGTCCGTTCGGCAGAACTATATCCGTTAAGGTTTCGCATCCCGTAAACGCACTTCTGCCGATATTTACAACAGTTTCGGGAATTACTACGGTTTTCCCTTTTGCCGCAGTAGGAGGACAATATACGATTTCTCTGACAGTAGCATCGTAAAGTATACCGTCCACGACCTGATAATACGGACTGTGGTTTTCGATAACGACGTTTTTACAGTTTGCAAAGGGATTATATCCGATTTGGCGAACCGATTTCGGAATAATAATTTTTTCAATCATATCGCAATTCCAAAAACAGTTTCGACCAATGGTTCTGACAGTGTCGAGAAGTTCAACTACTTTTACGCCAGATCCCATGGAATAATGCATACAGGTTGTTGCATTCTTATCGTAGAGAACGCCGTTCACATATTGAAAATATGGGCTATCATTGATAAGGCGAATGTTACGACAGTCAGAAAAAGCATTGTTTCCCATAAACTTTACGTTCTTGGTAATTCTCACAACTTGTAAGTTTTTGCACTTGTAAAAGCTGTGTTTGCCTATCCAAGTCACGCTTTCGGGAATGGTATACTCCGTATCGTTTCTGCCTGCCGTATAATGAATTAAGAACTTTTTTGCAGCGTCAAATAAAATGCCGCTTTCATTAACGAAATGGACGCTTTTGTTGTCGATTTCAATATTCAGACAACCTGCGAAGGGATCATCACCCATTTCTGACACACTGCTTGGAATGTTAATATGCTTTAAATTTTCACAGTAGACGAAAGCGTCTCCGCAGATGCAGTCCACGCCTTCGGGCAACACAACTCTTTCAATGGCAAGGTTGGACCAAAATGCACCTGTACCTATTCTTGTAATACCTTTCGGAACGGTAACCGTCTTGTCACTTCCCGTATATTTCAGAAGTTCGCCGCATTTCACTATAAATTCCGACGGAAATTCTCCCATATCCGTAGGATTATAGTAATCATCAGAATATATCGGCGCCATCTTTTCAAACACTCCTGCCGTATATATTTCCGTGCCTATATATAGCTTTGATTTAAAATCTATCAACCCTCCTGAAAGTTGGGATGTATATAGACATTCGTTGAATCTTGACTTCCGTTTGTATTCAGTAAGCAGGGATTGATAATTCTTACCCCAACCTTCTGCAAAAATACCCATATACAGTTCGCCGTTGGGCTTTCTGATTACTAAATCATAGCCGGAATCATTCATTACGATTACTTTGGCGGAATATCCCTTTTTCAGCAACCTGTCAATACATTCAAGTATGGCGAAATCTTTATATGCAAGCAAAGGATAGCTGTTCCCGAGATATTCAAATCTCTGTTCTTCAGAATAAATTGTCAGCGTAGTATCGGGATATTGGTAAACAAACACATCGGGCGCTATTTCATCGTATCCGAGTTTACGATATAAAATCACATATTTCATATCAATGAACAGAGTGTCTTTTGTCTTTTCAGCCATTGATAATACCTCTCTTTTTAAGTTCGCTCATCATAAGCTCTACCACCGTTTCTTCGTCAAGGTTTGTAGTATCAATTACAATGCCTGGCATTTCGTAACGTTCAATAACGCTACGCATTTTTTCATAAGCCGTTTTGATATACTGAACCTTTCGTAAATCCGAGTCGTTCGGGTTTCTTTTTCTCATACGCTTTTCTATAACTTCAGGGTCTGCGTAAATAAGAAAAGTAAAATCGGGAGAGCCTGTCGTCTTGAAAATAGCATCGAAAATATAATCCGTTTCGGGCGTACCGCTCCAACAGTAATTGGAGAGGATATGTCTGTCGGTAATGATATTCTGTCCCCCGAATTTCTCATAAAGATAAATATTTCCAAGTCCGTAAAACCACCCTGTAAATTGCCTGTTGTTGCTTTGATTTACTTCATTGCGAATACGAATATATTCCTTATCTCCTTCCTTATCAAAGAGAAAGTGCAAAGGTTTTTCAACTAATAAAAACCCGAGTTTTTCCGCAAGCTTTTTCGCCGCCGTACTTTTGCCAACCCCGTCAAATCCTTCAATTGCTATATGCATAGTTTCATCTCCTAATTGGTGGTTCTTGTCTCTACTTCGTGTTTCTTTCCGCTCGTAAACCCGTCAAGGATTTCAAGATAACCGCTTACTCTGCGTATTCTTGTCACGTCTTTCGATTTGCAGACGGGGCATATATCAAATACGCCCGAAGCACCGCAGGCTTTACATATATCCTTTGGAAAGTTTATTCCAAGGTATCTCACTCCCGATTTAATCCCTTCTTCCACAAGTTCCCTTAATCCTTCATCATTACCTATGGGTGCTTCGCCAAGTTCAATATAAGAAATAGAACCGCCGTTGCAGTAAAGGTGGAAAGCGCCTTCTTTTTGTAATTTTTCTCTTGCAGATATTCCGCTATCGACGTTTACGTGGAACGAATTTGTATAAAAGCCTTTGGAGAAAATGTCGAATTTAGGTTTGAACATAGTCTTATCGATTTCAATAAATCTTCCGCTTATGAGTTCGCCGCTTGTTGCCAGAAGCGAAAAGTTTATGTTCGTTTTATCTCTCTGATCATCGCAATATTCACGCATGAATTTTACAAAGTCAAGAGCGACTTCATAAGCATCTTCCGATAGATAAAAACGAGAACCTGTCAACACCTCAACCGCTTCGGAAAGTCCTATAAATCCGATGGAAAGAGTACCGTGTTTAAATACTTCGGATGGTTTTTCAAACGGTACACACCATAACTGACGAGCAAGATTTGCAGGGAAATCTTCCGCATTTATTCTTGTGGTTTTGCGGTATCGGTCGAGCAATATTTCTGTCGTGGTGTTTGCAATTTCCAACCACCTCTGCTTGAAAATCTGCACCTTTTTCGCGACTTCTTTTCCTCCATAGGCATTGTCAATCTCAAGAGCGAGGCGAGGGAGATTTATGCTGACGTTGGCGATATTGCCTCTCCCTATAGCACCTGCATATCCGAATATATCATCTACTACTCTTGTTCTGCACCCCATAACGGAGAGCTTTTCTGCAGGCGTGTTCTTGTCCCCTTCACAGTCACAGAGCAGATAGGTCGGAATCATTTTCTTTGCCGTGCAAAGCAACGCCTTCTGATAAAGGTCGAAGTTCCTATCTCCTTCGGTTCTGTTGACGCCGTCACTCACCTTAAACACGATGTTAGGCTTGTACACGATATCGCCGATCTTTTCAAATTCGTCTATCACTGAATAAGCGATAAACCTTGCTCGCTCGTTACGAGCGAGACCAATATTCAAGGTTACATAGTAGCTTGTTTGCCCCATTCGAGTGTGCGTATTATTGCACCATAAAATAAAATCTCCTATGCAAGAAGCTATCAGTTCTCGAGTAATTTCGCTATCTGCCACCTCTAACACTCGCAGGATTTCTTCAAGTTCATTATCGAAATTTGCAAACGCCATACCTCCCGATTGTTCGTTTCCCATGTCCGCAAACATGGTTTTGAAATATCCGAACAGACGGATGATTTTTGCACTATCCGAAAGCCCTCCGAATAATTCAAAAGGAAATCTTGAGAGGACGTCAAATGTTAAGCAGTTATATGTTTTTCCATAGGCATCGAGGTCGTGGATATGAATATATCCATCACGATGCAGGTGCGACCATACGCTTGGTAAAGAATCAAGAAGTTCTCTTTTTACAGCTCTTTCGCCGACATTATAAACGCTTCCCACATAACTTGAGCGATTGGCTGCGTTATCGTTTGTCAATTGTTTCATGTATCCTCCTTAAATCGATGAACGATTGATTGGTTGATCCTACATACGGTGACACCGTGGTTCTGTTTTCTCTTTGAAATGATCCGACTTTCAAATAATGGAGCATATCTTTCAGCTCTTCCGGGACATCTTCCTCATTCATTCCTGTGTACATACAAAGGTCGTAACCGTCAAGCGCTTTTGAAAGCTCAATTATTGCCTTAGATTGAAGAAGCGGCTCACCGCCTGAAAAAGTGATTTTTTTGTTTTTAGCTTTAGCTTTCAAAATTTCGGCGAGTTCATTTACGGAGTATCGAGTTCCTGTTGAAAGTGACCACGTCATTGGGTTATGGCAGCCTTTGCAGGCTTTTTTACATCCCTGAAAGAACACCACTGTACGCAGTCCGGGACCGTCAACCAACGATTCCCTGTCTGCTATATTATTTACATACAGATAACTACTTTCGAGACATTCTTTCACTGCTGTAAGGCTTGGCAAGATAACGCATGGTGCTTCAACAGGCTCTTTTGAAATCAGGATAGGAGAAAGCCCTGCGCTTAAAGCCCCCATGGCGTCCTTGTCTACCTTGTTCCCGATAAAGTATATTTCGGGTGAAGGCAATGCGCCTATCGCCTTCAATACCGACTCAAACGCTTTAACAGACGGTTTACGATGAGTAATATCCGCACTTGAAACGACTTTTTCAAAATAATGCAGCAGCCCGAATTTATCCAAATATTTTTTTAACGTATCAGAGGAAAAGATACTATTGCTTAGTACGGCAAGCGTATACCCGCGCTCACAGAGATAATCAAGAAGTTCTTTTGCTCCAACCGCAAGGATTTCTTCACGGCAAACGGAAAAAATTTCCCATTCGATTTCTTCATGCGCTTTCGAGAACGCTTTGCTGAATTTACTTTCATAGAATTCAAGCTGACTTGAAAAACTTGTTTCTATCTGCGTTTCATTGCGTTCAAGCATGAAGCGTTCTCTGTATTCCTTAGCATAAAGCTTGAGTTCTTCTCGTTTGCCGTCAAGATATGTATCGGCAAGATATGCAAGCCCTTTATCGTAGTCGAACCA
>JBJEVA010000111.1:0-10351 GCA_051884115.1 Candidatus Coproplasma sp. | reverse complement strand
CAGGTGGGCGAAAACAGCGTGTCTTTATCGCTTATGCCGCTGTACTTTATTGTAAGCTCTCTGCCGTTTAAAGCAAATTCCACCTTGAATTTAAGCTCACCGGGGAAGCCCATATCGCCGTCGGGACTTGTTAATGAAAGGGTTAAGGTATCGCCGTTAACCTCTGCATCATAAAATCTCTTATCAAACCCCTCAACGCCACCGTGCAGGCAATTTTCTCCTTCATTAGCGGAAACTATCCACTCTTTATTATCAAGCGTGAATTTTGAACCTGCTATTCTGTTGGCAACTCTGCCCACGGTTGCGCCTACGTAACCGAAACTGTTGAGATAGCCCTGTACGCTATCATAGCCAATTAAAATATTTTTCTCGCCTTTGAAAGTATTGAGTTTTATAAAGTTAAGTATGCCGCCGAAATCAAGTACGCCAACCTTTATATCGCCGTTTTCTATCGTATAGAGATAGACGTCTCTGTCATTGTATTTATCGAATAAAGTCTTTGTTATCATTATAATTTTTCAACCGTTATGCCGTCTGCAATATCCGCTTCATAGCACTGCGCCTTGTAGCCCGTTGCACGTTCGTAATGTTCGCAAACGTGTTCTTCAAAAGATTTTACGCTTTCGGTTTTAACGAGCGATATCGTACAACCACCGAAACCTGCTCCGGTCATACGCGAACCTGCACAGTCAGGATGTTTCTGCGCTAAATAAGCAAGGGTGTCAAGCTCTCTGCCCGTAACTTCATACAGCTCGGATAAAGACCTGTGAGATTTGTTTAAGAGCTTACCCAAAAAATCTATTTTGCCTGCTCTCATTGCTTGCACTGCAAGACGAACCCTCTCACATTCGTAAATCACGTGAGTTGCCCTATCTCGCACCTTACCGCTCAGCACGTGACAATACCTTGAAAAATCTTCAGGTCTTAAATCGGCAAGACATTCTATGTCAACGTATTTGTTGAGTTCTCTTAATGCCTGCTCGGTTTCGGCACGGCGTTCGTTATACTTGCTCTCTATAAGGTTATGGGGCTTGTTACTGTTGATGATGACAAGCGAATAATCGGCAAGCGTTACGGGAACGTACTCTCTTTCAAGCGTCTTACAATCGAGAAGTATTGCGTGATTTTTCTTACCGCAAGCAGAGGCGTATTGATCCATAATTCCGCAGTTGACCCCTGCATATTCCCTTTCTGCCTGCTGTGCCTTTAACGCTACGTCAACGGGGTCGAACTGCTCCCCTGCAACAGTTGCAAGTGCAGCTATCGTCGACACTTCGATTGCGGCAGATGAAGAAAGTCCGCTACCGAAAGGGACCGTGCAGTCCATAAGCATATCGCAACCGATAATCTTATGCCCTGCCCTCTGCCACATTAAAGCACTTCCCGCCTGATAGTTGCCGTACTTTAAATCTTTGTAGCTTTCTAACTTGTCTATATCCAGCGTAACTTCATCGGGCAAGGTAGTCCATTTTAAATTGATTTTATTCGTGCCGTTAGGACGAACGTAAACGGTGTTTTTTAATGACAGAGCCGCAGGCAAAACCTTGCCACCGCAATAGTCCACGTGTTCGCCAATTATATTTACCCTGCCTGCCGCTGTGATTTTATATTCATATTCTCTTTCGTTCATAATTCGCATCCTAAATCTATCAAAAATTTAATCGTCTGCTTTTTATCTTTGAATACTGCAGTATTTTCGAGAATTCTCGAACAAATACTGCCAAGTTCTTCCTGCATTGCCTCGTAAACGTTAATATTTTTACCTTCACAAATTGCTTTCGTTTCGTTATAAACCAACTCAAAAGCAGAATATTCTTCAGGCAATTGACGTTTTTCTTCTATAATCTTTTCTATCTCGGAAAGCTCTGTTTCAAGTCGTCCGGGAAGAATAAAAAGTCCCTGCGCCTCTATTAAACCTATGCTCTCTTTCTTTATCGTGTGGAATTCGGGGTGGGCGTGGAATACGCCGTCGGGGTACTGTTCGCTAGTAATATTTGAGCGGAGAATTACGCTCATTTCATATCCCCTCTCCGTCTTAACTACGGTTGGCGAAATGCTGTTATGTATCCCTTCTTCATCCTCGTTGATTATTCCGAGTTCGGGATTTGAATAATCTACCCAAGCCGAACGCACCTTTTCACACAGTTCAACTATATCTTCACGGTTTTTAGAAACTACTCTTACAACCGTACCCTGCCAATCTACAACTTCAATTATGGCGTCGGGGTAATCTTTATGTTTCAATACATACGCCGCTTTCGCTTTATGCATAGGCAGAATTTCGCCACCGCCCTGATAATGGTCGTGTGCTAGTACGCTTCCTCCTATCCTCGGCAGAACTGCATTACAACCAATGAAATAATGAGGAAATATATCCACAAAGTCCATAAGACGGCTGAACGTTCCCTTGTCTATATGCATAGGGATATGTTCACAGTTTACAGCAATTCCGTGTTCGTGAAAATAACCGTATGGAGAATACTGCCAAAACCAAGGCTGACCGCCAAGAGTTATATCAACCGTCCTCAGCGTCCTTTTGTTCCTTGCCCCATACCCCTCGTTTTCACGGCATATTACGCACTTTGCAAATCCGCCGTCAACCGAGTTACCCGCCTTTGCCTTTTTGGGGTCTCTGAATTCAGGCTTCGCCTTGTTTATGGTAATGATAAGCCCGTTGCTTTCAAAGCGAGGGTTTTTATCTAACTTTGCCTTTTTAACGTAGTCGTTACGTACACAGTAGTTATAAAACCAATCTGTTGCGACCTTTCCACCCTCTTTCAAAAGGCTTTGGAATTTAGCGTTGATTTCGCTCGGCATAAGCGAGAGTACACCGTACACCTCGTCTGCCTCTTCTTCGGAAAGCTCCTCACCCTCGCACCTTTGCAGAATTTCAAGCACTTGGTTTCTAACGTAATTTGCATTATACGGATCGAGTTCGAGATACTTTTTGGCATACTCTGTAAACTCTTCCGCCTTTATCAAAAAATCTTTCATATTTGTTCCTTATTTAAGTCCGTTATGTCAGCTTCAGTAATTTTTCGTACCGCCCTGCAAGGATTTCCGTACGCAAGCGAGTTTTCAGGTATCTCACCCGTCACTACCGATCCTGCGCCTATCACGCACCCGGCACCAATTTTAGCACCTGCACAAATCATAACGTTGCCAGCTATCCAACAATTGTCGCCGATTGTTACGGGTGCGCCATATTCTCTGTCAGTAAAGTAGCCCTTTTCACTCTTGTAGATATTTCTGTCCTGCCAGCGCAACGGATGTTTGGGTGTGAGTATGGATACGTTAGGTCCTACAAACACATTATCACCTATCGTTACGGGACATACATCCAAAACGGTAAAATTAAAATTAGAATAAAAATTCTTCCCGACTTTGGTAAACACACCGTAATCAAAATACACGGGACCCTGTAAATACGTTCCAATGCCGTGATTCGGAATTAGTTCGTTCAGCAATTCTTCCCGTCTTTCTACCTCATCCTCAAACGTATCATTGTAAAGTTTACAGAGTTTATGTGCTGTGCGGCGGAGAATTAAAAGTTCCTCATCGTTCGGGTCGTAAATTTGACCAGAAATCATCTTCTCTTTTTCGGTCATATCAGTTCTTCTTATATCCATTCGGGTTCTTTGTCTGCCAATTCCAACTGCTTGCGCACATTTCGTCTATGCCGAGCTTTGCCTCCCAGCCAAGCTCCTTTTTTGCCTTGCTTGCATCTGCATAGCAAGCCGCAATATCTCCGGGGCGGCGAGGCTTGATTGCATAGGGAATATTGTGCCCGCACGCCTTTTCAAAGGCGTGTATAACGTCCAACACGCTGTAGCCTACGCCCGTGCCTAAGTTGTATGTATATACTCCGCTCTGCTTGATTTTATCTATAGCCGCAACGTGTCCTTTTGCCAAATCTACTACGTGAATATAATCCCTCACGCCTGTGCCGTCGGGGGTAGGATAGTCGTTGCCGAACACGCCCACTTCTTTAAGTTCGCCTATTGCAACCTTTGCTATATAAGGCGTTAAGTTGTTAGGTATGCCCTTGGGGTCCTCGCCTATCAGTCCGCTTTCGTGTGCGCCGACGGGGTTGAAGTATCTAAGCAATACCACCGTCCACTCGTTGTCGGCTTTGTAGACGTCGTTTAACATTATTTCCTGAAAAAACTTGCTCGTACCGTAGGGATTAGTTGTGCCGCCCGTCTTGCAGGTTTCGGTTAAAGGCAACACTTCAGGGTCGCCGTAGACGGTAGCAGATGATGAGAACACTATCTTTTTACAGCCGTGCTCACGCATTGACTGCAATAATACGAGTGTGCCGTATAAGTTATTGTCGTAATACTCAACAGGCTTTGCGCAAGATTCGCCTACCGCCTTAAGCCCTGCAAAGTGTATTACCCAATCTATCTTATTTTCGGTAAATATTTTGTCTAATGCGGCTTTATCTCTTATATCGTTGTTATAGAACTTAACGCTCTTACCCGTAATCTTTTCAACCCTGTTCAAACTCTCATCGCAGGAATTTGAAAGGTTGTCCACAACGACTACGCCGTAGCCGTTTTCAATCAGCTCTACAACAGTATGACTACCGATATAGCCTGCACCGCCTGTTACAAGTACGTTTTCCATTTTAATTACTCCGTTTTATTTTTATTCTCCGCAAACGCCGCCGCACCGAAGATGCCTGCGTCATTGCCAAGCGTTGCCGCCACAACTTTAACCGCAGGTGAATTTTTACCGCCAAGCATATACCTGTTTACCTTTCTTTGAATAGGCTTTGTTATAACCTCGCCCTGTGCGCTTATTCCTCCGCCTATTATCACCGCTTCGGGACGGAAAATATTCACGTAATTTATTACGCCCTCTGAAAGATAAGTAAGGTATTTATTGACGACTGACTTTGCCGTTTTATCGTCTGATGCGAACGTCTCAAAGATTATCTTGCCGTCTACGGCGTCAATATCCTGATTGCACAGTTGCCATAAAAGGCTGTCCGTATGTAACGCCATTGCCTTTTTAGCCTGCCTTATAAGCGCAGTTGCAGAGGCATACGCCTCTAAACAGCCTCGCCTGCCGCAGGTGCATTTTTCACCGCCAAAGCGGATAACCTCGTGACCGAGTTCGGCTCCTGCACCGCTGTTACCCTCTAAAAGCTTTCCGTCGAATACTATTCCTCCGCCTACGCCCGTACCTATGGTAAGCATTACGGCAGAGTTGTACTTCTTTGCCGAACCGTAGGTGTATTCACCGTACGTTGCCGCATTGGCGTCGTTTAAAACGTATACAGGCAAACCTACCTTTTCGCTTACAAGCTTAGCAAGCTTAACCTTTTCCCAACCGAAATTTGACCAGCTTTCGACTATGCCCTTTTCGCTATCGATAATACCGGGAGAGCCTATGCCTATTCCGCCTATCTGGTCTTTAGCAATTCCGCTTTGGGCTATTGCCTCTTCGGCTAAAAAGGCAAGGTCTGCTGCCGTCTGTTCGGGGGTGTTGTTCTTATCCGTCTTACAACGGCATACGCCGCAGAGTGCACCGTCAATTAATACGGCACACTTTGCACTCATACCGCCTAAATCTATTCCTATATAGTACATTTATTTTACCTTTACTTCAAATCCACGCATTTTTAACCAATCCAACGCAAGGTCAAACCATCTATCAACGTGTCCGAAAGACTTGTAAATCTCTTCGCTGTCGAACACCTCTTCGTTGCAAAGACTTAAACCGTGAAAGCCCCTTTCAAAGATATGCAGAGCAAACGGTACGCCTACCTTTTTGTAAGCCGAAGCTAAATTAAGCGAATTTTCAACGGGTACGCAGTTGTCCTCCATAGTGTGCCAGATAAATGCGGGCACACTGTTATCGGTTACACGTTTTTCTATAGAAAGCTTGTCGTAAGGTAATGCCCCGTCACCGCTGATTATTCGCCTTGTATCACCATGCGTAAACTTATCTTCCATAGTAATTACGGGATAACTTAAGATTACGGCGTTCGGCTTCGCAAGACAACATTTGTCGACTAATGCGTCCTCTATCTCTTTCTCTCCGCTCATAGTTGCGAGCATACCCGTAAGGTGTCCGCCTGCCGAAAAACCTATAGCTACAACGCTATTGGGGTCTATTCCGAATTTATCGGCATTTTCCCGAATGTATACCATAGCCATACACGCCTCTATAAGCGGTGTAGGATAGGCGGTATGGGTTGTATATTTCAACAAGAAGGCACAATATCCTTCGCTTAAAAAACTTAGTGCGACGGGTTCGCCCTCTCTGTCGGACACCATCGTATACGCTCCACCGGGAATAACCAAAACGGCAGGTCTTATTTTTGCCTTAATTTCCAGCGACGGTGTTCTTAAATACGTCGTCAGATAGCCTGCCGCAGCACCGTTTCTGGGAATATTGAAATATTCGTATAAATCTATAATTTTACTTTCCATAATCTATATATTGGTCGTTAATTGCCAAACTCTCTGCTCATTATTGCAAATTCTGTTTCCTTATCAAAGAGGTGAATCTTCTTTTCGTCAAACTTAATCTTGACGACATCGTCTGCCTTTATGTCGTTGCGCTCGGAAAGGCATACTATGCAGTTGGGGGCGTCGGGTGCTACTTTTACAAACATCTGCGTTGTGTTGCCGAGTATTTCCTTAATGGTAAGCGTAGTTGTAAGCCCTGCCTCGTCAAGTACTATATTTTCGCCACGAATGCCAAGCGTTACCTCATGCTCTTCGCCGTCCAAATACGCCTCGTCGATCTTCCTCATATTCTTGAGGTTATAGCCCTGCGTTTCGTTGTTTGCAAACGTTAAAACAAGATTTTCGCCGTCTTTCTTAACACACCTGCTTATAATCCCGAACGTCGCACACAACGCCGATTGCTTTTCCTTGATTTTTCGCATTGATTTCCGCTACTTTTTCGTTTAAAACTTCTTCATTTACGTCGCAAAGCACAACGTTTCCTTCAAGCGACGCAAAATTTTGTGCAAATAATAATCCCATTCCCGAAGCAGCACCCGTAGATATTGCCGTTTTTCCCTTAAAATTCATTTTTCTATTCTCCAAGTATTATATTTATTTTAACTTTACTGCAAATCAAACTATTTCTCTTTATGCAACTTTCAGGCTTGTTTTTACAAAATTCTTTCCGTCGCCGGAAACGTAAAATTCAAATTCGCCTGCATCGACCGTGTATTCGCATTTTTGATTGTAATAGCCCAGCGACTGCACGGGTATTTCAAATTCTACGATTGCGCTTGCGTTTGCAGGCACATATACCCTTTTGAAATCCAAAAGCGTTCTTACAGGCGTTAATATCTTACAGATTTTATCTTTATAATAAAGTTGTACAACTTCCTCGCCGTTAGTATTGCTTACGTTTTTTACAGTTAAGCTTAACTTGACGTTGCCGTTTTCGACCTTGCCTTTTAAGTCGCCATAGTCAAACTTGCTGTACGAAAGTCCGTATCCGAAAGGGTAAGGACTGCCGGCAGGTACGTCTATGTATTTTCTGTAGTAGTGCCAATAGTCGTATTGATTATAATAGCAAGGAGTTGCCGAAGAATCGTAGGGGAAAGATATGGGAAGTTTTCCGCTGAAATTTTCATTTCCTTTCATCAGATTCGCAATCGCCAAGCCGCACATATCTCCGCCGTTAAACGTTTCTATTATTGCGTCGGAGTATTTTTCAACCTCGTTCAAAACGAGCGGTTTGCCGTTTACGAGTACGCATATCACAGGTTTGTTGAGTTCTTTTACCCGTCTTATTAGCTCGTTTTGCCTACCGCTTAAAACGAGATTTGCCCTGTCCTTACCCTCGCCATTCTGTGAGAGGTTGTCGCCAAGAACGACAACAACCAAGTCTGCTTGGCTTGCGGCGCTCAACGCCTCGTCCAGTATATCGTCACTGTCGTTATCGTTTATTGAACAACCCTTTTCATACAAAATTTCACTATCCGCATAAACTTCCTTTATGCCTTTCAATACGGTATATACGCCATCCTTTCCCGTTTCCCAAGGCTTGGGGTCGGGGTGTGAAAAGTAAGTCCAGTCGCCGTATTGTGCGCGTACGTCGTCGGCATTGGGTCCTATTACCGCTATCTTTTTAACACTCTTTAAAGGTAGTACGCCGTCGTTTTTTAACAACACCGCACTTTCAATCGCAACTTTATAATTAAACTTCTTATGCTCGTCACAGCCGATTACCTCTCTTGAAGGTCGCTTCGGCTTTTCTTCATCTAAAAGCCCGAGCCTTGCCTTTATGCGAAGTATACGCCTGACCGCGTCGTCTATAACGCTCTCCTCTATTCTTCCCTCTTTTACGGCGTTAACGAGCGCGGAGTAGAACTCGTAACTGTTCATACTCATATCGTTGCCGGCCTTTACGCCCTCTATGCACGCTTCGTCCATGCTTTCAAAGGCTTTCTGTCCGTTGACGAGCGAGCGGAAGTTCCCCCAGTCGGTCACCACAAACCCGTCGAAGCCGTATTCCTCTTTTAAAATTTCGGTTAAATACCTATGGCTTATAGTCAGCGGAGTGCCGTCTATCGAGCCGTATGCCGTCATAAAGGTCATACAGCCCGCATCGACAGCCGCCTTAAAAGGCTTTAAAAACACCTCTCTTGCCTTGCGTTCAGTTATTTCGGTATCATAGGAATCTCTTCCACCCGTAGCCTCGCCATAGCCCAAGTAGTGCTTTGCGCAAGCCGCAACAAGTCCGTCCTTTTGATAGCCCTTTATTATGGCTGAACCTAAGCGTGAAGAAAGCTCTGCGTCCTCGCCGAAGGTTTCGTCTATTCTGCCCCAGCGCAAATCCCTGCCAAGGCACAATACAGGCGAAAACACCCAGTTAAGTCCGTCTGCGGCAACCTCTTTTGCCGTAATCTCTCCCACCTTTTCAACAAGCCCTTCGTTCCAACTGCAAGCCATTGCAAGCTGTGAAGGGAACACGGTTGCGCCCTTTAAAAGGGCGTGACCATGTATTGCGTCTATGCCGAATATGGGCGGAATTTTAAGACGCGAATCTTCCGCACTTTCAAGATATTCGCCCGTTTCCTCGCCCAATACGTGAAGATAGGAACCGATTTCTCCCTGTGCTTTAAACCCTTCGAAAATCTCTTTCGGCGTTGCGTTTGCAGATAGCTGTTGCATCTGCGCTACCTTTTCCTCCAACGTCATACGTAATATAATTTCTTCTATTTCTTTCATTTTATATTTAGTCTCACGGTATAATACCAAAGTTACACTCAATATTTGCCGATAAAATTTATCTGTCCGGATTGCCAAGCAATAGAATAAAGCATCCGCCCTGAACGCTGCGAGCGCGGAAATAGTAATGCGAACCCGAATCTGTATCGTACCAATCGGAAAAAGGTACTCGGTCGGGAGAGTCTTTCAAAAACTTAGCAATACCTGACAACAGCTTTTCACGTTTTTTCTCATCATTCGTGAGCGTAGCAACCCAGCAGAGCCAGTCGCTTTTGGTGTACGCTTTACGGTTATCAAGCGGTACGCCGTATGCGTTTGCCCTTTGAAGATAGCAATTGATTTCCCGTTCGAATATATCCTGCCCAAACAATTTCAGCCCGAGCAGTTTATCAAATGCGAAATTATATTTGAGAGAAAACGTGCTTTCGTCCGAATCCCACGATATCGGCAGGTGCGAAAACCTGTTTGCAAAGGCAGTGATTTCTGTGGCAAATGCCTCCGCCGTCTTACGATATTTTTCGGCTATTTCCATCTTTTGTGCGGCTTTGGCGAGTTCTGAATAGCATGCGATTCCCACGGTCGCCTTTATCGCAAGATTGAGATTGTTTTTGAGATGCCCTGCAAAATCGTCTGTACAAAGCTGTTCTTCGGGTTTTAACCCGTATTTGACAAGATATTCCACCCACCTTTCCGACAAGTCAAAGTTTTCGTTGAAGAAGGAAATATCCTTATCGCACCTAAAACAGGCGTACTGCATAATTAAGAGATTAGCGCACTCCTCCACAGGCATCTGATACTTTAAAGCGTAAACATCGCTGTTTTCAGGCAAAAGATAAAAGGGGAAATATGTTTCTTTGTCGCTCTTTTTTAAAAGATTGCCTGTATATTTATCCTTTTCCGACTTGAAGCCGTAAACCTGTCCGCAACAATGCGGATACGTTCCAACGTCGTGCGGAGCAAAATCGTAGTTCCAGACAGGCATCTTTGCAAACTTCATTATCGGGCGCATCATTCCCTTTACAAGTTCGACATTATACAGCAGAAACAGAGGAATGGAAGGATAACTGACGTCCACGGTGCCGATACAGCCGTTGGAGTCGTTTTCCTTGGAGAGGAACACCATTTCCCCGTGGTCGTCGGCG
>JBJEVA010000110.1:0-2364 GCA_051884115.1 Candidatus Coproplasma sp. | reverse complement strand
AATTCCAATCGACAACCTTATACGCACCAAGCTTTTGCATATGCTCTACGTAGTAAGGGGCGTTGTATATCTCTATGTAAGTACTGTCCCTATCGAAGCCTTCGATAAGCATTCCCTCTTCGTTCAAATCGGAAAAGCTCATAGGTCCGATAATTTCGTCCATACCGAGTTCTTTTGCCCATTCGTTTAATTTTGCAAACAGAGCCTTTGTTACTTCGATATCGTCAATCACGTCAAAACGGGTGAAGCGCAATTGCTTTTTATTGAACTTTTCGTTTGCTCCTCTATGCCAGATTCCTGCAACTCGCCCTGCGATTTTTCCGTCCTTATACGCAAGGAACATCTTGCAATCGGCAAAGCGGAATGCGTCGTTTACTTTGGGGTCGAACTCAGCAAACTCGTCCATATAGAGGTTGCTACACGCGTGTTCGTTGCCCGCATAGAGCGTGTGTTGGAATTTGAAAAACTTCTTCTTATCGCGTTTAGACGTAATTTCTTTTACTTCTATCATATTACTCTCCCGTTATTTTTCCAAAGCTATAGGACGTTTATCGGCTACGAATATTACGCCAAGCGTATCGGGTCCGCAATGGGTACCTATTACGGGACCTATTATCTGACGGACAATGTTAGCTTCGGGGCGCTTCTCTTTAATTAAAGACGCCAACTCGTCCCCCTCTTCCTTGCAGTCTCCGTCTAAAACGTAAACCGAATAGGAAGGGTCTGTAAGCTCTTCTATAACCTTTGAAGCAAGATAGCGTATTGCCTTTTTTCTGCCCGATACTTTGGTATATACGTTTAAACCGCCCTTTTCGTTTATGGTGAGAACGGGTTTGATATTCAAGATAGTGCCTGCCACGGCAGATGCGGTAGAGAGCCTTCCGCCACGTTTTAAGTGCATTAAATCGTTAACGGCAAAATATACCGCCACCTTATCCGTAAAGCCCTTTAAAAACTCTATAATCTCCTCGTCGGAAGCACCCTGCTGTTTTTTGAGCGCCCCTGCCTCCACCTGTATTCCTGCACCGAGCGATATTGAGTTGGTGTTGAACACTGTGCATTTTCTTTCGGGAAACTGCTCTTTAAGTTCTTTCAACGCCGTGTCGAGTTGGTTGAACGTTCCGCTCATAGCGTGGGAAAAGCTTATGTATAAAACGTCCTCTCCCGCCGAGAAATAGGGGGTTAAAATTTCCTTGTAATTTTCGGGGTTCAATGCCATAGTCTTGGGAATAACGCCCGACCTTACAGCAGAGTAAAAGGCGTTAAAGTCGGTGTTTTCACCCAAATCGTAGCCGTACTCCTTATCGTTATAGCAATAAGGCATTGAAATAAATTGTAGCCCTAATTCCTTAACCCTGTCGAACCAAAGCTCGCAGTTGCTGTCGCATAATAAAATACTCATTTCTTTTTTTCATCCTCTTCTCTTACGGAAGTTTGTTTTAAAAATCTATCCTAAAACAGACTTTCCATCTTATGAAAATAATATCATTATAATGTATAAGTGTCAACTTTTTAAGCAAAAATGGGCGTTCAAAATCATATTTTTATATTACAATTTAATACAACTCAGGGAATTTTTTTATATCGCAAAAGGTGAAAAAATTAAAAAGATTGTAAATACTTTTAACAAAAAATATAAATGCTTTAATATAAATGCGTTTGCCTTGACTTTTTGATTACCATAAATTAAAATATCTTTGTTGAAGTTTGTGGAAGGCGGTATTTGCTGACTTTTACAAATAGTTTTAAATTTAAAACCGTATGCGGATATGGCGGAATTGGCAGACTCGTCAACGCAAACTACGCTTTAAAGCCTTTGTTGGCACAAAGGCTAACCTTGCTCCGTTACGTCTCCTCTTCCCACAAAATCTTTGCAAGCAAATCTTTTGCGGGAGCCCTGTTTTTTAAGTCCTGCGCTTACATACTATTTACTTAATCTTTATTCTAACTTAATACCTTTTATTTGCGGATATGGCGGAATTGGCAGACGCGCAGGACTTAGAATCCTGTGGGTGACCGTGCAGGTTCGACTCCTGTTATCCGCACCAGCAAAAAGTGAGTGAAATTTTTAAAATTCCACTCACTTTTTACTTTGTATATAATCAATTTACAACTTGTATATTGTGTATTTATGTGATATTATATAGTCATATTACAGGAAATAAATTTTATGGGACTATTAGATTTATTCAGGAAAAAGAAAGGTAAGCTTTCGGATAAGCAACTGAAATGGAACAAAATGTGGAAGCTTTGGGCAGACGAGAAAGCTCAGTCGCCATACGCCGAGCTGATGACTTATCAAAGCGAAATCAACAACGGCGGACACGCACAATATTTTTTCAACCTTTCAAGTATTTGCGATTT
>JBJEVA010000109.1:0-10753 GCA_051884115.1 Candidatus Coproplasma sp. | reverse complement strand
TTTGAAACTCTTCTCGTTTAACCACCTGAGTACCCGTTATCGCTTCGTCGGCATAGATTCCTGCAAGCGTCCATTCCTTCTTGGAATTTATCAACTCGGTATAGTATTTGACCTGCGAACGGTAACTATTGAGCTGATCCTCATCATTGGTGCTTACACGGCAGTATGCCGCCACGCGCAACCTTTTGTCTAGTTTCTTGCTCTTGCCCCTGTCAATAATACTTGTACTTGCTTTAATTATTTCTACTTCATTCATAATTTTATCTCCTTGTCAAATCAGGTTGGACACAACGTGATAATCGCGCTTCAAGGTGTTAAGCACCTTTTCATACTCTACCGCCGTTATAGCTCCAGATGCCCGTAAAGTATTAAGCATCTGCAACTGTATGCCGTAACGCATAACGTCTTTGCTTTCCTTCTTTTGATTTAATGTTTCAAATGTTTCTGGTTTCAATTATTTATTTGTTAGGTAATTTCTTCGGTTGATTCCAATATAAACCTTTTCCAAAGAAAATAATAGCGCATTTAGTTACCTAAAACCGCAACTATTGTTGAGTAAACAGCTCATTTTGTTACCTTTTTGTGATATGATTGAGATATTCATTTTAATAACTCCTTTTCGGCACACGTTAATACAACGTAAAATACCGAACTGATTTCAAGTACAATAAACCCAACCTAAAACAAAGCAACTACGGAAGAGAACAACGGGCGATTTGCAAGCGGCTCAGCGCAAACGCCCGTTCTTCCGTTTCTTTGTTTTTTAGGGTGTTTAGGTTCGTTTCTGTAGTGTGTGCGCTTGGTTGGCGCCGACAGGCGCCACTTGTTAATTACCAAGCGCACACACTACAGCCATTTGTTAATTTCTGCTATTTATTTATTGCTGATTTTGACTGTTTATTCGTAGTCCCGCATCAGCTTTATGTACCTCTTTTTTATGGCGTTTAAATCGCTCCAAACGGTGCTTGTACAGCGGTTTACAATTCTTCCAATTTCAGGAAAACTCATACCCGACATACGGCAATTTAAGATAGTAGTAAAATGCTCGGACAAGTTTAGTTTAAAGACGATAGCATCTACCGCCGTATAGTCCGCAGTATCTTCAAATATGTTTATTTCAGCTTTCGGTTGCGTCGCTCTTGATAAAGTCTCCAAACTTTGACTAGACTTTGACCTGCTGTGTTTCTTACATAACGCCCTGTTGACTAAATGATAACAATGGAACTTAAGCGTTATTTCCTTGCCCTTCTTCGTGGAATAATAGTAGTCGTCCAAGTACTCACCGAAATGTTCACATAAGAACACTGATACCGTTTGAACCAAGTCGTAGCTGTCCGAAAGAACGTAACCCCTTGTATTCTTGTTCATAACGTCCAAGTAGAGATTATGTCGAGTTATTGAAGCAAATTCACCCAACCTGCCTATAAGCCATTTCGTCTCCTTAAGAGCAAGCAGCTCTGCCATTTCCTGAACATTATCAGGAGAGATAACCTCTGTTAAAACCTGATAGTCCTTAATACCTAAATTTGTCATTTGTTTTTACCTCCGTTGGTTTATTTTCGACGGGGTAAAAAGGGCATAGGCGGGACATCGGCATAACCTTGCTTGTTTTAATTTTGACCTTGTCAACGCCGTGAATGCCTGCACCGAAACGGAGTTGACAAGGTGGCTCGGCTATGCCAAAATATCCCCTCGAAAATAATACGGAAGGTAAATTTGTTGCAAAAAATAATCGTCCACCTTACGATGGACGATAATCGTCAAAATTCAGTTGTTACAGCCACTTTAACACCAAAGATGAAGAGGTACTCAAGAAAGCTGTTAAAGTCGATTGTAGAGCAAATTAGCAGCCGTTTAACGAAGTTTTAGAGAACAATCGTTCGATGTGATATTAATAAAACTTCACCGAGGAAACATATCATCAACACCCCAAAAAAATTAAACGGTCAAGTGCCCCGTAATTTTGTTCACTTGACCGTTTTAAGTGTTTATTTATCCTCTTCTTGCTTTTTTAATATTTCTTGTATTTCAGCCAGATGAGATTGCCCGAACATTATTGCTTCACTTTCTGAAACAGGTATCTCAATCGGTTCATCCACGTCAACGTCTGCCTCTAAAATCTTTTTATAGAATCTATCCCTTATACCTTTATTTTCCCTAAGTTCCTCAAAACGTTTGCTACATTCAAGACATAAAGATACTCCGCACTCTACCCAATAATATTTAGGTAATAGTTCAAGATTATTGACTTCAATATAATTTATCTTCTTTGCCTTTTTACACATCTGGCACACGCAATAATCCTTTTTACTGCTAAGCGAATATCTTCTCGTTATATAATAGCGTTTTTCACTATAATTCAAAGGGTATTCTTTACCATTCAACCTGTAGAACTTAACCGTAGTCTCTATGGACTTATCAAAAATTTCACTTGGATTATTAATACGTTCTCTAAGTTTTCCATAAAACCTCTGCCTGTCCTCTATAGGTTGATTGAACACATCCTCGAAGTATTCGATATTTACAGGCGAATATGCACCCAAACCATATTCAGCTATTAAATCCTGTGATATAAACCCTCTTTCTATACAACGTGAAATAATTTCATCACTATTAACAATACCAATGGTTTCATCTTGCAACATTTCAACGTCGTCTCTCGTTAAAGGTTGTGAAATATCAAGCTCGTCAAAATGTACGGATGAAATATCTTTACACTCTATAAATTTAGCGAACCTTTCACATTCATTATTTACTAAATGGGAAGGAAACAGTTTTCCATAATAAAGACTGCTGTCAACGGAAGAAAAATATATTTTGCCTTTCTTTATTTCACCGAACTGGTTTTTAAGAGGAATGATATTTCTATAAGCATACAAACGGTCCCTACACTGACTAAATAATTTGCTGTTATTGATAAACTCATCGAGTAAATATGCATACAATTGCTGTGAGTTCAAACCGCTGTTAATCTTACTAATCAACTCTCTTTCATAGATGGACCTTTTATAATCATCAGTCAACTCGTTGATATTGGCACCAATGATTCTCTCACATAAATCTTTCTTTAATAAATCGATTCTTAAAATCCAACAGGTGCCATCGGAAACGTTAAGACTTTCCTGAACGTATAAATTTAACCCACTACTGCCACAACATTCATTCCAGCTGAGATATTCGGTAACCCCTACGCTTTTACCTTTTACAGGGATAATTTTCATATCCTTTAACATATTCCGAACGGTATCAATAGAATTAATGCGTTCTTCAAAATAGGCATATAACAGCTTTGAAAAATCCGCGTTTTCAATAAACTCCGCATAGCAGTTTTTCAGCAGACGTACGGCTTTATCCAAAGGCAAAACCTTTACTCCTAAGGCTGCTAGAACACTCTCATACATTTCTTCCCTACATTTAACTAAGGTTGAAAGGCTCTGCCCTACTTCCCCACCATGCTCTAAAACGTAACTAAGCCAGTCGGGAATACGGTATAGCTCGTATTGATTTGCGCAGGCATAATAAGCTGTATTCCACGTTTGAAGGAATTTTAGAGCTTTTAATTGCGATAAAAAGTTCTGGTCGTTCAATTTGGAATTAGTAAACGTATCAAGTAAATAACTGTTATTTTCACGCTTAACGCCAATAAACCTTAAAACACCGATACCTTCTTTTTCACAAAGGGTTAAAAGCATCTCTTTTAAACCTTCGTACAGCTTATTTTTTATAAACGTATTCCACTTATTTTCAATTACGTTATTTCGTGCTGTATCCAACTCAAACGGCGCATCAATAATAAGCGGTATTTTTGTTTGAATTTCTGTAGGCAATCCACTATATAAGTAAAATGATTTGGCACCAGAATTATTCCCCGTAGGAATATAAAACTTAATCGTCTGCTCCTTATTTATATCTCTATTTAAGCCACGCCTTTCTTCTAACGCCTGCTGATCATCGACATCAAAATTATAGGAGACAGTATTATATTTATAGACGTTTTCGTTTATTGTAATAGTTCGAACACCGTCTTCATCTTTAATAACAACATTAAACTTATCGAGTTTTAACTGCCTTAAATTACGCAGACATAAACACAACCTTAATACCTTTTCTTCGGTAAAAAGGTCAGTAGCTATTTCTTCTTTTAGTTCGAAGAACATAGTAGTTCCGTCAGCAAACTTTTCACTCTTTTTTAATATTTTAGGAATCAAGGGTTCTTTTGCCGAAAGCGAAAAACAGAAATCACCGCTATAAATCGATACTTTGTCAGCAACGGCGAAAACTGATTTAAAGCCCACTCCCTTTTCTCCGATTAAGTTATCGGAGGACTTTTCTCCATCCATCAGTTTTTTCTTGGTTGATTCGCCTATTGCAGTAATCGCACGGACGTTTGACTTTTTAAAACCAATTTCATTATATCTTGTTCCAATTATTTTTAATCCCTTATCAATCTCCAACCTAAACTCAGGAGTGACACTTTCGGGATATTTACAGTCATCAGCATTTTGAAGTAATTCGTTTATGTATCTTTCAGGATTTGTTCCTGCTTGGTTGATGAGATTAATATAGTTCTTATACAGACCTTCAACGAAGGCTTCACACATCGCCTTTCTTACGTTACGCAATTTGCGCAGATATTCTTCGGCGGATAATGAATCATCCACCAAATCGAGTTCTCTTGAACAGTTTCTGAGAATTAGCCTTGCTGAAAACAAGTCTTTAGGGTCCAAGTCATGACAAAAATCCGATAATGCTTTAAGCACACTATCTTTGGACAAAATAAGTACATTATTTGCAATAAGGTACTGTTCGGCAGGAATTAAATCCGTTACAACAACTTTATTATTTATCCAACTTAAATATTGTTTGGAGTACTTACCAAAATCGTCATCCAAAATTTCCTGCTTATCATCAACGTTCTTTACGTCAATAACTGAAAACCCTGCAGTATTAAAAGAATAGTTTGGTCTTGCACCTCTTGCACATTTTTTTGCGTAATCTTTAAATGCAGCCGAGCATTTTTCATTATTTAAAATAGCGTTTACAAGGCTTATATCAAACTCTACCTTACCAATGTTTTTGACTACATCTTCAAAGTAAAATCCTTCATACGCCTCTAAAATTTTGAATATCTCTTCCGCATATGCGGAGTTCTTTATGGCAATGTTAAACAGTCTTGGGGGCAGGTTTTCAATTACTTCTATATTTAGCCCTTTTACTTTCGATATGTCAGTAACGTGGAATAATTGCTTATTACCGCCTAACAACTGCGCAGCTCTGTCAACCGACCCAAGCTTTTGAGGTTCAGCAAAAACGTAAAGCTTATCTGCCGATAAGTAATCACCCTTACCCGTATAGAAAAGCGGTAACGATAAAAAATGCTCCCCTTTAAACACAGGCAAATTAAGAACGTTGTAACCATTATCTGATTGAAATAAATACTCGTATTTCTTAGGGAGATAATAGATTATATCTTCCTTATAGGTTTGGGCTAAATCTATCAGAACGTCGTCAAACATCTCAGAAAAGCTTTTATAGCTGTGAACAAACCAAGCATTATTATGTTGGGAGTCAATCTGCTCTCTTGAAGGGTCAAGCTTAAACGGAATATGACACACAAGCGATACAGGCATCTTTATCTGCGTAGGAAGGAATGAATAAAATTTTCCGCTTGTTATTGCAGATTTACCCTTAACAAACTCAACGTCCGGCACAACAATCTGCATATTGAGGTCTTTTGACTCAACTTCCGTCTTTTCACCATAACGTGAAATACACATTTCCCTATCGTATACTATGGGTTTAACGTAATGTGTACAAGTTATTTCCTGTAACGTGCCGTCCCCGTCCTCATACGATACTTTAACGTGTTCTGCCTTTTGTATACCGTTTGAAGAGGGTAAACCAAAATTTCTTTCAACTGTAAATTTTATACTACGGAAGTTATCGAAATACACTTTCAAACTTGTAAGGTTGTTTAAAAATAAAAGCGGATTGTTACATAAAAGCTCTGCTTTTGAATTATCTTTTGATTTGTATCTACTTGTAAAATCCTTGAAAATATCGTGTACCTTTTTCGGCTCCATAAATAAAGTCAGCTTAGTACCATTCTGGTATTCAAAGCCGTCATAGCAGGGAATAGGACAGGTAAAATCATCCTTGTGCAATTTAAAAGAAAAAAGACCGCTTTGAATTAAAACTTCTGTAGCAACACCGAAAACAGATTTAAACCCCAAGCCCTTTTCCCCTATTTGTGTTTTATTCGGATCGATATTCTTCGCCGCCTCCGCTATACCCGTAATCGAAAAAACGTTAAACGGAGTAAAGCCGTCCTCGTTGTATTCAAAAATTAATTCTCCGTCGTTGAAGTTGCAGCGGATATCTAATTTTGCTTGAGTTGTATTCTTATAATAACAGTCGTCAACGTTCTGAATTAACTCGTTTAAAAAACGTAATTCGTTGGAATATATGCCGTTTGTACCAACAGACAGCATTTCCCTGATTGTCTTTAAATAGTTATCCCCGTTCAACTCTCCAAAGTCACGGACAACCTCTCTGAAAAGGCGTAAAAGCTCTAAAAATTTTATATGGTCTTCTATCCCTGAAAGTTCTTCTCTTTTAAAACCTTTTAACTCTTCCCTTAACTTCCTTGCTAAGTCTCTCCCAATCTTTCCTTTTTCGATTTGAAAGTACTCTTTATACAGCTGCTCAATCTTTGTCATTTGTCTCCCCTTATTCCACGGTTAAAAGTCCGTTTGCAATCAGCGTTAAATGTATATCCGCCTGTTCGCCTTTACGCTTAAGCTCCTGAATTTTTGCCTGATAGCGTTCGGTTTCATCCTCTATCATCGATTGATACATTCTGATAATTTTCTCGTCAGTCATATCCCGAAGCTTTTGCTCTAACCCCAAAATAATCTGGTTGAAATTATTATTTATCGTCTCTAACCTGAACGCAACATCGGCACGCAAATCGTCAATATATCTTTGCTTTTCTGCCTTCCATAGTTCGATATTCTTTCTGTCTAACGCATCCCATATGCTTGAGTCAATGTCACCTTGAACGGGAATAGTCTGTGCACATTGAATAATCTCGTCCCATTCCGCAACTATATCTTCGTTATCGCAAACCACCTTGATTTTAACGCTGGGCTTTATGCCAACGTATTTCCAGACGTAGATAGAGAAGGGATATACCCCTGACTTTATACTGTCGGAACGTACTGAAATATTGATATTGAGTTGCTCGTTAGTTTCAAAATACTTTGCAGCTTGCTTTACTAATGGATGCACCGTTGTAATGAATTGGGCGTCACGGTTCTTTTCTGCAGCTTCCTGCAAAAAGGTTATCTTTAAATTGGGTTTAGTACCCTTTAAATACTGTTCCCAGCTCTGCTTAACAACCGAACGTACGTTGGGCAATCGCCTGAAATCTTCCTTTAACTTACTACGGGCTTCGGCAGATAGCCTGAGCAATTTAACGTCGTCGTTGCCTATGATATACGCCCTGTCACCCAACCGTTCACATAGATACCTTTCAACCAAAAAGTGCAGACTATGCGGTGATAACCAGGAGCTTTCTGCTTCCTGAATATCCTTTGCCAACGTGTAACTTGACAGATCGAACCCGAATAGCCCTTTAGCCTCGTTTTCCAACCTGTTCATCTCCTGAACACGGCGTACTTCGTTGTCCGCCATTATTTCAAGTTTTATCCTTCTCTCCTCGTCGGTTAACCCTGCATCTATTGCAATGGCTTCAATCTTATCCCCAATCTCGCCTAAAATTTCCTCGCAATCGCCAATACTCTGTTCAAACACGCCTATCTTGGAAAGACAACGGTAATATATATCTGCATCAACCGTTCCTTCGGTTATCACGTTGTGAATATTAACCGCCTCACTGACTTGCCCATGACGGTCTATTCTACCAATCCTCTGCTCTATTCTCATAGGGTTCCAAGGCAGGTCGTAATTGATCATCATATCACAGAACTGATAGTCCAAACCTTCCGAGCCGACTTCGGTAAACAACAACATATCCAAGGCGTTCTCATCACTTTTAGACAATTCAAACCTCTTTCTCAATTCCCAACGAGCTTTGTCCTTGACACTGCCGTCTATCTGCTCTACCCTTATCCCCTTATCCTTAAGCTTTCTCTTTACGTATGCAATGGTATGCCTGAACGTACTGAACAAAATAATCTTGTTATTCTCCTGTTCCTGTTTTAACGCTATAACCTCGTATACAAGGTCAAATTTAGGGTCATCAACGGGCAGATTATCCGCCATCTGCAAGATGTTTTTAGCCAACTCACCCAAGGTAGACGTATCCATATCCAGGTCATACTCATCCTCATCAAACCCTGCATCGTAGGCGATTTGATTAATTCGCCTGTTTATAATATCCCTTATGTATGGCGCAAGTCCAAAAATGCAGCTTGCCGCCTGACGCTTAATCGTACTCATCATAAAGGGCACACTGCGTGAATCGTGAAGCCTTGATAACGCCATACGTTCAAACGTAAGCAACTCGTCGTGCAAAGCCTTCTGTTGCTCGGTAAAATACGTTTCGATTGTATGGGTACGCCTGACGCAGAAGTCCTGAATATCCTTCCTTCTCGTCCTGTTTATCATAGCGTTAAAGCTGTGCAGAGATTCAATGTCGTTAATTAACGCAACTCTCTCTTCTCTTGAAACATCGTCTTTGCTCAATACTTCCAAAGCCTTGATAAACTTAGGGTTTTTGGATATGACGTTCTCACCCCACTGGGTGGTTTTAACCTTAAGCAGTGCGGAAGTCGCCTCTACCCGCCAATCACCCGACGCAGTCCTTAAAATATGTGAACACTCGGAAATATACTTATTAGGCTTGGACATTACGTTGAACGTTCCCTTATCCAAAACGACTTGGGGTCGCAACAGATTAAGAAGCGTGTATAAATCATCATCGCTATTTTGTAGAGGGGTTGCAGTCAGCATAACCACGGCGTCTGCATGGTCGCAAAAATATTTTACGCATTTATATGCAAACGCCTTATCCTTATCCATACTACCGTTTCTTATATGGTGAGCTTCGTCCACTATTACCAGATTAAAACGGGGAGCAGGATCTAAATTCTCTAAACCGCAGGACGGCATTCGCTTATTCATTTCCCCCTCGTATGCACGGGAATCCAAGATAGAATAGGGAACGATTACCTTATTATGCCTTAGCGGCCATTCGCCGTTAGTATCCGTATCCGTAATTAATTGCCTTAATTCACTGCCTGACAGCTCTTCGAATTCTTCATCGAATCGGCGCATTTCACTAAGCCACTTATGTTCTGCAACAAGCGGTTTAGGGCATATTATCATTATTCTTTCAAGCTCTTCACGGGCATCTAATTCCTTGATGATAAGCCCCGCTTCGATAGTTTTACCTACACCTACGCTGTCTGCAATAAGAATTCTCGGCTCGTCTGAGTTGATTATTTTAAGAGCAGGTCTGAACTGATAGGGTACGAAATCTATCCTCGCAGCGTTTAGCGAATACAGGTTGGAGGACGAAGGATTATTGATTTGGTAGGCAGATATGCTGCTTTGAAAGGTATCCAAATCAACCCAATTATACTCAGCTTTACTCTCACACAGCGCAATCTGCCCCGTTACAAACCAGCTGAATCCCCCATTGACAAAAACTTGATATTTATGCAAATCACCGACTTCTTGCACCGAAAGCACAACGCCTTTTTTATCGGGTTCTGCAACAACGTAAACCAAATCGTTTATTTTAATTTCTTCAACACAATTATCTTTTTCAACTATATCTTGAACTGTCTTTGTTAATGAAGAATTATCCTCCAAATTGGAGTTCTCGATTTCATAGAGAAAGCTCTCCATTTCTCTATATAAGTGCATATCGCAGTTCAATTGCCCCAGAAACTCTAAAAGAGTATTGACATCGGATACTATTGAGTCCTTCCCAGGCAGAGTCCAAGAACAATGAGCCCAATTATTCCTGACGGAGATCATTCGGCGTACACATTCCCTTTCCTTGGTAGGTAAAAAGGTTGTTTCACTTAAGGCATACCAGTTCTTATCCGTAATACGCAATAATGCCGCTAAATCAAAGTCTAAAATAGAGGAAATAGACTTTTCCTCTGCAATCATTTTCTGATTATCGCTCAACTTATCTAACACGCATTCGCTCCACCAATCGTCCGTTATGCGTGGTAACTTATCCGCCAACCACTCTGACAATAAGCGTGTGGACACATGAATGTATTTATTTAGTTTACTTACGATTTCATTCTTATCCATAATAACCATTTTACCTAAGTTATATAATCTCTATTATATTATAACCCCACAACTGGGAATTTTCAATACCACTTTATACCTTTTATAGTGCAAATAAGAATATTTTTATTAATAGAATCATCGCCACGAATTAATTTAACCAACATAATAAAATAATCCGACAGGCAGTTAAGAAACCCGTCGGATTGTTTATTTTATTAAATTGTATTCCCTGTTACGAGGTACAAGCCTATTATGTGTTCCCACAGTCCAGTTGTACAAGCAACCTGACCGTGCGTGTGGTTTTTAGCACCTTTTCACGATAACCGTGTTCGTCGACATTAAAGGCAAAATGCCTTGAAAACATTGAAAAATTAAGAATTTCCGTGTATTTTACACGTCCTTGCGCCGTAGTACTACCAACGTCTCGACGCTACCCTGTTTATCCCACAGTAGTTTATTCACCTCTTTATTGTCG
>JBJEVA010000108.1:0-2423 GCA_051884115.1 Candidatus Coproplasma sp. | reverse complement strand
GCATAGGGGTGAAATTTTGTTATTAGTGAAGGGGTTAGATGGCGAAAAAAGGTTACGGATACTTCTATTATATAGATGATAACGGCGCCCTTCAGATGCGTAAACTTACGGGAAGAAAGCGTAAGGAAGTGCTTAAAAATTACTTGCGGCGGCGCAGTGGGCGTGAAATGAAAGTGGAGAGTATTGCTAAGGCTTTCAACGTCTCCGTTCGCTCTATGCAAAAGCTCTTAAAAGAGTTGGAAGAAGAGAACGTTATTCGCCGTGAAAGAGTGTATGACGAGGACGGTAAGCAAAGGGCTAACCGAATTATCTATATCGGAGAGAAACCTCGGTTGACGGGTAAGGAAATGCAGATTGAACAGGTCTGCGCCGAGGACAACCCTTTAAAACTTCGGGACTTCCGCTGGGAAGGTTATTGGCGTATGGACGACGACGTTTTGTTCTTCAATTACGAGGAGTGCTACGGTTGTGACGGAACCATTCCCGAACTCAACGCCAGAGCAAGGCGTAACGGCTGTGTTTCGGAATACGAGAACCCTGACGAGTACTACGACATTGAGCAATATGCGGACAAGCAAGCCGAGCAAATCAACGCCCAACTAAAGAGCTTTGCTAAGAAAAAGAGGAAGAAAAGGAAGTAGGCAAATACGCAATTATCATAACTTTTTAAGTCTTTCTTCACGAGCTTCTTCTAAGGTTATATCGGCACGCAAAACTCCAAAAAGAGACTTGGCAACATCTGCCTTTTGTTTGAAAGGATTGGTTAACATAGATATAATTTTTCCGTTGCGTGTGATATAAATATCTTCCGTTGCGGAAAGGAGTAAATATTTACTTAAATTAGCTTTCAATTCAGTTATGGTAATTGACATTGTTCAATCCCCCCTAATCCTTTCTACTATCGTACAATTATTATATGATAAAAGAGTGGTTTTATCAAGGGGTAAACCTGATATAAACCATACAACTTCATAGAATGATTGACCATCATAGAGCAAGCGGAACTTGCTAAATACGGTTTAAGTCGGTGAAACGTTAAAGGTTCAACGGCTTATTTTCGCTTTGCGGAGGTGTTTTGACAGAATACTATAATTTCAAATTGCTATTGGAAAAAGTATTTTAATGACTTTACTTAGTTTAACCAGTTTGTTTAATAAATCCGGTAAATAGGATATTAGCAATTCAAGTCAAGAAATACTTTGGGTATTAATTTATAATAACAGCGGTAGGTGAGGGGATATGAAATCGGTTACCGAACAAATCAAAGAGTATATCAGCGAACACCTGAATGAACCTGTCACGCTGAACGATATTGCAAAGGCAGTGGGGTATTCCAAATTTCACACTTCAAGGATATTCAAGGAGGAAACAGGCCTGTCCTTGTTTGAATATATCCGTAGGGAACGCCTTACGGCATCAGCATTTGCACTACGGGGAAGGGGTGAAAAAGTTCTTGATATCGCTCTTGATTTTATGTTTGACAGTCACGAAGGGTTTACAAGGGCTTTTGCAAATGGTTTTGGGATAACCCCTAAGAAGTTTGCAAAGATGCCTGCACCTGACGGCTGGATGATACCGTATTATTACCTTAACCGCCAAAAAGCTAAAACGGAGGAAGTAAATATGGAACAAAAAACTGCTGTTATTTTTACTCAAATTATGGAACGCCCTGCTCGTAAGCTGATACTTTTCAGGAGTAAAAAAGCTACAAACTATTTTGAATACTGTGAAGAGGTCGGTTGCGGAACGCCCGATAATCCTGCTCCTTGGGATATTCTCTGTGGGATTAAGGATGCGCTGAATGAACCTATGGGGGTGTGGTTGCCTGAGTCAATGTGTACCGAGGGTACGGGAATCTACGCTCACGCCGTAGAGGTTGCGGCTGATTATTCGGGCGAAATTCCGACGGGCTTTGACGTGGTTGAATTACCTGCCTGCAAATATATGGTATTTCAGGGAGAGCCTTACGATGATGAAAACTACGTTGAAGCCGTAAGTAGGTTGTGGGGAAACATTGCAAATTTCAACCCTAAAGTCTATGGTTATGAATGGGATGATGAAACTGCACCGAAGTTCCAGCTCGCACCAATGGGCTGGAGAGGTTACATTGAAGGTCGAGCTGTAAAAGCGATAGCAAACAAATAAACTCCATATGGTAAAGCCGTCTTTTACATAAAAGGCGACTTTGCTATTTGACTTTGTATATATTGGTTAATTATGATAATTGAAACGGAAAGGCTTTTATTGAGAGAATTTACTCTTAATGATTTTTATGCGCTATACGAAATAATGTCGGATGCGGAGACTATGCAACACTATCCAAAGCCGTTTGACGAGCAACTTATCAAAGGTTGGATAGAGTGGAATTTACGCAATTACAGGCAATACGGGTTTGGTTTGTGGGCTGTTGTCCTGAAAGAAAC
>JBJEVA010000107.1:0-11109 GCA_051884115.1 Candidatus Coproplasma sp. | reverse complement strand
AAACCCACACTCCAAACCGCTTTTTTACGGTTGAAATGCCTGCCGCAGTAATTGCCTCTCTTCTAACGGCAACCCTATGGAAAGCGACAGTAATTCTTCGGTTCAGTCCACAAGGGAAAGAACAGCTTCGGGCAACACTATTACGCCCGACAACGCCCTAATTCATAGATGCAACACTTGATTATATATCAAGTCTATTATAGTATAACATACGAACATTTGTTCGTCAATCGTTTTAAGTGTGATTTTTCAGAAAAAAATATCGTTGTATATGCTGATTTTGGCAAAACAACAAATTGCATAAAAGACAATCTTATCCGTTTGAACAAACACTATAAAAACAGCCCGATTATTGCAATGACTAAAGCACAAGCAGCAATCGCAACACCAATCCATGCAAGCGTTTTGACCTTTTTTAGCTGTTCGTCATGCCGTTCATCTACTTTTTGCTGGCGTGCAATCTCGTTGTCTTGTGCCATATTTTTTGAAGCGTTTTCGGCTATCAAAGAATCGTGTTTTTTATCTGTTTCATCCTGAATCGCATCTATGCGATGTATCGATTCAATTTCACGACTATGTAATTTTATTTGATTGGACATTCTGTCTTGCTTTGAAAAAGCACTTTCCTGTTCTCGAAGAAGTCTGACAACATTAAATAATTCTTCGCGTGCATTTTCGGAAAGTTGCTCATTTGTTGCTTGCCTTAATTTTGTTTCAAGTTCGGTGATTACAATACGATTCATTGTAATGCTTGACGCTCCGAGCATAAGAAGATATCGCATGCCATTTACCAATTTTTGCTGATTCTCAAACAACATCCTTTGCGCATCGGACAATGCTGTTTGAGCCTCAGTAAGAGAGCGAACGGCATCTTGTGTCGCGTTTATGGCATCTTTTTGATTAAACGCTTTAGCGAGTATCATTTTATCTGCAGTTTCTTTAGCCGTCGCACAATTTCTCTCTGCTTCTTGTATTCTCTTATCTGTTTCAACAATTACTTGAAATTGAGCCGAGATTGCCTCGGGTAAATCAGTTTCACTTATTTCTATATTTTCAATTTCAGAAATATTTGTTAAATCTTTTTCGTTCATTGTGCAATCCATCCCAATTATAAAATGTCTGACAGCTCGGCAGTTAAACCTTTGTTGTGTTCCTCAATTCTGTTGATATCAGTATTTTGAATCTTTTGCGTATTAGTTTGAATAGCTTTTATATCTTCCGAGATTTGGACAGATACCTGTTGCATTGCTTCAAATAAGGAGTCAATCGATTGATTTGCATCTTTGAGCGCAGACCACATCAATTTGTCTCCATAATACATCTTTGCTTCAAGCAAACACAGCGATTCAGCCTTAAGGAGCATACGTTCTCTTGATTGTTTGCCTTTACGCAATTCCATTACAGTATCTGTTCCGAGCGCAATTGTAAAACGACCGATTCCGACAAAGTTCAATCTCAATACCACTTGGCGCCCAAATTCTGCCCAATTCGCCTTAGAGTTGGCGGCTCCTTCAATGACAGCATCCAGCGTATCGATTGCACTGAACGTGCCGGTGGCAATTGTCATCATGCGTTCTATTGTACGGTTACCGAAAGGAATTGTTTTGCTCCATTCTACCTCTTTTATAGATTTCTTAACTTTTATTTCGTCAACAAATCGATTGATAAAGTAAAAACCTCTGACAAATGCTTCATTTATTATTACAGGTAGAGCTTGCTTTCCAAATTGCTGCAATATTCCAAGTTCTCCCCTTAAATCCATTTGGTGTATGATCGGTTTACCATCTATATCTTTAAGAATCTTTCCGTTAGAATCCCTTTCGGCTAATAGCGTTCCATTAAATAATTTAGATACTTTAAGACTAAGCTCGTTGACTTGCCCCTCATTATTAAATATCGGCATTGCTGAGAGAAGTTTAACAATTGATAATATTGGTCCGGGCACCCCGGTACCTGTACCCGGTGTTCCACTTGACCCCGCCATATCACTTGCCATATGCAAAATCCAATATATTAACCCAAAAGTGATCTTTGTTGGAATAGTATCGCCAATGTAAGTTATATCGTCAATCGGAACAACATGAAATGTTCCGTCGGGCTTTGTTCCATATGCTTTTTTAGTAAATTGAGTAAGCATAGAGAATACCAAACCAACAGGTGACGCATGATGCGCGAAATCCCTTAAATGATGTTGTAAAGCACCACCAAAATCATTATAAACACTATCGCTGGGAGCACCAAACTTTTCAAGGTGACGAATCGCTCCTTGCAAGTCATTCCCTTCATAGCCTTCTTTTTTTGCGACATTTATTACAAATTCATTGATCTTTTCGCTTGACCAATTGCGACCTTCTTGTAAGTCAAATTTACCAATAAAAAGAGCATCAATAATTCCGGCGAGTATGCCGCTGACAATAGAAACAGAGCAGTCCAACTTATCTGCGTGATTTGTTAATTTATCAATTGATACGTCTAAATCATCGATTTGACATTCAATTTCGTCAAGTCGGGCATCAATCTCATTAGTAAAGTCAAGCATTTCAACTTCGACAGTCTTGCATTCAGAGTCAAAATCAAATTGCGGTTTTAATTGTATTTTGATAGGTTTATCCATAATCAACGATCTTTTTTATCTGCGATTGTATTTATTTGCGCGAATATTTATAATTCTCAATTTGAAAATCAGTAAATAGGGGGGACAGGCGGAATAGAGGAAAATATGCTGTTCAACTCTTCAACATTTTCCGCTTTCTCCCAAGCGGGCATTCCCTGTTTCCATACTAAGCTATTTATCGTAAATTGCCCCGCAAGAGCCATATTTCTCAATACGGATAAATCAAACGGACCTGTCGATTTTCCGTTTACGGCAACATAATAAACAGAAGAGGGAACGGGAGGCGGAACAGTTCCCTCGGATACGGTTTGTTGCGCTCCGGACATTGCTCCGTTTATTGTTCTCGCAAGATTGTTGCCTATTGCGCCGCCGACAGCCATTCCTGCCATCATTGCCGTGGGATTAAAACCAATATTACCGCCAAGATTGACGTCTCCGCCGCCGTGTTGCCCCATAGAACCGATTGCTTCCGCGCCTGCAACTCCGACTTCCGCTTGCTTCTCAACCTGAAATGCGCCGAGGTTTGCCGATTGCGTCTGCTTGTGTTGCGCATATTGCATTTCTTCACGTTGAATACGAAGTCTTTCGGTGTAATCGGCGGTTTCTGCTTGTATTTTTACGGCGGCTATATCCTTTGTTACAGACATCAGTTGTCTGTAGCCATCGCTTGTTTTATCTATTTCGATTGCTCCGATATCGACACCGGAAACGGTAACGCCGAAATTCTCTTTCAAGCGTTGAGCGATGTTATATTCTATATCGTCGTTAATCAATGCGGTTTTATTCTCGATTTGAATTACGGGGATATTGTGTGCAGCGGGCGCATTGGTTACAATGTCTTTAACGTAACGGCAAACAGCGTCTCGAATTTGTTTCTGAAAATCTTCAAGATTGAATATGTTAAGTCTATGTATTTTTATAAATTCGCGATAATCCGTAATTTTGAAACTAATTGTGCCGCGCACGGCAACGGGAACGCCGAAATCGAGAAATCTCGGATCGTATACGTCGAAAAACGGAACACCGAAACGTACTTGTATAATCTGTGCGAGATTTATAAAGTAAATTTCCGCCTGATACGGCGTTCCGCCGGCAAAAGCAAGTCCGACGATACTTGCCAGGACGGGAAGGTTTTTCGTTTCTATTTTTTTATCAAAAGGACCTTCGATAAAGTCTTGCATTGTGCCGTTTTCTTGCTTATATACAAAAACAGCGACTTCGCCATCCTTGACGCGCAGAGAAGAACCGCAACGTATTGCGTTTTCGCGGTTGTTGTTACCGGACTCAGAATCGACAGGATGCCATTTCCAAATCAGATACGAAGGTTCGTCGCAACGTATTTCGTCTTTGAATCCGCCCGCTTTTTGTTTTCCAAATATACTCATTTTATATTACCCCTTGTTTTTCCAGCATTGCCATAATGAGACAAAAACCTATAATCGCAATAAAGCCCAAGATAGATCCGAATATTATAAATAATATTTTTCGCTTTTCTTTCTTTACCTGCTTCAGTTTTTGATTGTAAATTCTTTCAATATTCTGAAATTCGGGTGAAGAGGGAAACATTAGTTGCGCTTTTTGGTAAGCCTGTTCCAACTTTGACATCCACGCATCGGACAATTCTCTTTGCGTAGCTTTCGTTTGACTTGAAGAATACACTTTTATATCGATATTTGCCGCGGCAAGTATTACAAATTCCAAAATATCTTCTTTCGTATTAGGAATAACGAAATTGCGGATTAAATCAATCTTTTGTTCATCTAAAGAAGATACCTGATTAAACACTTTGGATACCGCCGAACCGATGCTTGAATGACGACAACTTTCAATTTTTTCCAATTTTACAGCAAGCGTTTTTACCGAATCGGATGCGCTAACACGCCTGAGTTCATAGCCACATGTGGGGCAGTTGGTTACAAAGGAGTTGAGCGTTTCTCCACAATTAGGACATTTAAGTATTTCACCCGTATATTTTGAAGTACGAGTATCGGCATTCTCTGTAATATTATCGAATTCAATAGACGCGCCGCACTTTGAACAAAAGCAAGCACCTTCCTGCAATGCAGCTCCGCATTTTGAGCAAAATCGGCATGAAGAATCGGTTATAGTCTTTGTATCTTTTTTAGAAAAAAGTTCTGAAGCGGTATTTTTTATTTTATCGAATAATCCCATATTAGCACCTCTTTTTATCAGTCATCTATTTTGACAGCCGAGCAAATATCACCTATATCGCAATTTAAATATTCACAAATGCGTAGTAGTACAGAAATAGCAACCTCTTCGTTTTTTCGGAGTTTCGTCATTGTTCCCGTAGCAATTTTTAAATCTTCTCTTAGGGTAACAGGCGAAATATCTTTTTCGATAAGCATTATCCATAATTTCTTATAACTGATTTTCATAACATACCTTTTCGAATAGATGCTTATATTATAGCATTATATAAGCATCATGTCAAATAGTTTTCGCTTGATTATAAACAAAAATCGCAAGAAGTTGCGATTAATTAGAAACTAATTAGTTGGTTTTTCATATACTCTTTAGACATTACATTAATTTAACGGCTTTAATCCTGTTTTTCATTTTGCTTTGTCCATCGTAGCAAGCTACACCATGTGTTTGTATATGGTTCAACTCCGTGAACTCGGTGATAAATTCAACCATAACAATTAATAAAGGCTTCCTTTCATCATATTAACCGAAAGGAAGCCTTTTTCTACGAACTCGCTATTTGCATATATTGAATTTAATACTTCTTCTAAATTCCCCACGAATATTTAACTAAAGTTAGACACTTTTGGAGGTGCATATTTTTATAAAAAAAGAAAAATAGCATCAAAGGAAGGAAACAAGTAAGGTAGATTACGAATTGTAACCCCCAAAAGGGCGATTTACTCCCCAATCGAAATTATATTATTATATATCATACTTCTTGAAGGCAAGCTCGCAAGTCAGAAAAAGCAGGTGGGGCTTTTATTAAAAAAGAATAACTGTTGTTCTTGTCTTTACGGTTATTTAATGATACAATAAATTTAAGCATAAGAATAGTCCACTTAACGCAGAGCAAAAACGTGATAGGGATAATAAATGAAATTTTTTGATAGAGTTAAAAAATTCCCCTTTATACTAATTGGGTTCATATTGATACTTATATCTTCCGTATTGGTGCTTTGGTTGAGCATTAAGGATAATTCTCAGGCATCGGCGCCAATTACCCTAAGGGTTGTATTTCAGGGGGAATACAGCGTTGGCGGGGGAGAGTTTAAACAGCTTGAAAGTGGGGAGAAAATACCTGCAAACAAAGGCGATTTAACCTTAAAGGGCTATTTCGAGTTACAGACGGAAGACGGCGAGGCATTGGGCAGAGTGTTTGAAGGCTGTGATATAGCTATGTATTTCAATCACGTCGGCGCAACTTTAGAAATCGAGGGACAGGAACCGCACTTATTCGATACCGAACTCGCTAACCTTAGCAAAGATTCCTGCGGGGAGACCTGGATAAATTACACGTATGAAGGTACGGAGACCGACGTTGTAATTATCACTCTCCACAACCCGCACGCCTTCGGCAACGTAACGGCTTATAACGACTTCCTCGACAATATATACGTTAACTCGAACGCAGACTCGTTTTTTGAAAAAAGAATGTCGAGCCAAGGTACATTTGAACGAAGTATAGGCTTTGCCTTAATCATAGTAGGATTTGTGCTTTTGGGCGTTGCGCTGTATGCCACATTGCTCCGTTTAAAACAGGGCGCTACCATAATGCACTACGGGCTGATTACAATCTTTGCCGGTATCTACTTTATCTTCAGTTCAAAAAACGTATTTTTATGGAATGGGGTAGTTGCGTTTAACACCTCGGTTCTGCTGTTGAGTTCTATGCTCTACGCAGTATTTTTATCCAGCCTTGCAGTTAGATTGCTTAACGGCAGATTAAAAACGATTGGCAGATGTGCGTTGGGCGTTTTAGCTCTTTGCGCAGTGGTAATAATGTGTGTTTCAGCCTTTTCTAACGTACTGTTGTACGATACAAGGCTTATCTGGGGCATAATTCAAAGCGTTGTAAGCCTTGTGTTAGTCGTGCTTATGGGCATAAGCATTAAGGGTAAAAATATGAATAACCTGTTTTTGCTGTTGCCTTGCGCACTTTCATTCTTGGCGTATTGGCTGGATTTTGCAAGTATCGCTTTCGGTTGGTGGGCGCAGGGCTTAGTTTCAAAGATTGCCTTCTGTGTACTGCTCATCGTAGCGCTTGTCCTGGTGCTTAAGATAATGCCTGAAAATATCCGTGCGACAATGCGTGAAAAGGAATTGATTGCAGAGCGTAACAGGTTACAGGTGGAGTTGCAAAACAGCCATATATCCTTAATGCTTTCGCAAATTCAACCCCACTTTTTATATAATACCTTAAATACTATTCACTATCTATGCGGTAAGGATGCGGAGGTGGCACAGAGCGCAATAAGTTCCTTTTCCGATTACTTAAGAAACAACCTCGATTCGATTGACTGTAACGAACTCGTTCTGTTCGATAAGGAGTTACAGCATATTAAAACCTACTTAGAGCTTGAGAAAATACGCTTTGGCGAAGAGCTGGAGATTATTTACGATATTCAGACAACAAGTTTTCTCCTGCCCATATTAACCGTGCAACCGCTTGTTGAAAACGCCGTCAAGCACGGAACCTCTAAAAAGAGGGGTGGCGGTAGCGTAACTATTTCTACAAAGGAGTGCGATAATTATTTTGAAATCAAAGTATGCGACACGGGCGTAGGGTTCGACGTCGCTCACTACGCTGACGACGTCAAAAAACACGTGGGAATAGTCAACGTGCGAGAAAGGCTTTTGATTATGTGTAATGCCACGTTGGAGATTACAAGCGAGGTTGGCAAAGGCACCGAGGCAACCGTTTTAATTCCCAAAAAGGAGGAGTCAAATTGAGAATTTTAGCTGTAGATGACGAAAAGCTTGCCCTTGAAGCGCTTACCGAAGCAATTAAAATTGCCTATCCCAATGCTCAGCTTTCGGGGTTCAGGTACGCCGAAGACGCCCTTGAATACGCAAAAGAAAACGTATGCGACGTGGCGTTTTTGGATATAGAGATGGCAGGGATAAACGGTATATCCTTGGCAATAAAGCTAAAAGAAATAAACGGCGACATCAACATAATCTTTGTAACGGGTTACGGCAATTACAGAAGCGACGCATTCGATATGCACGCAAGCGGTTACGTGGTCAAGCCCGTAACGGCAGAGAAAGTTAAATGTGAGCTTGAAAATTTAAGGCGCCCCGTGGTTGAGGAAAAGCGGATAAGAATAAACACCTTCGGCAATTTTGCGGTGTATTTAGACGGAAAGCTTTTGACTTTCAGGTACTCTAAAACGATGGAGCTATTGGCGTATTTGGTGGACAGGAAGGGTGCGCCCTGCAACGTGGGTGAAATGATTGGAATACTCTTCGAGGACGAGGGCGACCATACCACCTATTTCAAGAGTATCCGTGCCGACCTTTTAAACACTCTTAAAGGTTGCGACTGCGAAGATATATTATCACGCAAGCACGGTATGCTGGCGATTGTCAAGGAGGCTGTAAGCTGTGATTATTTCGATTATTTAGACGGTAAGGCGACAGGGAGGAAAGCCTATCGGGGGGGAATATATGTCGCAGTATAGCTGGGCAGAGGTCACTCACGCCTATTTTGAAAAGAACTGAATTTCACAATAAATTAAATATTATTAAAAAAACGGCAATAAAAAAGCCTTTTCCTTAATTTTGCATACTTCTTGCATACTTTGGGGTTGTATAATTAAATACGGCAAAAGAAATAAAAAGGAGTTAATAATATGAAAGACGTAGCAAAAAAGACAGATTTCAAAATCATCATCTATTTTGAACTTGCAATCGGTATTATGTGTTATCTGCTTATTGCAGTTGTTACGGGGTTTTTAATCTACTATGCCTTAACGGGTGGTTTTGCAAATGTTGACGTGGTGGTGACAAGCATAATACTTGCAGTGTTTTATGCTTTCTTCCTGTTCGGCGGTTGGTGGCTTGTTTACCGCTTTATCATGTATAAAAAATTGCCGGAAAAGCTCATTTGGGCAGACGAGGAATACCTATATTTCTATTCCAAAAAGGAGAGAAAGGTGGCGCTTTCCGACGTGCAGTTCGTCTTTGCCACACCCGAAACGCTTTTTATTCACATTTTCGGTGGCGGTTACGGTATAGTAAAAATCACGGTAAACGGCAAGACGTACAAAGTGTATTTTGTGGACAAGGCAAATCAAGTCCCCGACGCAATAGCCACACTGACGGGTGCAAACGTTGCGGAGATTTAAAGAGCGAACTTGGTTATATATTCAGCTACGGAACAGCCTGTCAATCGTTTTTTTTAAAGATTTAAAATTAAATAAAATTTCTCAAAAAAACGGTATTATTTTATACCGTTTTTTTGTTGTTTGCATACCTTTTGCATACATCTGTAAACGCAGAGAACTTTATCAATACATCGCTGTAGTGAATATTATTATACTCGCCGTCATCATAGTTTAATTCGGCGCGTGACAAAGTGTTGTTTGTTAGAATATCAAACGTTTCATTGAATGTTCTTTGCTACCAAAAATCCGTGAACTCTTTGAATCTCAAAGTTGGAACTTTTGAGAAAAGTTATCTGCTATGTTCCAACTTTGAGATTTTTCGGTTTTAGCGAAGAATGGCGTTCAACACCGATGAAGAATGTTTGCTCGTTCGCAAAAGGATATGGAATAACGAAGGAAAATTTAAGCGCAGAAGGTACCCCGTGTATTTTATATGGGGAACTATATAGACAAATTAGAAGCTGCGTTAGCAAATAAAGAAGCTCAAGAAGCAAAAAGGTTAGCCGAAGAGAGTAAGACGGTAACACCCGATAATACGGTTGAAGAAAAAAATAAAACAAACGAAAGTGATATTATGTTTGCTGATTACGTTGCCGAATGGCTTGCGATTAAAAGCAAGACCACAAAGGCTTCAACGTATAAAGAATACGAAAGAATGTGCAAACGTGATATTCTCGACGAGTTTGACGAAAGAACAATCGGGGAGATGACAAGACCGATTATTCAGAAGTATCTTTTCGGAATCGTGGAGAAAGGAAAACACCGTACGGCAGAGAAAATTTCTCAAGTTTTAACCAGCATTTTCGATTTGATTAGCGAAGACTTAAACATCAATTCGCCAATGAAAAGAATTGTTCTGCCTTACTATGAAACAAAGAAAGGTAGGGCGTTTAACAAGGAAGAAGAGAAACGGCTCGTTAATTTCTGTATTGAAAACAAAGACAATGCTGCAGCTTCGGCTCTGCTCGTTTTGCTTTACTTCGGTCTGCGAAAGTCGGAATTAAAGACCATTTCAGTCGAGGACGAAAAGCTTACTTGCGTAACGAGCAAGACAAGGTTAGGCAAAGGTGAAGTTAAAAGGACGATACCTTTTACGCCTGTGTTCAAGAGAGTTCTTGAGTACGTTGACTTTGAAAAAGCAAAGAATACCAACGTACATACGTTAGAGACGACTTTTAAAAGACTGTTTCCCGAACGCCACCCGCACGAGTTGCGTTATACCTTTATAACCCGAACGAAAGAGTGCGGAGTTGCAGGAGAAGTGGTAATGATTTGGGCAGGACATTCGTACGATAAGGACGTAAAAACTTCAGCCGTTGACAGAGGTTATACGACTTACAGCGAAGAATTCCTACTTAAGGAAGCCCGTAAAGTTGATTACTGCTTAAACTAATTTATTTCACCAAGCCATTTTAAGCACAAAAGCCTTTTGACTGCGAAAAGTCGGTTAAAAGACGGACAGCAAAATGCGGTTAAAATGTGTAAAAAGAACCATTAAAACTCTTTGAATAAGGGATATTTTTCCCTGTTTACCCCACAATTTCCCCATAAACGCCTTAAAAAGGGTGATTTTGTAGGTATAATTGACAATTTAAGAGCAAAAAAATATGCGATTTCTGGTTATATTTAACCAAAAATCGCATAAATGGCTGGGTAGCTGGATTTGAACCAACGAATGACGGAGTCAGAGGAAGTAGTGTAATTCAAAAACGAGCCAATATCGGGCAAATTCAGCCCAAAAACAGTTATTTTCGATGATTTCAGTTAGCCTACTCCCAAATATACTCCCAAATTTTTAACCCCTTTTGGGAGTTCAAAAATGTCATTTTTCAACAACGTTTGAATGACGGACTTGTCACACAAGTCCGTCATTCATTTTAAGTAATATTAACTATTTCTATCAAGTTCACTCCCAATAAAAGTAAGTCTGTTTGGGAGCGGATTATGAGAGTGAAATAGTGCCGTGTGCCATATCTTCAGTGACAAAAATTGAAAAGTGAATAATCCAACCCTTAAAAATATTTGAAAAGTGTAAATTTAAGTGTGTTTAAACTATTGAAAAATGTTAATACATATGTTATACTATGGAAAAGAAGAAATATGCAGAGGTGTGATTAA
>JBJEVA010000106.1:0-11188 GCA_051884115.1 Candidatus Coproplasma sp. | reverse complement strand
GCCAAGTACGCACAGATAGACAAATTCCACTCCGTATATCGTCAGCGGCTTTTTCTTTCTTATTTCCATTTCTTCCGTTCTTTCCATACCATACCTTTTATATGCGTCGGGTGGTTTGTATGGTTATTATAAGATACGTATGTTTTGATTATTTTGGTAAAATATTAAAGTTTTGTAAAAGTATTGTTCAAAGCAAAAAAAATCTCGCTTTCATCTGAAAGCGAGATTTCAATGTTTGTCAACGGATTTATTTCTTTTCTACAGCAGGCAGACCGTTTTTGTCAAATTCTTCTATCATATCAAGGGTTATGTCAAATACCTTTGCAAGACATTCAGGACTCAGATTATCCCAATTGTCTCTGCGAGTGTGATAATAGTCTTTGACTTCGGGAGCCATAGCGGCAAAGCAAGTTGCCTTGCGTCCGGCCTGTGAAAAAGCTGCGGCGTCGGTTGCTCCTGCAAATACCGAACCATATTTCAGATTCATACCGTTCTTTTCTCCGGCCTGTTTTGCCAAAAGCGAAACTGCGTCGTCGTTTTTGGTGATGCCGTTCATATCTCTGTTGTATATGACGAGATGGTCGAGTTCTCTCAAAGTTTCAAAGGTAACGAAAATCGTTTCGATGCCGTCTTCCAGTCCATACTTAGGGTTGTTTTTCATAAAGAATTTTGCCCCTCTCAAACCTGCTTCTTCGCTGCCGGTAATGAGCGCAACCACTTCGGTATTTTCCATACGTATTCCGCTTTCTTTCAAGGCTTTGAGAGTGCCGATTGCCATTTCGCAAGCGGTCAAGTTGTCGTTAGCTCCGGGAACAACCGTCTTGGTGTCGGAGAAGAAGTAGAAACATATAAACGCAGGTTCAAAGATGACCGAAGCGATAAGAGCGTATAACGTCCAGCCTTGCGGTACGCCTATCGGGCCGTTGACAATACAGATGATGATTGCCAGAGCCAGAAGGTAGATGAGACCTATCACAGGAATAATTATGGACGTAAGGAATAGCTTGTAACCGCCTATTCTGTGCCAATGCCATTCATACACGGCGTCGGAGTGTCCGTTGAGAACGATACGGCGTTTTACTTCGCCGGTAGGTTTCAGAGTTCCCCATACGTTGCCCGACGTTCGTTTTTCAAACAGCGGGTCGATAAAAGGCTTGTAAAATACAAATTCCATCAACATAGGCACTACGGCAATCACGATGCTCACTATGGCAAAGACAGGGCTGAAAAACATAAGTATCTGTGCCAGAATAAGGAAGGTGATTATAAAATAAGTCCAACCGAAAAATGCGTGTGGATGAACGGGAAAAGATTCGGACTTTACTTCGTCGCAATATTCTTCAAGACGAGCCTGCATATGAGCAAGGGCTTTAATTTCTCCCACGTTGCCGGGGTCTCTGTCGCCGTATTCGGTGATGATTTGCTTTATTTCCGATTGCATGAAATCAACGGTTTCTTGCCGCTTTTGGCTGTCAATATTCATAATTTCCTCCTGCAAAGTAACTATATTGATTTAAGTATAATATAAAAAGTTTTTCTTGTCCATAAATAATTTTATTTTTTCTTATTTATACGTTTTACTTATAATTTACTTTACCTTGTCGGCATATATGATATAATAATGTGGAGGTGAATTATGATGTTTCTTTTAGCAGAACCGCTCAAAGCGGTAAAGAGCATTGGCAATATAATGTTTTATTTATTTTTGGCGCTGCTTGTCGTGGCTGTCATTGTAATTTGCGTAATATTTACCAAGAGCAACCGCTTCAAAGTCAAGATGAGAGAAAGCATTATCGAAAAAAATCCCGAATACGAGCCACCTAGAATAGTCAAGATTTATGACGAACCAATCAAGGAAAAACCTGCTACAAACGACGAGCAGGGCGAAAGTCAGGAATAACAAAAACAGACTGCACTAAGCAGTCTGTTTTTTAAAGGTCGGAAGAAATGCAGGAATAAAAAGAGTTTATTTCATCAATAACGTTGTCCAACAATATATCTGCCTTTGTCTTTTCTTTTTCTGAGCAACGGAATATGCTTGACACAGTCGTAGTCTCTTTGAATGTCGATACGGCAATCTGGAAATATGGCGCTTTGTTCAGACCGCCGTACCCGACGGCGTCTTTGACAACGGCGTCGCCAAATGTCAGTCTGTTATGGTCCGTCTTGCCGAGATTTGTATAATCGGTATATGCGCTTGTGTCCATTCCGCCGTAGAGTTTCATAAAATCGTCCAACGACGATTTTTCATATTTAGACACGAGAAGATATGGTCCCGCCACGTCGTTTTTCGTTGCCTTTTGCCGAGTCATCTTTTCTGTTACGTTGCGCAGGCTTTCCATAAAGTTTTCTTGTACGGCGATTTTTGTATTCAGATTATACGTTCCCGTAAGATTTGCAATACCTGATTTGCAACCGGAATATTTTCTCAGATCAACGGTGCAAGGGATATTGATTTTTTTGCGATTAGACGTTTTGCACAGCGCTCTTGCATAAGCGGTAAGAAACACGTCGTTCAGCGTAGAACCCAGTTTTTTTGCATAGTCGTGTACAATTGACATGGTTTCGGCGGCAATTGTTCTTTGCGTAAGAAAAACCGACTGGTCTTGCGATTTTTCATAGACCTTTTCGTTTTTGTAATTGCCGAGCATGGAGAACAGCATTTTCATCGTCATAGACGTTGTTGATTTAATATTTTTTGAGACGACGGAGAAGTCTCTGTCCATCAGATAGCAATAATCATCGTCGCATTTGCCGTTGTAGAAATCGCAGAGCAAATAAATCAGATTCTTAAAGCCGCTTCCGTCGCACAGCAGATGGCTTATCGTGATGATTAGCGTATTGTCGGAAAACGTAAATTGAACCAGTTTTTCGTTGTAATAGAGAGATTGCGTCAACAAAGCGTTTTTGTCATGGTTTTCGTCCGTTGAAAGAATATTATTGACAGCAAAATTATCCACTTCTTCAAAAACGTTGTCTTTGTCGTTATATCGACATTTCAAAAGCGGAAAGACGGTCGTCAGTTTTTCTAGGGCGTCGGAGAGTCTATCCCTGTCGGGCAAGCTTTCAAACTCAATCAGAAAGTGTATAAAAGGCTCGTGATATTTCGTGTTGATATATTGCATCAGGTCCAGCGGTTGTACTTTATATTTTTTCATATTTGTCTCCGTTTATAATTCAAGTATAATATGATACTTAATCTTGGGGTAAACGAAAAAAATCAACTTATAGTCAAATAGCGAGTTCGTTTTTAAGAGTCCGAGAAATCGGGCTCTTTTGCTTTAGGCTTAGCAAGAATAAAACACTTGCTTTTTATCAAGAAATATGTTATAATATGTTATATTATGACTGCGAGGTTAGATATGACTTTTTCGGAAAAGGTTAAATATGTCAGGATGAAGCTATATTTAAGCCAAAATGCCTTGGCTGATAAGCTGGGAGTTTCTTATGCGACGGTTAACCGTTGGGAAAATCAGGAGAAAAAACCGCAACTTGCTCAACTCGGCAAATTCAATAGTTTTTGCGAAGAGAACAACATTAAATTTGAAGAAAAATAAATTATACGGTGTCGCAAATGAATTATACAGAACGAATGAACGAATTGGCTTTTAAACAATGGGACGCATTAGACGATAACAGAGAAAACGAGATTGTTGAATTTCTAAATAGCGATGGAGTATTCCGCACTTTTGGTGAAGGGCTGACGACTATGATTCAGAAGAAATACCCTTCCGTATCCTCGCAAGAGATAATCGATTTTATCGTTGCGTCGAGTAAGAAGAATGCAGTCGATTTAAAAGAAATTGCAAGTAAAAACACGTTGAAAAACTGGTTTAACGAAGGCTTACGCCCTAAGAAAGGAGAAGATAGCAGAGGAAAAATCTTTGCGCTTGCCTTTGCTTTGCAATTTACGGTTGAGGAAACGGCAGAGTTATTTCATAAGGTCTACCTCGACAGGGCTTTTGATTTCCGTAGTGAGAATGAGATTGTTTACTATTATTGTTTGTCAGGCGGAAAGAGTTGGAGGGATGCCAAACGTATCATTTCAAACATTGAACATATTGAAAGTAGCAACGATATAACTGAATATACTTCTGAAATTAAAGCAGATATTGATAAATTGAAAGATGAGAGGGAACTCCTTTCTTATATTAAATTTCACCGACACAATCTCGAAAAAAATAATGTGACTGCAAAACGCCAACTTACCATATTGCTTGAAGAAGCAAAGAATTACGCAATTAAAGAGGCTGAATTTCCCGAACACGAAGGTCAATTTGATGGCTATTGGAAAAAAGAAGATACCGTTTCAATCAATTTTATGTACGGCATCATAACCGATACAACGCCTTCTACCAAAAAGGGAACGACAACAATTTTTAATAACGCAAGACTTCCGAAGGAACTTGCCAACAGATTTCCGGAAGCCGCATCGTTCAGTGAAAAAGACCCTACATACGAGTCGATACGCAAGATGATAATATTATTGTTCTCTTACGTTTTTTGGTTTCACGTTCAGTGGGAGCATAAAGAATGTGATTTGGACGATTATACGGCGCAATTAGATTCCCTGTTGAACGACTGCGGATTTCCAACGCTGTACTATGGGAATCCCTATGACTGGGTATTCTTGTTTTGCACTTTATCCGATAATCCTCTTGACTCCTTCAGAAATATTCTTGCGGAATCTTTAGAGCCACAAGATTAATACTGTCAACGAAATTTACAGACATTTGAATTTTATTGATACAATCGTAACGTAAATAATTCATAGGAGCGCGTAATGGATAAATTAAAGTATAAGATAATCAAGGATTTTGGTAAATTATCGGCGCATTGTGATATTTTTTTGCGATTGGTCAATTGGAACGGTCATGAAAAGTACGATATCCGTCATTGGAATGATAACGAAGAACGACCGTTGAAAGGCATTACTGTTAACAAAGATGAATTGGAAGATTTATTAGACTTATTGCAAGAAGCTATTACATATAAGAAACCCCAAAAGCCTGTATATATTGTTCCCTGTGGAAAAATCAAGGCTAAAGTTTTAGTGGATTTTGGCTCATTTTCTTATAGCGGCGATATGGAGAAACATGTTACGTATACAGATTGGGGGCGTGGAGGCGCGTACGATATAAGGCCTTGGGTGGATGATTTTTCGACGTGCGGAAAAGGGATTTGCCTGAATCAGGAAGAATGTGAAAAACTGGTAACTTTAATCGAGGATGTTCTCGGGAAAGAAACGCAATTCGGCATTGCTTTTGAAGATTTCGTCGTTCGGAGTAACGTCTTTCGCTGTAACAAAAACCATCAATTGGAAAACATTCAGGCCCTTATCTCTGTTATGGATCGCTATGGAAAAGTAACCAATAAAACAGTTTCCGCCGCATACTGCAAGCACTGTAATTGTTACTTTATTCTGGAACGTGATTATTTGCGTTTGCGTGAAAGCGGTCTTCCTCTCTGCCGTCAAATCACTGAAAAGGTTTACAGAACTGACGGCGAAGAAATTTTTAAGGGCAACGGGCTGAATACTCAATCATTTTTGAATTCGATAGGCTATAACGTAAACGCCAATGACGATTTAAGTTCAAAGCAACGGCAGGATATTCTTTCTTTTGCCGTTGAAAGCGGCTTGTACTCGGTCGGCGGTATTTGCAGTTTTCTCGATTGGTTGATTGATAAAAACAGTCGGGTCACAAACAGGGATATGTCCGACGCACTAAACAAATGGAAACAAGACAGAGATTATATTGCAACTTACAAAACAGGTTCGCGTCCTCTGATAGGCGTTAGGTCGTTAAAAGGCAGGAGTGTTCGATAATATGTCAAGAATTCCTTTAAAACAAGGCGAAGCAGTTCTTTCGCCGAATTGTAAATATATCATAGACGGCGTTATCGGCGACGGAGCAAACGGAGTCGTTTACGACGCACATTATTTTGATAGTTTTAATTTCTCCCATAACGTCAGATTAAAGGAATGTTATCCGTATGCAGACAGCATTGCCCGAAACGGTACAGCGTTGAAATGGGAAAACGAAGAAATTAAACAATCTCGCTTTACCTCCTTCGCAAATAGTTATGATAAATTGATGAAACGGCAAAATTCTAATTTTACCGTCCACGTTTTCGATTTGTTCGATGCAAACGGCACTTTATACGTCGCTATGGACGCAAACGACGGTTTGACTTTTGATAAAGAAATTTTTTCTTCTTTGGAAGAGATATTAAAAATCGTAAAACTGCTTGCTTACGTTGTTGGCGAGTATCATAAAAGCGGCTATCTGCATTTAGACGTCAAACCGAGTAATTTTCTCGTCTATCCACGCCCTAGCGAGCATATCGTACTGTTCGATTTGGATTCGGTGACGGCTATGGACGATATTGCAAGCGGAATTGTTAAATGTATCCCTTATTCCAAGGACTGGGCGGCGCCTGAACAGATGTTGGGGAAAATTAGTAAACTTTGCCCTGCGACGGATATTTATTCTATCGGAGCAATTCTTTTTCAAAAAATAATGGGTAGATCCGTTGTAAATGAGGATACGGGAATCTTTGCCGATTGGTCGTTTACGGGTGAAATGTTTGAAAAGGTCAATCCCAAAATCAAACGTCAGCTTTGTGAGGTGTTTCATAAGACGTTGGCGGCTAACGTAAAGCGAAGATACCAATCAGCGGATGAGCTTATCGAGACGTTGAATAAAGCTATTGAGACGGTAAGACAGAAACAGTATATTGTTTCCGATAGCATAGTCAGTGGTATAAACTTTGTCGGTCGTGGAGAAGATATTCAGACCATACACGAACGGTTTTCAGATGGAGCAAGAGCGGTATTTGTGCATGGGTTTGGCGGTATTGGTAAAACCGAACTTGCAAGGAAATATGCCGAGATTTTTGCGCACGAATACGATGCCGTTGTTTTTAAATATTACGGCAACAGCTTGGAGCAATTAGTAAAGAATATATCCGTTGCAAATAACGATAAAGAAACAAAAATTGAAACTTTAAAGAGCGTATGTAACGGCTCAAAGGTTCTGTTTATTATCGATAACTTCGACGTTGACAATGATAAAGATTTGGAAACATTACTGGAAGTAAATGCTGATTTTCTTATCACTACAAGGAACGATTTTTCCGAGTATTTTGCATCTCCTAAATTTAGCGTATATGAACTTGAGGAGTTGCCCACATCCGAACTGCTTGTCATATTTAAAAACGAATATGGAAGAGAAACGACAGCAGCGGAAGATGAAATTATTATCGATATTATAGAACGTTTCCAAAACTGGACGTTTATCGTGCCTATCGTTGCTAAATACTTGCATTCCTCCGGAACTTCCATAAAAGACTATTTAGAAGTTTTAGAGCGAGACGGGTTTTCCTCTTTTGACACGGATTCAGAAAAAGTTCGTTTTAGAAAGGACGGCAAAGCATTTCAAAAGACGCAAATGGATATACTCCGTTATTGCTTTAATATGGATTATCTTACGGAAGAGTATAAGTCCGTATTGCGCAATCTTTTTTGCCTGAAAGAAAACAGTCATTTGACAAAAACGAAATATAAATTATTTACTTCGGAAACAAATCTGAACGCTTTAAACGAGTTGATATTTCTGAATTGGGTTCAGTATGATAAGCAAGAGGATAAGATCGGTTTACACCCCGCTGTACGCGATTTGATTCAAGCTGATTTAGAGATAACAAACGAAACCGTTCCGGGTATATATACCTATGTTCAGAAACAATTTGAAAGATTGAAAGAGTATCAATCAATTTCAGAAGCAACAGATTTTACTAATGCTTTTCTTATCTACACGAATATCAAAGATACCGAGGAGAATCAATTCCAGCTGTATTCTAAACTGGGATCGTTTATTATCGAATACTTCTTTACAGACATTAGAGCAATGTATAAGCTCTTGTTTGATTCTTCCGATGAATCTACTTGGTATGTAAGTAGCTGTTCTTATATGCCAAAGATAAGAAAGTGCGTCTCATATCTATTGAAATGCTCAAATAAAGTTGATGTGGATTTTTCGATTTTATCAAAATATGTTGGCGCATATACGATTTCAATAGCCTCAACAATTTTTTACTATTTAGAATGCGAAATTGATATCAATGACATTGTATCTACATTTTGTACAATTAATTTAACAGAAGCAGATAACATAGATAAAAGTGATCTTCCGATTGCAAATGCGACGCTTTCTGTTATTAGTTTAAGTATGTATGCTGCTTTAAGAGAACAATGTTGTTTCGATAGAGACGGAAGTTTTTTGGGTAGACAATCATCGGTTATAGGAAATTCATTTCCCGAAGCTTACGCTTACAATACCTATATATTATCGCAAACCTTAGAGACGTTGCGTAATTTTCAAGAGACAGATATCCAATCTGAAGCGATTTCAGAATACCGGAATTCCGTTCCGCTTCCGCAAGGGCTTCATATATTAAATATCGATGAGCTTTATTCGCTACTCAACGAACGAATTATTGTAACGGAAAATTCTTTAGGGAGATTTTGGTTTTGGGAGACAGATAGAGAAGCTTTGCTGAACTACAATATTCTTTCTGAAGAGGAATATAATTCGTCATATCAATCGTATAAAAAAGAACATTGGACAAAAAAGGCAAGAATATGGTATGAATCGATAGAGCAATCCCTTAATAAAACGGATACACCTTTCCCTATATATAAATTGTTATTGAATTGGGAATATAACGAACAATTTATGAAAAGTTCTCAGACGGCAGAGTTAGTAAAGCACGATATTATGGCAAGAATTGCCGAAGACGAAAGGTTGTCTTATAAAGAACGACAACAATTATTGCTTTTCATTCCGTCAGAGCAATTAAGCCAACAAAGATTTCCAAGAACACATCGCCAAGTAAAATGGTTTATGGGTAGATACAAGCATTTGTTGACACTTTATGCAAATTGTTTGTCTTGTGGCTTAAAGGCTTTTCCCTATCAAGAATTGCCAATCCGAAATAGAATCAATATCTTAAAAAGCGCTTTGATTATATGTAAGAGTTTACGCATCAGTATTATAGATACTGAAGGACTCTTAATGGAAGAAATACGGGAGGATAATATATCTTATTTTTCCGAATTACTGAACCTTGCAGACTTGATAAGGCAGAGCGGACAAATCAAACGCTCACAACAGATTAAAAACAGGATTCTTGACGTCGTAGAGCAAACAGATTTGTCTTCTATCTCTGAAATCAATATACAATTACTCGATTTTAAAATAGCGCCGCTTGCAGTAAATTATCAACGCCAATCTATTGCCGACAGCATAAAGAGATATATAACTTCTTTGCGGTGCGTTTATCATTTAGATCTATTGTCTTCGTCAGAGATTTCACGGAGTGAGAAAAAAGGCATAGCGAATCGTTTTTTGAATGATTATATCAACGCAATTGCTCTAAATGCTTATAAAGAATTGCACGGAGATTCCAATATTGCTATATTTGAGAAGTTATTAGAAATAATCAATCGAAATCGTGCTGATGTCGTTACAGCTTATGAAAGTGTTCTAAATAATTATATCGATTTGCTTATTCAATACTCCGATGACGATTATGAATTGATTTTTAACTATCCTCAAAATAGAGATGTTGTAATTCAAACAATACACCATATCTCCCCCTATTGGGCAATGGAGTTTCACAATTCAAGAGATTGTCAGGTCCAAATTGGAATATTGTATTTGGTTGCAATGTGTTACGATAGTATTTCTTTCGATAATCCGTTAACCGAAGGGCTTATGACACTAACCGAAGATGAAGACCTCTCGATATCGCAAGAAGGGCTTGAGGAAGTATGTAACAATCTGATAAAGTTACAACCCAAAGCAAAACGAGATATTGAAGATTATCGAAAAATTTAATATTGAAAGCGAGGCTTAAACGGCCTCGCTTTTGCATTGTATACGTCTGTCAACGAAATTTACAGACCATAAAATCTCTGCGTTATAATTAAGCCATAAAAATCAAGGAGATAAAAATCATGAAAAAACCACCTGCAACTAACGGCGAAATCTTATTCTTATTGGGGATAATTGCTCTTCTTGCAATATGTCCTCCATTGGGCGTAATTGCATTCTTTATTTTAATATTTTCGGCAAAGTGAGGTAAAACAATATGACGACGTTACATAGCTTAGAAAGAGCGAAAGAAAGAATGGGTATGAATGAAAAATCGGCTATTAAAGAAATACGGCGCGCTTTGGAGCGTGGCAAAACGGCAGATAAGTTTACTTCCTGGGAACGAAATTATTTATCGAAGGAAGCCGGTGGAGATTTCAAAGCCATTGCATACAACGGCTTCTGTTATATTTTTAAATCGGACAATACTTGCTTGACAATGTACCCTCTGCCTGTTTGGTTTGGCAAGAAGAAGCATTTTGATGGAAAGAAGAGAATAAGAAATTTTAAATCCTATTCTAAAAATAATATCGCAATATACGAATTGGGTTTCAAAAATGAACCTTTGGAGGCTTGAAAAATGAATAAAGCCACAGTTTTTCATTATTATAATTGCAATCCGCACCATGTCAGAACAGATGACTGCGTTATTAGAGCAATCGCCGCTGCCACAGGAGATTCATGGGAAGAAACATTAAGAAGTTTAACGGATTATATGATAAAGGATGGACATATGATAGGAACGCCTGAACTCTACGGCAAATACCTTAAAGACTTAGGCTTTATAAAACATAAGCAACCGTTAACGAAAACGGGAAAGAAAATGAAATTCTCCGAATTTTGCAAAAAATTCGATGGTGAAGCGGTTTGTAACTGTGGAAAAGGTCACGTTACATATGTTTCAGAAAACTGCATATGGGACATATGGAACTGCGAAGACGAAATTGTTGGTAATTATTGGACATGCAAGTAAAAAACATTGTGAGAGCTTGTAATTATAACTTGACAAGTCGATAAAGATATGGTAAAATAGGATTAAAATACGAACATATGTTTGAATTGTGTTTTATGCGGGTATATATAAATTAAGAAGTTTACCCGTCAGCTCATCTCCCTCTTGTGGGTATGAGCTGTGCTACGAAAAAGTCGTAGCGGAGAATTACTGTCGTTTTCCATAGGGCTGCCTTTCAAGAAAGGCAATTTCTGCGACAGGCATTTCAACCGTAAAAATGCGGTTTGGAGTGTGGGTT
>JBJEVA010000105.1:0-2496 GCA_051884115.1 Candidatus Coproplasma sp. | reverse complement strand
GATTAGTCTCAAGCTCTTTTTCTACCAAGTCATAGACAAGAGAATCTGTCATTTCTCTGACAATTAACCTTGCCTGTTTTGCCGTATAGGGAGACTGCAAAACCTGCCCTGAACTCAAACTATTAGTGCTTGGTTTGTATGCCTTAATATCCGACATACGGCACGGCTCATAACCCCAAGCGTGGTCTATCAAAAGTTCAGCGTTAATGCCGAACATTTTATAAAGCAAGTCCTCGTTATAATGGTCGCTCGATTTTCCAATGGAACATCTTGCTATATCTCCCATTGTGTATAAGCCCTGCGATTCAAGTTTTCCTGCGTATCCTTTTCCCACTCTCCAAAAATCTGTCAGCGGACGGTGATTCCACAGTTTTTCTCTGTATGACATCTCGTCAAGCTCAGCAATACGCACACCGTACTTGTCAGGCTCTACATGTTTCGCCACTATATCCATAGCCACTTTGCAAAGGTATAAGTTTGTACCTATTCCTGCCGTTGCCGTTATTCCCGTTTCTCTCAATACTTCGCCGATTACTTTGCGAACCAACTCTTGCGCTGATGTTTTATTCGTTCTGATATAATCTGTTGCGTCGATAAACACTTCGTCTATCGAATAATCGTGTATATCTTCTGCATCGAAGTATTTCAGATAAATATTGTAAATACGAGTGCTGTACTTTGAGTAAAGCGCCATACGAGGCATAGCCGTAATATAGTCAATAGCTAATGAAGGGTTTGCCTTTAACTCCTTATCGTTCCAAGACGAACCCTCCAACTTCCTATTCTGTGCTTTTCTTCTGCGCTCGTTGTTTGCTGCTTTTACTTGCTGTATTGCCTCAAATAATCTTGCCCTGCCTGATATTCCGTATGCTTTCAATGACGGAGAAACGGCAAGGCAAATAGTTTTTTCCGTCCGACTTTCGTCGGCAACAAGCAAATTTGTCGTTAATGGATCTAACCCACGTTCCACACATTCAACGGACGCATAAAAGGATTTCAGGTCTATTGCAAAATATGTTCTTTGCTTATCCATTTACACCTCCGAAAAAATTATTCCCAAAATGGAACTTAATAACCTATACTTCAAAATCAAAGGACAGGCGAACGTCTACGTTAGGGCGGACAAGTCCGTTAGCCACCTCTAAATGCAGGGGATTGTTTTGGTAGTTTTTAAGTGCGCCGTTATCGGTGAAAAGGGAATCCATCATCAAATCACCCGAAGAAGAAGGGAGCTTATCAATCAGTATACTCATTTTTTCAAGTCCGGCGATTTTGCCGACCAAGCCTTCTAATGCGTCCTTAATACTCTTCATTGTTTCTTCTTTGTTCACGACCGTGTCTTTTAACTTCCAAATGATAATATGTCTGACCATAGGAAGTCCAACGACGTCTCCAATATCGCATTGCAAAACCTTACAGATTTTAATTAAAGCCTCTAAATGAATAGGCTCGCCTTTTCCGAGTTTTGCCATAACGGTCTTTGTAACCCCTGACTTTGTGCGAAGTTCTTGTTTACTTACACCTTTGTCAACCATTAGTTTCCAAAGTTTATTATAGCTTACTACTACCCCATCAACCATAAATCGTACCAAACCTTATTTCTTGCGTTTTTCTTTGAGTGAATTATATCCCTCAATCACCAAGTCAACCTTGGATATATTGTTCTCTTTAAGAAACACGTTGATTTCCTCATAAATAGCACGGGGCATCATAGCCTGAAAATTTCCGCTTGTCTGCTTACGTTCTTCTTTATGGCGTTCTTCATATTTCCTTTGTGCTATACGTCTCGGCGTATCTTCCATTTTTGTAGGCATAATAGAATTTACCTTCCTGCATTTATATCTCTATTATAGCATAACCCTTATGAATTTTCAACCGTTTGGTCGTATATATACCTACAAAGGAATCAATCTTCAAGCCAAATAAAGCACTTGTCTTTATTCCTGTCGAAAATCAAAAACGGAACTTCAGCTTTTGAAAGTATCTCATTATCCACTTTGAAATAGCAATATGTATCGAATGACGGTATGAGTTTCTTAATTCTTTTATAGAACTCTCTACTGTCAAAGCCTGAATAATAATCGGAAGAGTACAAAACTTTGCATTTTGTTATTATAGACGGCACTTCCACCTTATCGTAAAATCGTTCGATTTCCGACGTCGATACTTCTTTCCGTACTCCGTCTTTTGAAACGTAAACTGCATAGTCATAGAAATATCGGGACAGGCTTATTCCCTGACGAATCTCTTCTTCGGTAAATCCTGCAAAACTAAATAGTTTAGGATAATTCATCACTTTCCGAAACAAGACTTTTTCCTGAAAAATATCCTCGTTTTCAGGAAAAAGTCTTGTTTCGGAAAGTGATGAATTATCCTAAACAAGACTTTTTCCTGAAAAATATCCTCGTTTTCAATGTTATGAAATGCAAAATCTCCCTTTTGGGCGGCAATTAGTTTATAGCCGTCATCATCCTCGTCTTGTAATACATAATAGTT
>JBJEVA010000104.1:0-2556 GCA_051884115.1 Candidatus Coproplasma sp. | reverse complement strand
GAGAAGAATTACAACTTAAAAAAGAACTTGCGGAGTTCAAAGAATGGTAATTATGAAGAAATATAGAATTGTTTATTGGTATAACGGAAATAAACTTGTAGCGACTACCGAGGCGGCGGACGAATTTACGGCTCGTTATTTATTTGAAATGTACGTTCCGAACGACGACGTTATCGAAATAACAGAAATAAAAGACGAATAAAGAACGGAGGAGATATGGAAGAGTTAAAGCCCATTTCGGAAATCGAGAGGGAAATTTCAGCACCAAAACAAGACGAAAAAAAGTCCATAGCAAACGTAAATGTCAATGATATAGAATTTACGCTTGATAAATCAAAAAGTTATGAAAAGCAAGCCGAGGACGTTGTGGGTGCAATGGCGACGGCTCGTGCCGTTTCTGACGAAAAAGTCGCAAAAGACCTCGCCGAAAAAAAAGCAGAAGAATTGCGGTCAAAGGCAAGCGCAAAAGCGAAGCAAGCGGAAACAGCCGATATAAACGCGGAGACAGAAAAACAAGAGGCAGAGCGAAAATTATATGAAGCAGTCCTTGAAACGTTCGGCATAAGAAAACATTTACCTAAATGGCTTATGAACTCACTTGTTGTTATATTTACTCCGATTTATATTGTCTTATCACTTATAATCGGAGTTCCGTGCGGAATCGTAAAAACTGTTATTGATAACGTTGATAACATTATTTGCAGATACGAAAGCGCAGATGAAAAGAGCAAGCCGAAGATAAAAGTTACAATATGGATTTTGCTTGTATTGATTATTTTAGCGGCGGTGGGGTTGATAGTACTCAAATGCTTGGGGAAGATATAAGCCGCTTGCTTAAATAAAATAAAAACGGAGGTAAAAAAATGAGTAATGTTCTTTTAGACGAAATTGAAAAGCGGAGAAAAAATATTGCCGAACATAACGACAATATCGAGATAGTTGCAGAGTTAAAAGAGAAAATTGCAGAACTCGAAAATAAGGTTGCAAGTCTTGAAAGTGAGATTGCAAGCATAAATATTGACGTTTTGCAAGAAGAAATCGACTACCTTACCGCAGTTGCAATTCGCGAGGGTGTTTTGGAAGCCGAAGTTTCAACACCCGATGAGGGCGTAAACGAAACCTCAATATAAAAGGAGAGTAAATTAAAATGACATTCGATAAAGTTATTACTGTATCTCTTTCCGTTTTGGGCTTTCTTATCACTGTACTTATTCCGACGATTGTCGTTATGGTAAACAAGGTAAAAGCGTTGAAAACCGCAAAAACAGAGTCCGAACGGCTCACGATTATGAATGAACTTTTAAGCGAAGCTCGTAATGCTGTCATAAAAGCAGAAGAATTATACAAAGATACGGACGCTGTTCTTAAAGCGCAAGGCAAGTCAAGCGGAGCGTTGAAAAAGGATAAAGTTATGACAGAATTACACCAGCTTTGTTTTGAAAAGGGAATCGCGTTCGACGAGTCCTATTGGAGCGAAGAGATTGAACATATTGTTTCGACTACAAAGCAAGTAAACGCGGCGAAATAAAGGAGTGATTGAATGTATAATACGTTATCGGATTTCTACCGTTCCAAAGAATGGGCGGACTTTCGGCAAGTAATAATCGCCGAGCGCACACGCGCCGACGGTTTCGTTTATGACGAAGTTACAGGAAAGCCGATAGTCAAAGCGTATGATATTATTTTACATCACAAGACGGAATTAACACTCGAAAACGTGAATGACTGTAATGTTACCTTAAACCCCGATAATATTGCAGTCGTTTCGTTTCGAACGCATAACGCCTTGCACGCAAGATACGGGACTTATACTCGCCATATATATTTGGTTTTCGGTTGCCCGTTGTCGGGCAAGTCAACGTATGTGAAAGAACGTGCAGGAATACACGATTTAATAATCGACATTGACAGTATCTATACTTGTATATCTAACAATCCTATGTACGTTAAAAGCGGGCGTTTGTATGAGTGTATGGACGCAGTAAAGCAAGCTTTGTTCGACTGTATCAAATACAGGCGCGGAAAGTTTATCAATGCTTTTATAATCGGCGGCTATCCGTTTAAGGGCGAACGCGAACGCATAGCGACCGAATACGGAGCTGAGGAAGTCTTTATAGATTGCGACAAAGAGACGGCATTACAACGCCTTGCAAGTGTGCAGGACGGACGAGATATAAAAGAGTGGACGAAATATATAGAGCAATGGTTTGAACGTTACAGCGTTTAATATACGCCGACGTAACTTAATGGTAGAGTCGCTATAACAGATGTAGACGAATAAGGTTCAATTCCTTTTTAGATATGGTTATCTAATATGCAGGTTCAATTCCTGCCGTCGGCTAACTCCTTTTCTTTTATATATTTTCTTTTAATTAATTAATAAATAAATAAATTTATAATATTATTATTATGAAAAATAATTTATATAAAAAAAATAAACATAGAGGCGTTGACGATAAGCCTTATACGAGATGGTGGAAAAGGTATTTTTCTAAATATGTTCGGAGAAAATTTAACCCCTCCCCGTCGGTTGTCAAAAAATAGGTCGAGGGGTAC
>JBJEVA010000103.1:0-11649 GCA_051884115.1 Candidatus Coproplasma sp. | reverse complement strand
AGATTTGTTTGATTCTTTTTTATCCAAGTGTTGCACTTAGTTTGACAATTCACCTAGGTTTATTAAATTAAGCAAACCATTTGCAAGTCGTACGGTTCTTTTTCAGCAAGTTCTTTAATTGGATTGTCAGTAAGCTCAGAACCAATTGACTTATAAAAAGCAACCGTTTCTTCCGACGGGCAAGCAGAGATATAAACGGCTTTAGCCCCTGATTTTTTAGCCTCTTCTTTGCCAAGGTTAAAAAGCGTTCTTCCTATTCCCTGTCCCCTGTACTCCGAAGAAACGTGCATATAATCTAATACCATATACTCATCGTAAAGTTCCTTTTTTAGCCCGATAAAGCCAACAATGTTTACACCGTCCAAAGCAATGTAAGTGATGTGTTCAGCGTTTGAGATAATTAACGCGACCTGCCGTTTCTCTTCAAGGCTCCAATCTTCAATATACGGTAAATCGACAAGCACGTATTCGTCGCCCTTTTTACGATATACTCTTTTTACTTCTTGCCTTCTTGTATAGTTATCCAACGAATACTTATTAAAGTTTTTTTGAGAAAGAAATTGTATCTTAACCAAATGACGATTACCCTAATTAAATTTTATTTAATCAATGAATACATTTTCATATCCATAAAACTACCGTTCTTGTATGCGTTTTTACGAAGCGTTCCATCGCAAACAAAACCGTTCTTTTCAAGAATACGGCAACTTGCAATATTTTGGGCAAAAGGTTCGGCAAATAATCTAACTATGTCCGTTTCATTAAATATAATCTCACATAATTGTTTAACTGCCGAAGTCGCCACGCCTTTACCCCAATACTCAACGCCGACGTAATACCCAATTTCAGCAGTCCTAAAATGAATATCCCTTTGCCTGAATGCACCTATACTTCCAACAACGACGTCATCTAAAAGTATTGCATAACAGAAATTTAAATTTTCATCGGAGTTAAGACAAAAACTTATATAATCTGTCGCATCTTTTTCTGTATAGGGATTAGGTAAGCTACGCAAATTATCTGTTATTCTTTTATCGTTTATAATACGACATAATTGTTTAGCGTCGTCTAATTTCCATTTTCTTAAAGAAACCACTTTAAATTACCTGATTTTATCCAAAATTCTTTCAAGTGCATACTTTCCGTGTTCATACGTAAGTCCACCCTGAAAATATGCAATATAAGGCGGTTTTACAGGTCCGTCTGCGGAGAGTTCAATAGAAGCACCCGAAACGAAAGTTCCTGCCGCCATAATTATTTTATCTTCATAACCCGGCATGTCCCAAGGCTCACAGGTCACAAAGCCATCTACAGGCGATGCGTACTGAACTTCTCTTATAAAATTAACCATTTTATCCGCATCGTCAAACTCAATGCAACGGGTAATATCGTAAGGAATTTTATCTATAGAAGGGTAATTTTTATAACCGAGTTCTGTCATAGCCTTACCAATCAATAACGAGCATTTTAGCGCCTGTGCAACAACGTGAGGCGCCATAAACAAGCCCTGATAGAAATATCTGTACCCCGCCTCGTAAGAGCCGACTTCAAGCCCAATTGAAGGTGCGGTCAGTCTTCTGCCAATCGCCTGAATATATTTATCACTGCCGACAATATAACCTCCCGTAGGAGCTATGCCACCGCCTGCGTTTTTAATGAGTGAACCGACGCAAATATCGGCACCGACGTCCGTAGGTTCTTTTTCTTCAACAAATTCACCGTAGCAATTATCTACGAAAATGCAACCCTCAAACCCGAGTCCTCGAATAAATGAACACACTTCACCGATTTCTTCACAGGAAAAGGCGTCACGAAGCTCATACCCCCTTGAACGTTGAATATAGACCATGCTTATATTTAAGTTTAACTTACTTTTAATTGCTTCAAAATCAAATTTGCCGTCGCTATTTAAATCACAGCAAATAAAATCAACGCCAAAATCTTTCAACGAACCGATATTATCGCCTAAAATTACAGGGCGAAGTGTGTCATACGGCATACCCGATACGCATAAAACGGTATCGCCACGCTTTAAAAGACCGAAAAGCGCAACCGAAAGCGAATGAGTACCAGACAAAAGGTGAGGAGAAACAATACCGCTTTCGGTATTAAAAACTTCGGCATAGAGTTTACCCAGCGTATCTCTGCCCTCATCGCCGTAGCCGTAACCCGAAGTTCCGACAAAATGTCTAAGCGCGATATTATTATTATTAAAAGCTTTTAACACTTTTTTTTGATTAAAATATGCAATCTCGTCAACAAGTGAAAATTTGTCAGTAAGCGACCTTTCACACTCTTTTATAAACTCTTCGTTATTCTTCATCTAAAAGCTCCATAATTTTATCAGGCTCAGCCTCGTCAGGCTTTATCCACTTTATACCGTTTAATTTTTTGAAAAAAGTAATCTGTCTTTTTGCGTAATGTCGTGTATTTAACTTAATTATGTCACGCATAGTACTATCATTAAAGCCGTTTTTTAATCCTTCAACGACTTCTTTATAGCCAATCGCCTGCAAACATTGACATTTTTCATCAACACCACTTGCAAGCAATCCCTTCACCTCGTCAACAAGACCGCATTTGAACATTTCGTCAACACGCCTATCTATTCTCTCGTATAGCGTTTGCCTATCGAAATCTACCGCTACCGCAAGATACTTGTATCTGGGTTTTAATTCGTCGTTTTGAAGTGATTTTTTCTTACCCGTTACTTCGTAAATTTCGAGGGCGCGGATTACCCTTTTTACGTCGTTTATATGCAGAATCTCCGCACTTTCCGGGTCAACCTCTTTCAATAGCGAAAAAAGGTATTCCTTGCCCTTTTCTTCCAAAATTTTATTATATTTTTCCCTTACAGCCTCGTCTGCCTTTGCCTTTCCGTAGCCCAAATTGTAAATTACTGAATTTATATAAAACCCCGTACCACCGCAAAGTATGGGTGTTTTATCTTCTTTCAATAGGTTATCAATAATCGGGAGGGCGTATTTTTCGTAATCTGACACGGAAAAACTTTCTCTCGCATCAACTATATCGATTAAATGATGCTTTACACCTTCCATTTCATCAACCGTTGGCTTTGCAGTACCTATATTTAATCCTTTATAAACGAGTTGAGAGTCGGCGGAAATTATTTCAGTATTAAGCTTTTTAGCGCATTTAATTGCTAACGCGCTCTTACCAGATGCGGTGGCACCGCAAATTATCAAAAGCTTTTTCACTCTTATAATTTCCTTTTAAACATTTTTTCAATTTCAGTTTTTGTAAGCTTTACGCAAATAGGCCTTCCGTGGGGACATTTAAGCCCCATATTTCCGCGAAGCATTGCAAACAGCTCTTCTCTCTCCTTTTCGGTGAGTTCTTCTCCGCCTTTTATTGCGTGTTTACAAGCCGTTTGCGCTATCTTGTCCTTTAAAATATCGGCAATCGTAATTGCTTTAAGTCCTGAAATATCAGAAAATAATTCTTCAAAAAACTTTTTAACGTCGAGCCCTTTAAGGTCTGCAGGTATTTCAGTTACCCTGAACGCACCGTAACCGAAGGGTTCTAACCTAAATCCTATTTGCCAAAGAGCATCCATATTATCTTCTAAAAACTGCTCTTCCTCTACGCTTGTCGGCAAAATGTACGGTGCAAACATCGTCTGTCTTGCTATCGTTCTTTCCGTAATCCTCTTCTTTAATCTATCGTAAATAATTCTCTCGTGTGCTGCGTGTTGGTCGATAATATAGACTTCGTCTTTAATTTCATACAAGAGATAAGTATTAAAAAGAACGCCCCTATACTTACATTGTCTAAAAATTATTTCTTCCTGTCTTGCCTTTTCCCTTGCCCTTTCAGCCTCTAACCGCGCCTGAGCAGTAAGACTTAGACGACTACCGCTACCGAGGTCGAAGTATTTTTTCACCTCTTCTCCGTAACGGGGAGTCAACAAACTCTCTTTTTCAATCGTCCTTGAAAAATCTGCAGGGGGATAATCTTCATAGACAGACATATCGACTCCGCTTGTAAGCGAAGGTTTTTGGGCAGGTTTAGGCTGAGCAATATACTTTTCAATATCCTTAACCTGACTAAAATCTTTATCTATCTTGTTTTCCGTTTCCCTGTATAAAGCCGAATATGAGTGAGCTGAAACAGGCGTTTTAGCCTTAGGAGCGTTATCTAATTCTCTTTCAGAATCAACCGTAAAAGTACTTGCAAGAGGACTAATTTCTATTGTAGTTTGCGTAGTTTCTACTTTATTTTCAGTTAAATAGGTTGCATCATCGGGTACAACAAAATCAGTAGCCTTAACCGTACCGTCAAGTATTTCTGTGATTGTTTTATAAATAGTTCCGTAAATAAGCGAAGGTTCGGAAAAACGGACGTCCGTTTTATTAGGGTGAACGTTTACGTCAACGTAGTCGTCGGGAATATTAACGTTTAAGACGAAAAAGGGGAAATTCTTTTTCATCATATAGGGCGCGTATGCGTTATTTATTGAGCTTGAAATAATTTGATTATTTACGTATCTACCATTTAAAAAGAGGGTCTGGTAAGTCTTATTTGCTTTAAAATACTGTTGATTGCTAATAAAACCGCTTATTTTTATATCGTTTCTTTCCGCCTCTATTTTAAAGCAATTAGGCAAAACTTTAGCTCCGTAAACTTGCGTTACAGCCTCTTCCAACCCACCGCCGTAGGACTGTAATTTTAATTGTCCGTCCGCATAATATTTAAATGAAACGTCCGGACGGCCCAAAATATAACGTGTTATATAGGCTGTAATATCCGATTCTTCTTTTTTATCGCTCTTCATAAACTTGAAGCGAACAGGAGTATTAAAAAACAGGTTCCTTACAGTTATGCTCGTACCTTTTGATGCAACGGCAGGCTGTACCTTTCCTACGTAATTACCGTCGCATTCTACCTTGTTGCCTTCCTCACCCTCAACCGCGCTTACCATTTCTACAAGGGCAACCGACGCAATAGTAGCCAACGCCTCTCCCCTGAAACCGAGTGTCCTAATGTGCGAAATATCGTCAAGCTCTTTAATCTTGCTTGTCGCATGTGAAAAGAATGCAGGGCGCATATCGTCTTTTTCGATACCGCAACCGTTGTCGGTAACTTTTATTAAATCCTTTCCACCCTTTTCAATTTCAATCTCTATTTCAGTAGCACCGGCGTCAAGACTATTTTCAACCAATTCTTTTACAACAGAAAAAGGTCTTTCAATGACTTCGCCTGCCGAAATTCTGTTACATAGCTCTTCGGATAAAATGTTTATCTTGCCCATTTACTTCACCTTTTCAATGAGGTCGCTTAAAATCATAAACGCCTGTACGGGAGATAAATTGTTTAAGTCTATCTCTTTCAAAATTCTCTCTATTTCAGAAGGCTCTGACTGCGACACCTGTTCGTCCATATCGGCATAGACGTCAAACGTAGCCTCTCCGCTCTCAACGGCTTTGAGTATCTTTTTAGCTCTGTCGGTTACACAGGCGGGAACGCCTGCAAGCGAAGCAACTTCTATACCGAAACTCCTGTTGGCTCCACCGCGCATAATTTTGCGCATAAACACTACTTTGCCATTAAATTCTTTTACAGCAATTTTATAATTTTTAATACCGGAAATCTTGTTTTCAAGTTCTAAAAGTTCGTGATAATGTGTTGCAAACAGGGTTTTTGCGCCTATTTTTTGAGTGATATGCTCGGTTACAGCCCAAGCAATTGAAAGCCCGTCGTAAGTACTCGTACCCCTTCCCACTTCGTCTAAAATCAACAGGCTGTTTTTTGTCGCATTTTGCAAAATTGAGGCAACCTCTATCATCTCGACCATAAAGGTTGACTGGTCATAGATAAGATTATCACTTGCTCCTACCCTTGTAAATACTCTATCAATTAAAGGAATTTGAGCAGAAGTTGCAGGGACGAAACAGCCGATATGCGCCATAATTGCAATTATGGCATTTTGACGCATATACGTACTTTTACCCGCCATATTAGGACCGGTTATAATTAAAGTACGGTTTTCGCTTTCATCTAAAAGCGTATCGTTGGGTACGAATTTATCCTTTGCAATCTTCTCTACGACGGGGTGCCTACCGTCCTTTATTATCATAGCCTTATCGCTCTCAACTATTAAAGGACGGACGTATTTATTGTTTTTAGAGACTTCTGCAAACGATACCAAGACGTCGAGTTTTCCTATGTTTTCAGCGATATTTTTTAAGTCGTCAATTCTATTTAACAGCCTTTCTTTAAGCTCGTTGTAGAGTCTTGCTTCAAGTTTTAACGCACAGTCTTCGCTATTTAAAATCTTTTCTTCAAGTTCTTTTAACTCATCGGTAAAATACCTCTCCGCATTGGCAAGAGTTTGTTTGCGCTGATAGTGCGTAGGAACCATGTTTTTAAAGGATTTTGAAACTTCGATATAATAGCCGAAAACGCGATTATAGCGGATTTTAAGCGTTCTTATACCCGTTGCGTCACGCTCTCTTGTCTCTATATCGCTTATAATTTTTGCAGAGGAATTCCTAATTTGTCTAAGCTCGTCAAGCTCTTTGCAATAGCCTGTTTTAATATAACCGCCGTCCTTTAAATTAGTAGGCGTATCCACGTCGGTAATTGCAGACGAAATATTATCGGCAAGTTCGGTTAAGTCGCTTAACCCGTTACAAATATCGTTTAATATTTGTGAAGTAAAACCGCTTAACCTAAATTTTATGCTCGGAACGACAAGCAAAGACCGAGCAAGTGCAAGGCAATCCTGAGGCATAATTATATTGTTAGAAATTTTGCCTGCAAGTCTTTCAACGTCTTTAACCTGTTTTAAAAGTTCTATCAATCCAACTCTTACGACAGTGGCGTTAAATAACTCCTCAACGCCGTCAAGTCTGTAATTTACCGCATCTTTATTGTAAAGCGGAGAGACTATAAGGTTAGATAAAAGTCTAGCCCCCATAGCAGTACTCGTCTTATCGAGAAGCCACAGTAAAGAACCGTACTTTTTGCCCTCACCCAAACTTTTAACAATTTCAAGATTTCTTATCGCAGTTGAATCCAACCGCATATTGACGGAATTATCTATATACTTAACGCCGTTAATATTCGTCAAGGCGTGCATCTGAGTTTCTTTTAAATTATTTAAAAGCGCACCCAACGCACAGACGGCAAGTTTTTTACCGTTAACCGAAAACGCCTCTAAAGAAGTTGCTTTAAGCTGATTTAACAGGCATTTTTCTGAAGCTGAATAGCCGAACGCCCAGGCAGGATAGTTGGAAAATTTAGGTAAAACGTTTCTTGTAACTTCAACGCAATCCTTTGAAGCAAACAACATTTCGTCGTTGCAGATGATTTCTTTTACGTGAAGCTTTACAAGGTGGTTTAAACTCTCCTTTAAGCAATCTTTTCCGTAAAACTCGGTTGCACAGAGTTCGCCTGTCGTTATATCAGCCCAAGCAACAGAAATACCGTCGCCATCTTTACAGACGGAAGAAATATAGCTGTTTGCTTTTTCGTCAAGGCTGTTATCGTCTGTAACCGTGCCTGCCGTAACAACCCTTATAACGTCCCTTTCCACCATTCCCTTGGCGGTGGCAGGGTCTTCGAGTTGTTCACAGATAGCGACCTTTTCGCCCATTGAAACGAGCTTAGATATATACGCTTCCGACGCATGGTAAGGAACACCGCACATAGGCGCACGTTCTTTTTGACCGCACTCTCTGCCCGTCAAAGTAAGCCCGAGCATATCCGACACCTTAACGGCGTCCTCGAAAAACATTTCGTAAAAGTCGCCCAAACGGTAAAAAATTATGCAGTCCTTATACCTCTCCTTTACGGAAAGATAATGTTGCATCATTGGTGAAAATGCCATAAAAACCCCTTAAACAATATCTCCGAACAGCGATACACCGTTCGCCGATTGTACCTTAATATTCAAAAACTGACCGACAACGTCGGCTTGACTTCCAAAATAAACCATTCTTCCGAATTCGTTTCTTCCCAAATAAAGTCCCCTCTTCTCGTCATACCCTTCGCAAAGAACTTCGGTAATTTTTCCTACGAATTTTAAAGAATGTTCCCTTGTCTGGGCGTTTACCAAATCAACAAGTTCCATTATACGGCGTTTTGAAACGTCTTCTGGAATCTGCCCCTCCATCGTAGCAGCCTTAGTGCCGTCTCTTTTAGAATAGACAAAGGTAAAAGCAGAGGCAAAGTCAACCCCTTTGACAAGATTTAAAGTTGCTTGAAAATCTTCTTCCGTCTCGCCGGGGAAACCGACTATTATATCCGAAGTTATTGCACAATCTGGTATGTGCTTTTTAAGAATTTCTACCTTTTTAAGGTAGTCTTGCGAAGTATATCTCCTGTTCATAGCCCTTAAAATACTGTCAGAACCGCTTTGAACAGGCAAATGCAGGCACTTGCAAATTTTAGGATTATTTGCCATAACCTTTGCCAATTCTTCGGAAAAGTCCTTAGGGTGGCTGGTCATAAACCTAACGCGGAACTTACCCTCAATATTAGCAACCTGCTCCAAAAGTTTATAAAAAGGTATTTCGTCCGTGCCGTTACCGTAAGAATTTACGTTCTGCCCTAAAAGGGTAATTTCCTTATACCCTTCCGCAACAAGCGCTTTGACTTCCGAAATAATGTTTTCCGACTTCCTGCTCCTCTCCCTGCCCCTAACGTAAGGAACAATACAATACGAACAGAAATTGTTGCAACCGTAGGTTATATTTACCCAGGCGTTGGGATAGCTCGTCCTTAAAGGATTGTCCGATTCGTCGATAGAACCGTCGCACTCTTCAATCTTGATTATGGCTTTTTTTCTATTCTGCTTTTCGAGAATATAATCTTTAAGCTTTCCGAGATTATGCGTACCGAAGATTATATCAACGTACGGGAACTTCTCGTGCAGAACGTCAGCTTTATGAAGCTGTTGAGGAAGACAACCGCCGACCGCAATAATCTTATTCCTGTTCGCCATTTTAAGTTTTTTAAGCATACCGATATTGCCATAGGCATGGTTTTCGGCATTTTCGCGAATACAGCAGGTATTGAAAACGACGACGTCAGCGTCATCCATACTATTACAATTTTTGTAACCGAGTTCAGATAAAAGCCCTGCAATCTTTTCAGATTCGTGAACGTTCATCTGACAACCGTAAGTAACTATATGATAAAACTTGTCCATATTTTCAATTATAGCTTTTTATGTGAATTTTTTCAATTAAATTGCAATAAATAATGCAAAATAAAGATACTAAATTATGATGAAAAAGAGCATTAAAATACTGATAAGCCTAAGCGTTATCTTTGTAGCGGTTGTTTTAACGGCAATAATTACAATTTCAATTATTACTGCAGACGCCAACCTTAACCCTGAAAAGCTTGTTAACTACGATAAAACCATAGCCGTATTCGACGATTGCGGTAATAAAGTTGAAAACGCTTGTTATCTAACTAAGAATAACAGCGTCAATATTGAAGAGTTGAACGAGCATACTATAAACGCTTTTATTGCTTCTGAAGACAGGGATTTTTTTAAGCACAATGGAATTAACCCGAAGAGAATGTTAAAGGCTTTTTATAAAAATGTCACGTCGCGTTCTTTTAAAGAAGGCGCCTCGACAATCAGCCAACAGCTTATAAAAAACACACATTTAAACAACGATAAAACAATTGCGAGAAAGTTAAAGGAAATAAAATTAAGCAGGCAATTAGAAAAAAAATATACAAAACAACAGATACTTGAAACTTACCTTAACACTATCTATTTCGGACACAGCTGTTACGGATTAGAAAACGCTTCACAATTTTACTTTGGAATACCGGCAAGCGATTTAAGTCTGGAACAGAGTGCAACCATTGTCGGACTTTTAACCTCACCTAACAATTATTCACCCTTTAAAAACCCCGAAAAATGTCTTTCAAGGCGCAATACCGTCCTTAAAAGTATGCTAATATGCAACTACATTGACGAGCAAACTTATGCCAATAACATAAAACTCCCTCTAAGTACGATAGATAACCCTAAAAAACAGAAGTACTCCAATTATTTTAAAGCAGTTATTGCAGAACTCGAAGACTGCGGAATTAACCCTTACGACGACTTTAAGGAGCTGAGAATAGAAACTTATCTAAATCAAGACGTACAATCTGCCGTAGAAAATCTTGATTTTGAGTACGACGGAGCGGTTATCGTAAGAACGGTTGAAGGCGGTGTTTGCGCATACCGAACGGATGCGGAGAATTTAAAAAGGCAGATAGGCTCAACCGCCAAACCGCTGTTCGTTTATGCACCCTCCTTAGAAGAAAAGAAGTTAAACATATTTACAAAAATTAAGGACGAACCTATAAATTTTAACGGCTATTCACCCGAAAACTACGATAAAAAATATCACGGAAACGTAACTGTTTTAGACAGCATAGCATACAGCTACAACATTCCCGCCGTAAAATCATTAAACGCTCTTACAATAAATACCGCCGATAAATACGCAAAGAAAATGGGTATTACTCTGACTAATGAAGACAAAAATCTCTCACTTGCATTAGGCGGTACTAAAAGCGGATTGACAATCAAAGAGGTTTGCGACTGCTACTCTATATTCCCTTCCTGCGGATATTTCAAAAAATCGTCATTTATAAAAAGAATTTGCGACCAAGACGGAAAAATTCTTTACGAACAACCTAAATCAAAGGAAAAAGTTTTCAGTCAATCGACCTGCTCTTTAATGAATACGGCACTGATAGAGACCGTTAAAAAGGGAACGGCTAAAAAATTAAAAGATTTAGAATATGAAGTAGCATGCAAAACAGGAACGTGCGGAGATAAAAACGGAAACACAGACGCATACGCAATCGCCTATACTTCAAAGCACTGTATAGGTATTTGGGCGGGCGATAAAGATAACAAAAAAATTGATATAACAGGCGGAGGTTACTGTTGTAATCTCGCAAAACAATTACTAAGCAAAATATATACTAACAATACGTATGCTCCCCTCGACACAAAATCGGGTACAAAGGAAATTGAAATAGATAGAGAAGAATACGAAAATAAGGATAAGGTAATCCTTTGCGACGACTGCTGTCCTAAGCTTAACAGGCTGACTGTACGCTGTGCAAATAATAATTTGCCTATTGAAAAATCCAACCGATTTTCTTCGCCAAAAATTAAAAAACCGACAATAATAGTTGATAATAACAAAATTTGTATTATATTATGTCAGACAAAGTACTATTCATATATAATTAGAAGGCAAAATAAACACGGTAATACTGTTGTTTATGATGGTGAATGGAAAAATGAAGTAATTGACGAGCCAATAAATGGTGAATATATTTACTCAGTCACTCCCTACTTTAAGTACGGAAATAAAAAATTTTTCGGTGAAGAAATATTCCTTAAAAAAGTAATTATCAATAATACCGATAATGACAATGCATCAGACAATGATAAAATACCTGGTATTGCTAAAAAAGATTGGTATAATCAATAGTATAAATTATTATTACGTTAAATACGAAAACTTAGCTTTTGTCTGATTGACGAAAAAATAACTATTTTTAGTTTTTATCTCCACCACAACATTTGACAAAGAGCCAATTATGGTGAATTGTCAAACTAAGTGCAACACTTGGATAAAAAAGAATCAAACAAAT
>JBJEVA010000102.1:0-2592 GCA_051884115.1 Candidatus Coproplasma sp. | reverse complement strand
AGGGCAGAATACGACCTGTATCGTATATTCGCATTATAACACACAAAAACGCCATTGTCAATAGTTTATAAACATTTGTTTTTAAAACTCTACTTTTCTGTAATATACGTTTGTCGTATTAATATTATGATTTATAATTATTGACAAGAATCATATTGCGGTATATAATAGAAAAAAATGAGGTGAACTATGGATAAAGAAATTATTGCATATAGATTAAAAACCTTACGGGAGAGCGCACGGCTTTCGCAGGCAAAAATGGCGCAGGAATTAGGCATTATGCAACCGCTGATTGCGAAGTATGAAACAGCCGTAAATATCCCATCTTATCCTGTATTACTGAAATACGCCGATTATTTCGATGTGTCTTGCGACTATCTGTTAGGTAGAGCAGAAAATCCACAAGGGAAGCTCTATTCTTACAATCCTAAGTCGCTTACAAACAACCCTCAGATGAAAGAATTTGTTGAGATGTGTTTCGATCCTAACTCTTCCGTCAATGCAAAACTCAAAGACGCTCTGTTAAAACTTTTAGAAGAAAGTCAGAGATAATTTTATAATATGACTAAATCTGTCAAGTTTACTGTGCTATAATATTCTTACATAGGAGAAATGGATATGGATGAAAAGGATTTGGAAAATACTGGTGATAATATAACTATTTTTGCTCTTTTGGTTTTATTAGAATATGCAAGACAACAAAATATTGCTGATTGGCAAGAATTTGCAACAGATATAATCTATAATAATAGATTTTTCCCTAAAGAGGATAAAATTGTTGCTGAAATAAAGAATCAAGCAGAATCTGCGACTATTTTTTACGATAAAGATAAAATCCTCTACAGGGCAAGAATTTATGAAAATGACCCGTACGCAAAATTTATGGAGTTCTATCGAAAAGAATTAGGACTCTCTGAAGAAGATTGGAAAAAAAAGAAAGATGAATCATTCAATAAATTTTTTCTAGAAGCTCAATTGTCGGCAATTGATATAATGGATGATGCCTTTTTTATTGAACATCCTGAATCTATTCCAATGAAACGCGCTTTAAAAAGATGGAAATCATCCAAATTCAAGGGGTATAGCGATAAAGACTCGTTACCGCCTTCAAAAAATGCTTCGGCAGGTCGAGCTAATCCTGACCATATTAGCTATACATATCTTTCAGAAGATGAAACAACCCCGGTATATGAAGTACGTCCTACCATAGGACAATTAATTAGTGTCGCCAAATTTAAACTTACAAAAAAGTTAAAAATCTATGATTTAGCAGTTGATTTGCAAACAATAAATAATTTTCAACAATTGTTATCATTATTTCCTATAATCAGCGAAAAGTATTCGTTACCATATAATGGTAATCCTACCGAATACATACCAACTCAATATATAACCGAACTAATCAAATCTTTAGGTTTTGACGGTGTGCGTTTTAACAGCTCATTAAATTCTGAAGGGAAAAATGTAGTTTTATTCGGGCGAGACTATACGGTAATGTCCTCTAAATTGGTACAGTTAAAGAAGTATCATCTTGATATTGAAGAACATAGTATTTGTTCCTTGATAGGACAAAATAAATGAGGTTATTATGAGAGCAGTTATATACGCACGTTATTCAAGCGATAATCAAAGAGAGGAAAGTATCGAAGGGCAGCTCCGTGAGTGTATGGAGTTTGCAAACCGAGCTGAAATCGACGTTATCGGTAATTACATAGACAGAGCCTTATCCGCTAAATCGGATAATCGTCCTGAATTCCAGCGTATGATTAAGGACAGCTATAAGCACGCTTTTGATTGCATTATTGTATGGAAGTTGGACAGGTTCTCCCGTAACCGCTACGACAGCGCACACTATAAAGCTCTGCTCCGCAAGAACGGCGTTAAGGTTATCTCCGCTATGGAGAGTATATCCGAAGGCTCGGAAGGTATACTGTTGGAAAGCGTCCTCGAAGGTATGGCGGAGTACTACTCCGCAGAACTTGCAGAAAAGGTCGTGCGTGGGATGAAGGAAAACACGTTGAAAGGCATAAATAACGGCGGTCAGGTTACTTTCGGTTATAAGTTGAACGCCGAACGTAAGTTTGAGCCGAATGAAACCACGGCACCTATCGTGGAAGAAATCTTCACGATGTATGCCGACGGAAAGACGGTAAAACAAATCGTCGATTATCTCGATGAAAAGGGCATTCGTTCCTATCGTGGCGGCAAACTGAACATTAACAGCGTACAGCGCATACTTTCCAACCGCAGATATATCGGAGAATATAAATTCCGTGAAGTGGTAGTACCGCATTGTATTCCGGCTCTCGTTTCGGACGAACTTTTCGAACGGGTTCAAAAAAAGCTGATAAAGAATAAGAAAGCTCCCGCAAGGCATAAAGCCGAGGACGATTATCTGCTTACTCTTAAACTCTTTTGCGGAAAGTGCGGTGCGCATATGGTAGGCGAAAGCGGAATGGGAACTTCAAAGGTTTACCATTATTACAAATGCGCCAACACGAAGAAAGTCCATATTTGCGACAAGAAAGCCGTCCGCAAGGAATGGATAGAAGATTTAGTCGTTAAAAAGGCTATGGAAATCCTGCACGACGA
>JBJEVA010000101.1:0-45404 GCA_051884115.1 Candidatus Coproplasma sp. | reverse complement strand
ATTATGAAAAAATGTTGTGGCCTTTTTCTTAGACCACAACATTTATTTTAGAACCGTTTTTACATAAAATTTTTGTTTAATTTATTTGACTAAACAATAGTATAGTGATAAAATAACAAACGTTATATAACAATTGATATTTAAAGAGGTGTCTATGCCCCCTAAAAACAGATATACAAAGGAACAGATTATTCAATCCGCAATAGAGATAGTGAGGGAGAAGGGTGCGGAGGAAGTTACAGCCCGTTCAATTGCTTCAAAGCTTGGCTGTTCTGTTGCGCCTATCTTTTCTGCCTTTGAAAATATGGAGCAGTTGCAGGCAGAGCTTATTAAGCAATGCAAGGCTATTTATTACGTTTACGTAAACGAGGGGTTAAAGGAGAGCGTTGCTTTTAGGGGTGTTGGGCGTTCATATATAAAGTTTTCAATGGAAGAACCCAACTTGTTTAAATTACTATTTATGTCTAACGAGCATGCTTACAGTTTAGACAACGTCCTTTCGGAAGTCGAGGTCAATTACGAGGGAGTATTTAAATGTGTTCAAGACGGTTATGGATTAAACTATGAGGATAGCAAAAGGCTCTATCAGCATATGTGGATATACACTCACGGAATAGCCGTTTTGTGCGTTACAGGCACTTGTACGTTTACTTCGGAGGAAATTACGAATATGCTCAACGAAGTGTGTAGAAGCTTAGTTAAGGATATGAGGAATAAAAATGATTAAAGCGGAGAATTTGGAAAAATTTTACGGTGTGGCAGATAGCCGTCAACAGGTACTCAAAGGTATAGACTTAACGGTAGAAGACGGGGAGTATCTGGTAATTTTAGGTGCTTCAGGTTCGGGTAAATCTACTCTTTTAAATATTTTAGGCGGTCTTGAAAAGGCAGACAGAGGAAAGGTGTTTTACGGCGATTTAGAGTTGACCGCGCTTTCCGATAAGGAACTGACTAAATTCCGCCGTGATAAGGTGGGGTTTGTCTTTCAGCAGTACTACCTACTTCCCGATATGAACGTTGAAAAGAACGTGAGAATGGGTGCTGACCTTGCAGAGGACAGTGATTATTTAAGTATAATACAGGCGTTAGGACTTGGTGAAAAGCTTAAAAAATACCCCCGACATTTATCTGGCGGAGAACAGCAGAGAGTGGCGGTGGCAAGGGCGCTTGCTAAAAAACCCGAAGTGTTGTTTATGGACGAACCTACAGGCGCTTTGGATGAAGAAACGGGCAGGCAATTACTTGACTATGTGTTAAAGCTTAAAAAGCAAAACGGCTTTACGCTTATTATGGTAACGCATAACGGCAATATTGCGCAAACAGCAGAGAGAGTGATAAAGATAGGTAGCGGTAAGATAGTAGAGGACTACAAAAACGCAAATCCCAAAACTGCATACGAGATAGGGTGGTAACACTATGACCGTAAGTTTAAAGGATTCGTTAAAGTTTTTCGGTATCATTGCCACAATGTGTTGCGCTACAATCGTATGCAATCTTTTTTTAAATTACGATATTGATTTGCGTGCAGTGGAGGGGCAGGTACCTCAAGAGATGAAAACGCTGTACGAGGCGTTAAAACTTAACGATATTGCCGTCTGTTCAATTTCCGGTATTGCACTTGTTTTAACGTCTGTTGTAATGCTTGTATTTTACATAGGGCAGTACATATCGGCACACTCTCAAAGGTTTGGTATTTTAAAGGCTTTGGGATATTCCGACGTAAAAATAGCAATTAAATGTATCGTGTTCGGTTTTTGCGTATTGATAGGCGTAGTGTTAGGTCTTGCAATCAGTTGGGCTATTATGCCTACGTTTTACAAGTTGCAGAACGAGGGTTCGGCGGAAATAACCGAAGTAGTGTTGCACTTTCACCCCTTGCTGTTTGCTCTAATATTAGTTGTCCCCGTTGTATTCTTTTGCGCACTATCTGTGGGAATTGCTCTGCATAAACTAAAATTGCCTGCTCTATCTTTAATTCGGGGAGAGGGAAAGGCGAGAAAGTTAAAAAAGATAAAGGAAAGCAAAAAGGACAGAAGCTTTATCGCACAACTTGGTTTAAACATGTTGAACGAGAAGAAGACGCTTGCCTTTTTTGTGGCGTTCGGCGGTTTTTGTTTTTCCGCAATGATGCAGATGGGGCTTTCTATGAGGAAGTACGCAAGCGATATGATGGGGTATATGATACTCATTATGGGCTTGGTGTTGGCTTTTGTGTCGCTGTATCTTGCTATGTCAACGGTCATTAACGCAAACAAGAAAAAGATAGCAATGCTTAAAGTAACGGGCTACAGTCTTAAAGAATGTGCAATTGCCGTGCTTGGGTTATACCATATCCCTGCCTTTATCGGTTTTTCGGTGGGTTCTGTTTATCAATACGGCATACTCGTGGTAATGGTAAATATCGTGTTCGCTTCGTTTGACGGCGTGCCTTCGTATTCGTTTGATTGGGCAATGTTCGGCGTGTGTTTAGCAGTATTTATCGCCCTATATGAGTTAATAAATTTAGCCTATACGCTTTTAATAAGTAAGACGGGCGTAAAGGCAGTTATGAGTGAATAAAGGAGAAAACTGTGAAAAAGGTTATTGAGATTGAAAATTTACACAAGAGTTTCAAAGACGTTCACGCCGTTAACGGTTTGAGTTTCTCGGTTGAAGAGGGAGAACTTTTTGCGTTTTTAGGCGTTAACGGTGCAGGGAAAAGCACTACAATTTCCATAATTTGCGGTCAGCTTGCAAAAGACGAAGGAAAAGTCGTAATCGACGGTTGCGACGTTGACGGGAATATGGATAACGCCAAAAGACATTTAGGCGTAGTTTTTCAAAATTCCGTGTTGGATAAAAATTTAACCGTCTATGACAACTTGCAATTCAGGGCGTCGTTGTACGGTATTTGCGGTAAGGCATTTAAAGCAAGACTTGACGAGCTGTGTTCATTGCTTGACCTTACCCCTATATTAAAACGTACTTTGGGTAAGCTTTCTGGCGGACAGAAGAGACGGGTTGACGTAGCCCGTGCATTGATTCACGAGCCTAAAATTCTTATTTTAGACGAGCCTACGACGGGACTTGACCCTCAGACCAGAAAGAATATTTGGGACGTTGTAACAAAGCTTAGAAAGGAAAAGAGCGTAACCGTGCTTTTGACTACGCACTATATGGAAGAGGCGGGAGACGCGGATTACGTAGTAATAATTGACGGCGGAAAAATAGTTGCAAAAGGAACGCCTTTAGAGCTTAAAAATACCTATACGGGCGATTTTATTACTCTTTATAATATTGAAGAAGAGTTAGTTAAAACACTTGGAATTAAATATGAAAAGGTCGGCGAGGCGTTTAGAGTGGAAGTTCCCAACACGGGTAAGGCGACAGAACTTATATTAAAACACCCTGAAGTGTTTAGCGATTTTGAAATAACAAAGGGTAAAATGGACGACGTATTCCTTGCCGTTACGGGTAAGAAGCTTGTAGGGGGTGACGTTAAATGAGTATGCTTATAAGTCAAATTAAAAGAAACGTAAAGATGTTTTTTAAAGACAAGGGTATGTTTTTCACCTCGCTTATAACTCCTGCAATTCTGCTTGTGTTATACGTTACTTTCCTTGGGAACGTCTATAAAGATTCGTTCAATTCTTCCTTAAACGGAGTACCTTGTTCTCAATCACTGATAAACGGGGTGGTAGCGGGTCAGCTTATGTCCTCATTACTTGCAGTAAGCTGTGTTACCGTTGCATTTTGCTCTAATACTCTTATGGTTCAAGATAAGGTTTCAGGCGCAAAAAACGATATGCTTATGGCGCCTGCAAAGAGGTCTATGTACGCATGTGCATATTATCTTTCAACACTTGCATCAACACTTTTAATTAACTTTGTCGCACTCGGACTGTGCCTTGTTTATGTAGCAATTACAGGTTGGTTTATGAGCGTAGGTGACGTATTTCTCTGCATTTTAGACGTAGTTTTACTTACTATGTTCGGCACTGCACTCTCTTCGGTTATAAATTTCTTTTTAACCTCTCAAGGGCAAATCTCTGCGGTTGGTACTATTGTTTCTGCAGGCTACGGTTTTGTTTGCGGTGCGTATATGCCAATACACAGCTTCGGTACAGGTTTGCAAAACGTACTCGGCTTCTTACCCGGAACGTACGGTACTTCGCTCATTCGTAATGCTTCGATGGGCGGAACGTTCAGGGAAATGCTTTCTCTCGGTTGGCCGAAAGACGTGGTGGAAGGGATAAAGGATTCAATCGACTGCAACCTCTATTTCTTCGGTAATAAGGTTGAAATGTGGGTAATGTACCTTATTATGGCATTGACGATTGTAGTGCTAATAGCAATTTACGTTTTGTTTAACGTGCTTCTCTCTAAAAAGAGAAAGTGATTTTATAAAATTAAACGCCTCCGACGGTAAAGCAAAGAGTCCATAGGGATTTAAAGTAAAATTTCAGGAAACTAGGCTTTTTAAGCCGAGTTTTGCCCACACAAAACAACTTGAATCTTTATTGCTTTTACGCTGAATAAACTTACCGATAAACAAGAAATTTAATGAGGAGTACAATAAAATATTTATGAGACTAAAAGTATTTAAAGTTGTATTATTGTTTTGGACGCTTTTTATAGGACTTGGAGCGTTTGGCGGTGGAATATGTATGCTGATTAAACCTGACGGAAGCATTTTGCATATGCAGGCGATGTTGCCGTATTTTCAAGTCTTGCCTTTTGCGGACGTCTTATTTTAGGATTACATATTTTCCGGCGTAATGTTAATCCTCATCAACGGTGTAACAAACATTATATCCGCCGTACTGATTTGGATGAACAAGAAGATTGGATATGTTTTAGGAACAATTTTCGGGATAACGCTAATGTTATGGATTATAATTCAATTCGTTATTTTCCCGTTCTTCCTCATTGATTTGTTGTACTTCCTCTTCGGCATATTGCAGTTTGTTTGTGGGTTTATTGCATTGGTTTCCTATAATCAGGAATATTTCAAATTTGATGAAAGCGATTATAATAATATCGATAGCAACAGCGATACAATCGTCGTTTATTTTTCAAGAAAAGGATATACCAAAAAAATTGCTTACGAAAAGGCAAACGAACAAACGGCTTGCATATTAGGGTTAACCACAAAAGAAAGAACGAGCGGGGATTCAGGCTTTTGGTGGTGTGGCAGATTTGCAATGCACAAGTGGCAAATGAGCATCAATGAGGTTAATTTAGATTTATCAAAATTCAACAAAGTGATTATTGTAACCCCGATTTGGGTGTTTAGAATGTCCGCTCCGATAAGAGACTTTATCGTTAAGTATCAAGCGGAGTTATCCCAAAAAGAAGTTACTATGGTATTTAACCACTTTAATCCGTGGCTTCCCAAAGGTGCAATAAAAGAAGTAAAAAAATACATAAAATTAAAAAACGTGATATCAAAAACCACAATGCTTGGACATACTTTTAAAAATACACGCACAAATTCAAGTGAGAACGGAAGTCTTTTTTAGAAAACAACAGACTAATAAATTTCAATTCGTAGGGTTGTTGAACTTTGTGAAAAATGCTTTTAAAAGTGTTAAACAATAAACTGAACAAAGTTAAATCAAGTGTTTTTGCGGAGCAACAAGAAAAAGGATAGCAAGAAATTTTGCTATCCTTTTCGTTGTCTGAAAATACTCTATGGTGACTGCGGTAAATCGTCGGAGGAGTTTTTGGTAGTCCCGGCGGGAATCGAACCCACAACGGCCCCTTAGGAGGGGGCTGTTATATCCATTTAACTACGGAACCGTATATAGCCAAAATTCAATTTTCTTTTGACTATAATATAATACAACACCTTTACATAAAAAGCAACTTTTTTTAAAATAAAATACGGCCTTATTAGGTCGTATTTTAATATAAGTTTTATAATTTAGTTGTTCTTGCTCTTTCTTATAAATATGCTGTATCTGAATTTATATAAAACGATTGCAACAGCGCCGGCAAGAACTATTCCTACGATTGTCCAAACAACGACAGGGTTAAAGTCCTTAACGTCCAAACATCTCACGTTTATCCACATTTGATTTATGTCGGATAACTTGCCACCGAAGTCAAGCATTACGACGCTTCTTGAAATAACCTCCTCGGTGGGGTATTGCGCAAATGCCTGCCTTCCTTTACTTATTTTAGCCGAAGAATAAACTGTGTAGTTTATATTGTTTCCGTAATCTTCAAGCCCCAATTGTTCGGTTCTTGAATTTCCGCCTTCAATATTAAGCTGACTTGCATCTATATAGAGGGAGTAATCATCTCCGAAGAAGTAGCTTAAATCGTATTCATAGACTTCGGTAATTTCGCTGTCGAAATACTCCTCATCGGAGGGGTCAAAGGTCATTCCGTAGTTCCAATCAAGATATTCAAATACAGTATCGCCTGCAATTGCCGAGGTGTAGCCGATATAGTACATATTCCTGATTGCATTATCGGGACGGGAGAGGAAGTTTATAAACGCTTCCGCCGCCGTCTGTTTACGCGTATCGCCGTTAATGCCGTCTTTAAGCATTACCCAACCGTCGAACCAAAGGTTTGTACATTCTTCGGGAACGGAATACCAAAGCTCTGTATCGTCCTCATCGGCTAAGTCCATAATATAAACGCCGTCGCCCGACCACTGGAAATTTGCAACAACTTTCCCCGAAATCATATCGGCTTTACCGCTGTCGGTTTCAAACGAATATACGTTGTTTTTAATATTCTTTAAAATTTGTTCGGCAGAATTTACTGTCTCTTCGTCTGTCGCGTTTAATAATTGGCTACGCGTTTGAGGGGTAATGCTGTCGGTTATCAATTCTTCGTAATTGAGAATGGCTAAAGCTGAAAAGTAAGCGTCCCTTACGTTATCTTTTATTGTTACTTGCCTTTGATAATCCTTATTTAGAAGTATATCCCAACGGGAAACGTCTTCTTCTTCGGTTAAGTCGGGGTTATAAATAATACCCGTTGTACCCCACATATAGCAGGCAGAGTATTTGGTTAAATCAAAAACGTGTTCAGGGTTGGGGTCGGGGTCTATATCGGAGAGCGTATTCGTGATATAAGGGGATACGCAGTTTGTGTAGTAATTGTTCGGGTTGGCGGTATCAAAAAATCCTTCTGAAAATTCTTGTACCTTGCCTTCGTCAATTAACTTCATTATCATATAGTCTGAGGGGCAGACCAAATCGTAAGTGTCGCCAAGCTTAAGTCTGTTGTATAAGTCTTCGTTAGTACCGAAAGTGGAGTACTCAACCTTGATATTAAAACCGAAATCGGAAGAATTAAACCAATTGGTAAAATCGTCAACCATTGAATTTTTTCCGAATATTCCCTCGGCTTCCGTATCGTAGGGGTTTTCAATGTCAATCAGTTCATCGTTACCCCAACCTCCGAGGTCGATGTATTCTTCCAAATTCGATACCCTAAGCGTCAACGTCTCTTCTTTTTGCTTAGAGCAAGCCGTAAGAGGGAGGAGCGTAAGCGTTAATACTGATGCAGAAAGCAGGCAAAACAATTTTTTAATATGCTTTTTCATTAGTGTTCTTCTCCTTACGTTTTACTGAAAGCACGTTCATAACCACAACGAAAACAACTACGATTACGAAGATTAAAGTGCTTAATGCCCAGAGCGCCGTCTTAATTTCCGTCTGACTACCCTTGGTTGCATTAACTACGTAAGTTGAAATCGTGTCGAAAGTGGAGGGTTTGGTGTAAGTGGTAATAAAATAATCGTCAAGAGAAAGCGTTACCGCCAACATAAAGCCGGAAAGAATTCCCGGGATAAGCTGGGGAATAACTACCTTGAACAGCGCCTGAGCAGGAGTTGCGCCTAAATCGAGGGCTGCTTCGTATAAATTGTTGTCGAGTTGTTTAAGCTTAGGCATAATCGAAAGATAGACAAACGGTGCGCAGAGAACTACGTGTCCTATAATTAAGGGGACGTAGCTGTCCTTATTTATGCTGAATAAGATTATAAGTAATACGCATACCGAAAAACCCGTAACTACGTCTGCATTGACAACGGGTATTTGATTGGCAGTGTTAATGAGTGTTTTAACCGTTTTTCTTGAATAGAACGCGCCTATTGCACCTAAAGTTGCAAGCACGGTTGCGATTAGTGCGGAGCCGAGAGCAAGAAGTACGGTGCCGAAAATCATATCCCTTAAATCTTCGTTTTTGAATAGATTTATATAGTTGTCGAATGATATTCCGCCGATATGACCGCCTACCATCGATGCGTCGGTAAAACTGTAAACGGTAAGTATTAGAATAGGTACGTAGAGTATGAGGAGGACAAGTGCAAGCCAAACGCCATATAAAGCTTTTTTCATAATAAGTTCCTCCCTGTGTTTTCTTCTTTATCGCCGAAGCGGTTGGTAATAAGCGTAACGACAAAAATAATTGCAAGCAAAATAAGGGAAATCATAGAGCCGTTATGCCAATCGTATGCGCTGAAATAACTGCCTATAAGACTACCCATAATATACGTGCTGTTATACAGCATATCGAGAACGACGTAGTTTGTCATAGAAGGCAGTAATACCATCGTTATTCCCGAAATAATGCCGGGGAGCGAAAGGGGGAGCGTAACCCTTAAAAAGACTATAAATTTGTTAGCTCCAAGGTCCGAAGCCGCTTCCATAAGGTTTTTGTCGAGCTTTAAAAAACAGGTGTAAAGCGGAAGTATCATAAACGGCAGGAAGTCGTAAGACATACCTATCACCGAGTTTAAAAAGGGAAAACGTGAAATATTGCCCTCTAAAACCGTTAAAACTTCCTTTAACGCCGTTATTCTCAACGTAAAGTTAATCCACATAGGCAGAACGAAAAGCATTACTAAAATATACTGCTTTTTTATTCCGCTCCTTGCAAGGATATAGGCGGTGGGATAAGCTATTAAAAGACAGATAAGCGTGGTTGTTACGGCTAAAAGAATACTGTATAATAGCGTTCCTATCGTGTTAGTGTTGGTAAAGAAGTTTAAAAAGTTGTCAATCGATATTTTGCCTTCACCGTTGGTAAATGCATAATAAACAATAACCAACAGCGGTGCTATTACGAACAGTATTAAAAACAGCGCGTAAGGAATACAGAGCTGACTGCGCGAAAAGCGTAAGCGGAATTTTTTCATTTAGTTTTCTTCCTCCGCTTTAACAATAAGCTTGAGCTTAATTTTTTCAGGAGGAATAATAAGGCTGACAGTATCGTCCGTATTCCATAAATCATCGCAAGCCAAAACGTAATCTTCTTCGTTTTCTTCCGTTCTGACAATATAGCGGTAGTGGTCGCCTTTGTAAATCATAGATATAATGTTGCCGACAACACCGCCTGCGGTCAAATCGTCGCTCATCTCTATGTCGTGGGGGTCAACTTCAACGTCAACTTCAACGCCCGTCAAATCAATCTTTTCACCGTTAGCAGTGATAAGATAACCCTCCTCGTCGAGGTGAGAGTTGGGGTAAAGGGCTGTAACGTCGCAGTTAAATTCACCGTCGCCGAATTCAACCGTGTTGTTCTTGGTTATCTCTCCGACGTATTTGTTGACCGTATAAACCTTACGCATAAGGTGAATACCATCGGGTTCTATTCTCATACCGATAACCGAACCGACTTCAGCGCAAGAGGTGCTTTGAATGACAATCTCGAACTTTCCGACCTGAACGGTAATTTCGTAATGAACACCCTTAAATACGGTGGAGATAACCTTGCCTTTAAGCTGACCCTCGGTAGGCGCACAGATTTTTATATCTTCGGGACGAACTACGACGTCAACCATATCGTTAAGTTCAAAGTCGTCAAGGCAAGCAAAGGTTGCTCCGCAGAATTTAACCTGTAACTTTCCTACGACGGTACCGTTAAAGATATTGCTTTCGCCGATGAAGTCTGCAACGAACGTGTTTACGGGTTCGTTATAGATTTCGGTAGGGGTGCCGACTTGCTGAATCTCACCGTCGTTAATAACAACTACCTTGTCCGACATCGTCAGCGCCTCTTCCTGGTCGTGGGTAACGTAGATAAATGTTATGCCAAGCTTCTTGTGCATATTTTTAAGCTCTATCTGCATTTCCTTACGCATCTTTAAATCGAGTGCGCCGAGGGGTTCGTCTAAAAGGAGAATTTCGGGTTGGTTAACAATAGCTCTTGCAATTGCAATTCTCTGCTGTTGTCCGCCTGAAAGGGTGGAAACGCTTCTCTTTTCAAAGCCTTCCAAATCGACTATTTCTAAGGCTTTTTTAACCTTTTTATCAATCTCGTTCTTTGTAAGCTTAACTTTTTTAATACGTTCGTTTCCCTTTTTGTCCTTAACGGTTGTTTCAATCTTTTTAAGACGGAGTCCGAATGCTATGTTTTCATAAACGTTAAGGTGGGGGAAGAGGGCGTATTTTTGGAATACGGTGTTAACGGGTCTTTTGTTGGGAGGAAGTTTGCTTATGTCTTCGCCGTTTAAAAGAATTTTTCCCGAAGTGGGAAGTTCGAAACCCGCAATCATTCTAAGGGTAGTAGTTTTGCCACAGCCAGACGGACCGAGGAAGGTAACAAACTCACCCTTTTTAACGGTAAGGTTAAAGTTATCGACGGCAATTGTATCTCCGTCGAACTCCTTTTTAACGTCAATCAACTCTATAATGTTTTCATTGGTATTCATTTATTCTCTCCTTAAAAGTTGGGCGGTGTGGAAACCCATATAAATTTAGCGGTGTTCTTGCCAATATTCTTAATGCTGTGCGATTTGTTGGCTGTGTAATAAAAGCTTTCGCCCTTCTTACATACGTATTTAGTATCGCCTAAAGTAATGCTGATTTTACCTTCCAAAAGATATCCGAATTCTTCGCCATCGTGGGGGAAGTCGTCGGAAGTGGAAGCTCCCGGTAAAAGCTCAACGAGGACGGGTTCCATCTCGTTCTTTTGCGCGTTGGGGATAATCCACTTTAAAATCATTCCGTCGTCGTGTTTTTCGATAAAGTCGTTTTCACTGAAAACAATACGGCTGTCGTCGTCCTTTTTAAAGAATTCAGACAAATTAGTACCGAGGGCGGACAATATGTCGATTAAGGTTGCAATAGACGGAGAGGTTAAATCGTTTTCAAGCTGAGATATATAACCCTTTGTCAGTTCGCACCTGTCGGCGAGTTCGGATTGCGAAAGGTTTAACTGTTGTCGCAATCGTTTTATTTTAGCACCTATTTCTTCCATAATCTTCCTCAACTAAACAAAAAGTTTAAAAATACAAAACGGTTAACAAAAATAAACTTAAAGTTTAGTAAAAATAAACTGTGTAAAATTATATATATGTTTTTTCTCTATGTCAATGAAATAGTGATATAAAAATGATAATTTAATGAAATTTTTTAAATTAAGGGTTGAGGGGAGGGGTAATAATTTGAACGGGACTAATTAAAGTTAAAAGGTGGGATTATATTTGAGAGGTGGGAGAGCATAAAAGATAAAATGAAAAAGCGCAAACGCTTTATGCGTTTGCGCAATTTTAACTGATATATACGAATTTACGCCATAGCGTTGAGCTTTTTAGCGAGACCCGATTTCTTGTTGGAAGCGGTGTTCTTCTTTAAAACGCCCTTCGTAACAGCACCGTCGATAACGGAACAAACTTCGGGGAAGAGAGCGGTTGCGGCAGTCTTATCGCCACTTTCAACGACAGCGAGGAATTTCTTTACCTCGTTTTTAACATGCGATTTAACAACCTTATTCTGTTCGGTTTTCTTCTCGGTTATCAAGGTACGCTTTTTAGCAGATTTGATATTAGGCACGGTAATTTCTCCTTTCTGGTTCTATTCAACTTATTAAATCGAAAGTAATTTTATCATAAATTAAGGGGGTTGTAAACTGTTTTTTAACTCCTTTTGTAATTTTTTTAATATTATTTTGCCTTTAATAATAATTATATAAATATGGAAAGGGGTAAATCTTTTGCGCGTAAATGCGCGGTTGTTTTCGATAGCGGGATAGGCGGACTCAATTTGCTCTACGAGTGTGCTAAAAGAACGCCTTCCGTTCATTTTTATTACGTTTCAGATAATGCCAACGTGCCGTACGGAAACAGAAGCAAAGAGGAGCTGTTAAGCCTTACATATAACGCATTGAAGGGCATTGAAAACCTCCGTCCGCTTGCGTTGGTTGTTGCCTGTAATACCGTAACCGCTAATTGCATAGAGAGTTTAAGGTCAGATTTCTCCTTCCCGGTGGTGGGGATACAACCGGCAATAAAACAGGCGGTTGAGGTCGGCGGAAGATGCGTAGTTTTAGCGACCGAAGCAACTGTTAAAAGTGTAGCGTTAAAAAAACTTGCAGAACGTTACGGCAATAATATTTATCCGATTGCCTGTAAAGATTTGGCGTCATATATCGAAAAAAACATTTTAGATTTACCGCCTATATTACCGCAAGGCTTATTGCCAAACGTGTGCGCCGATTCGGTAGTGCTTGGCTGTACCCATTACTCGTTTGTAAAAAAGCAGATAGAAAGCTTTTACCGCTGTCCTGTTTTTGACGGAACGGGGGCTACTGCCGACCATTTTGCTAAAATTATAGGGACGAATAACCACTTTTCGCCACATTTAGGGATTGTTGACCATAAAGCAATTAAAAAGTTTAAAATAACCTTTGATGGTGGTAATTCTGTTTTAAATTCACAAATATTTAAAATTATTTTCAAAACAAATGTTTAGTTTTGTTATCTTGGAGCAACTTTTTTATCAATTTTTTAAAAATATTTCAAAAAACTTGTATTTGGTGGTTGACAGTGGTCAATTTCTGTGTTATAGTTTATACAGCTAATAACGGAAGGGGAAAAGGATATGTTGATGTTAACAGGTGAATACAGTCACCAGTTAGACGCCAAAAACAGAATGAGAATTCCTGCTAAGCTCAAAAAGGCGCTTGGCGACGAATACTATTTCTGTAAAGGCACAAATCATTGCATTTCCGTTCTTTCCAAGGAGGAAGCAGAGGCTCAGCTTGTTAAGCTAAGCTCTGTTAAATACAGCGACCTCGAAAGCCAGAGGATTGTAAGGTCGATTGCAAAATCGATGGTATGCGCTGTCGAAGATTCGCAGGGCAGGGTAGTACTTCCCCCCGAACTTCGCGCCCATGCATTGCTCGGTAAAGACGATAAAGATTTGGTTATCTGCGGTGCAGTTACCAGAATTGAAATCTGGTCCAAAAAGGTTTACGACGAATACTTTATGAACGAAGAAGAGAACTTCGACGAAGGTATCGCAAAATTGCAAGACTTCTGATTATGGCTACGTTTTCTCACATACCTGTAATGCTCGAAGAGTGTATGCAGGGACTTAATCTTAAAAACAACGGTATTTACTTCGACGGCACGGTAGGCGGTGGCGGACATTCTTACGAGATATTGAAAAGAACTTCCCCCGAAGGAAAACTGATAGCGACCGACAAGGACGACGACGCTATCTCGGCGGCTACCGACAGATTGAAGGAATTTAACGGCAGATTTACAATATATAAGTCCGATTATAAAAACTTCGACGAAGTGTTAAATCAAGCAGGCGTCGATAGGTTGGACGGAGTGTTGCTCGATTTCGGAGTATCCAGCTATCAGCTCGATAATGCGGAACGCGGTTTTTCTTATATGAAAGCCGAAGCTCCTCTCGATATGAGAATGGATAGGCGTTCGCATTTAACGGCTGAAATAATTTTAAACGAATATACGCAAGAACAACTGACAAGAATATTAGACGACTACGGCGAGGAAAGATTTGCTTCTAAGATAGCGTCAAACGTAGTTAAAGAGAGGGAGAAAACCCCTTTAAAAACCTGTGGTCAGTTTGTTGAGATAATAGAAAGAAGCATACCTAAGAAATTCAGTCAGAACGGACCTGTGGCAAGGAAGAGTTTTCAGGCGATAAGAATTGCCGTAAACGGAGAGCTTGACGGCTTATACGATTGCGTGGTCGGTTTGACAAGAAGATTGAAGGTAGGTGGCAGAATAGCTATTCTTACCTTCCATTCGCTTGAAGACAGAATTGTCAAAAGGGCGTTTAATAATTTAGAACTCGACTGCATATGCGATAAGAGATTACCCGTTTGCGTATGCGGAAAGAAAAAAGAAATTGAAATAATAACAAAAAAACCTACCGTGGCAACAGTTAAAGAGATGGCGTTAAATTCCCGTTCAAAGTGCGCTAAGCTCAGGGTTGCTGAAAGAATAGTTTTGTAACGGTTAAGATAAGGAGTGGAAAATGGCAGTCGATATATCAGTATTAGAAAGACGTTCAGCCCAATCGGATAAAGAAAGAATGTCTAATCTTGTTCCCAATCGTTCGGAATACGAAGCGGAAGAGGAACATAACGCACGCATAAGAGAAAACTATGCAAGGCTTATTAACCCCAATAACAGTGTTGACGACGTGTTCGTTCAGGAAACAAAGTCGGTACAGAGCGTTAAAGCGTCTGCTACCGTAAAGGAACGCCCTTATCTTGTTCAGAACGCAAGGGTTGACTCTGATATTTTCCGTGCGGAAAGCCCTGTTAACAGCAGAATGGCGGAAGCTAAGCAGATGTCCATTGCAGATTATGCTTCGGACGAGGAGGAAAACGAAGACTTACGCCCTACGGCTACTACTATACAGTACAGGACTATCGCTTCTAACGTAAAGGAAACGGAAGAGGTTAAGAACGAAACGGGCAGATTTTCTTTGACAAAGGGTCAGAAGATTGCTATGGTTTGCGTATTGGCAACAATAGTATCTTTAATAGTGCTTATAATAATAAACTCCACCGTTATAGCTAATCTTAATGCAGATATCGCTAATCTCAATGCAGAATTAAATGCCATTAGCGAAGAAATCTTAGGCGTTAAAAGCGATATGTTTAACTTTGTTAAAAACGATATGATTACTTTAAGGGGAGCATACGCAGGCGTCAGCGAAAGTGTGCATGACGTAGCATCTTGTATATTTAAATATTAAATTTTTTCGAGGTTATTAAAAATTAAAGAACAAGGTTTTTCGGTAACTGTTTTACAAAAGAGGTTATTGTCAGTAATTCTGGCAATAGCCTTTATTTTTTGCTTAATTTTAGCGCGGTTCTTCTACGTGCAAGTGGTATGGGGTAACGAATTGGTTTACCGAGCTTGCGACCAATGGAACAGGGAAATTCCCGTGGTTGCGCAAAGGGGAGAAATTTATGATAGAAACGGTACTTTAATCGTTTCAAATAAATCGACTTATTGTATATTTGTAAGGCCAAATGCCGTTACAAATGCAGAAAAATGTGCAATAGCTTTAAGCTCGGTTATAAATAAAGACCCCAATGAAATTCTTGAAAAAATAACTCAAAAGAAGTCTTCCGAAATTACGGTTGCAAGACAGGTGGATAAGCAAACGGTGGAAAAAATCGTTGCTTTAGACCTTGCCGGCGTCTATTATTCGCGTGATAATACAAGGGTCTATGGGTATGACGACGCCCTCTGTCAGGTATTGGGTTTTACTGCTTCGGACGGTTCGGGACTTGCGGGAGTGGAAAAATATTACGAGAGTATTCTTTGCGGAGTTAACGGTGAAATTGCATACACAACCGATATAGTAGGCGCGGAAACTGCGAATACTCAAATTGTATATAAAGAAGCGGTTGCAGGCGACGGAATAAAACTGACTATCGATATGGATATTCAGCTCTCGGCAGAGCAAGCTATGCGTTCAGCATACAATTCTTCGGGTGCTAAAAGGGTTTCGTGTTTGGTAATCGACCCCCGCGACTTCGGAATACTTGCAATGGTTAATTACCCTTCGTACGATTTGAACGACGTCCCGAGAGATGATACCGATAAGTTAAACGAGCTTTCACGCAACTGCGTTGTGAGCGACATATACGAGCCCGGGTCAACCTTTAAAATAGTTACAGCAGGTATTAACCTTGAAGAATACGTTAAAGGTAATAAAAATGCCTTTTCGCCTACGTACGTCTTTAACGGCAGTCGTACAAGGACGGTTGACGGTACGACTATTAAATGTTGGTCGGACCATGCTAACGGAAAACATTCTAACCAGACGTTAGCCGAAGCCTTAAATAACAGTTGCAATCCCTGTTTTACGGATATTGCGCTTTCTTTGGGCAAAGAAAAGTTTTACGATTATCTTTCGGCATTCGGGTTCGGTAACGTTACGGGCATAGATTACGGAGGAGAGGCTTTGGGTATGCTCGTACCGCAGTCGCTTGTAAGGGATTGCGACCTTGCAAGAATAGGATTCGGGCAGACAATCGCAGTAACGGGTATTCAGCTTGCGTGCGCTTCTGCGTGTGCTGTAAACGGCGGTAATTATTACGTTCCGCATATTTTAAAATCGGTTATTTCGTCAAACGGCGGAGGGGAGCAAGAATACGTTTCGGTGCTTAAACAGAAAGTAATTAGCGATAAAGCTTCTTCAATTCTTGCCCAAATGCTTGAAGGCGTAGTTAAGGAAGGTAGCGGAAAGCGTGCCTACATAGAAGGATATAAGGTTGGCGGTAAGACGGGTACGGCGCAAAAATACGAGGACGGACATATCGCTTCTGGTAAATACGTTTCATCGTTTGTCGGGTTCTTTCCGTCGGATAATCCTTCCTATCTTGCACTCATTATAATTGACGAACCGCAGGGGACGTATTACGGCAGTGCGGTAGCCACCCCCGTCGCAAAAGAGATATTTGAAGATATTATAAAAATTAAAAACATACAACCGTTTGAGTGAGGTAAATATGAAATTTAAGGACTTGTTATTCGACGTACAATGCGAAAAAATTTCAGGGGATACGCAAGTTGAAATTACGGGAATTTCTACCGATGCCGAAAATATAAATAAGGGTGATTTATTCATAGCTTATAAAGGGCTTCATTTCGATGCCAACACGCAGATAGTTAATGCCGTTAAAAACGGAGCAGTTGCTGTGGTGTGTGAAAACTGTACTAATATCGTCGTTCCTTATGCTATTGTGCCGAACGGAAGAGACGCTGTAACGGCATTAGCAAGGGCATTTTACGGCTATGCCGACAAAAAATTAAAGCTTATTGCGGTTACGGGTACAAACGGAAAAACAACTACTACTTATATGTTGAAGAGTATATTCGACAAAAACGGAAATAAAACGGGCATAATAGGCACTTTGGGCATATCATACGGCGATATATTTATAGCGCCTGAGTTAACGACGCCCGACCCTGTTTTTCTTCACGCAGTGTTAGCCGATATGGTTGCAAAGGGGATAGAGTACGTGTTTATGGAGGTATCGGCGCACGCCTTATATTTCGACAAAATAAAGGGGTTAAAGTTTGAGGCGGGAATATTTACAAACTGTACTCAGGACCACCTTGATTTTTTTAAAGATATGCGTTCGTATTCAGCTTGTAAACAAAAACTGTTCGAGGACGGTAGGTGTTTAAAAGCCATAGTCAACTCGGACGACGAGTTAGGTATAAAGCTTTTACATAAGGTAAAAAACTGTATAAGCTACGGGCTTGAAAATCCTGCGGACACATTCGCGGTAGATATTGCCGAAGACATACACGGCAGTACTTTCGTAATAAACCTTTCCGACGAGCTGTATGATATAAGGCTTAATATGCCTGCAAGACATAATATTTACAATGCCCTTGCCTCGGCGTCGTGCGCAAAGGCTCTCGGCGTTTCAACGGAGGTGATTGCCCAAGGTTTGGCGGAGTTGAAAAGCGTTTCCGGTAGGCTTGAAGCCGTTGCCGAATATAACGGGGGGAAGGTGTTTGTCGATTTTGCGCATACGCCCGACGGACTTAATCAATCGCTTACCGCATTAAAAAAGCTGTGTCAAGGCAACCTGTATTGCGTATTCGGCTGTGGGGGAGACAGGGATAAATCTAAACGCCCTATTATGGGTGAAATAGCTTCTAAGATTGCCGATTTTGTAATCATTACTTCCGATAATCCCAGATACGAGGACCCTTATACAATCATTTCTCAGATTGAAACGGGGGTGCGTAAAGGCGGTGGCCAGTACGTAGCCATTACCGACAGGGAGATGGCGATAGAATATGCGCTCAATCTAATAAGTAAAGACGATATTTTACTTGTGGCAGGCAAGGGCGGAGAAAACTATCAGGAGATTATGGGTATTAAACACAGCTATAATGACAATAGTGTAATAAAAAAATTGATAAGCTGATATAAAAATGAAAATCTATTTTATACTCACACTATGCGGTTTTGCTCTTTCCTTTTTGCTGACGGTTTGTCTTATGCCACTTCTAAAAAGGCTTAAAGCAGGACAATATATTCTCGGATACGTAAAAGAACATAGACAAAAGAGCGGTACGCCCACTATGGGCGGACTTGCGTTTATTACCGCAACGGTCATCGTGGCGGTAATTTATTATAGGTTTTCCGACCGAACGCTCAATCTTACGCTTATAACTATGGTCGGTTTTATGTTTGTCGGGTTTTTAGATGATTTTTTAAAGATATATCATAAGCATAACGAAGGTCTTAAACCTTATCAAAAAATACTGTTTCAGACGGCTATTGCCGTAATTTCGGCTGTTTATTGCTACTTGAACGGCATAACAAAACTTAATATACCTTTTGGCGGTGGGTTTTCTGTAGATATAAGCTGGGGAATTATTCCGCTCGTTGTTTTCATTTTCGTCGCCTGCGTAAATTGCGTTAACTTAACAGACGGGTTAGATGGTCTTGCCGGAGGGACAAGTATTGCCTACCTTGCCGTAATGGGTATTATTACTGCACTTTCAGGCATAACCTCGTCCAAGCTATGCTTTATTGGCGTTGGTGCGTTATCTGCCTTTTTGGTTTTTAATACAAACAAGGCGAGTATTTTTATGGGGGATACGGGTTCGTTGGCGTTGGGCGGGCTAATTGCCTGTGTAACAGTGTTTTCGGGCAATTCGCTTTATATGCCGTTATTGGGAATAACATTTGTCTTTTCGGGAATATCCGTGATAGTACAGGTAATATATTATAAAAGGACAGGCAAAAGGGTATTTTTAATGGCTCCCTTGCATCATCACTTTCAGATGAAGGGTTATACGGAGTGTAAGATTTCCTATATCTATGCGCTTGTTACGGCGATAGTCGGTTGCGTTTTAATTATATTTATGTGAGGCGGTATGTATTTCGGCAATCAGAAGTTTTTGGTGGCAGGGCTTTCACGTTCGGGGGAAGGGTGTGTAAATTTTCTTTTAAGGCGTGGAGCTAAGGTCTATGTATATGACGACAATTTAAGCGGTAAAACCAAAGATACTCTCGAAAAACTGCAAAAATCAGGTGCGATAGGTATAAGTGCAGAAAAGCTTAACGAAGCTATAACATTTTGCGACGTGCTTGTTTTAAGCCCGGGAATACCCATCGATAATCCCATTCCCGTCGCTTTCAGAAAAGCCGGTAAAGCAATAATCGGAGAGGAAGAGTTAGGGGCTTTATATTTAAGGGCTTCCGCCGTTGCCGTAACGGGGACAAACGGTAAAACTACTACGATAGCTATGCTTGACGAGGTGTTTAAATCTTGCGGTAAAAATTGCGTTCCCTGCGGTAACTACGGTACGCCTTTAATAAACGTAACGGAAAACCTCGGCTTTGACGATTATGCTTTGATAGAAATATCTTCCTTCCAGCTCGAAACTCTGTTTTCGCTGAGGGCGCACGTTTCGGTGGTGACAAATATCACGGAGGACCACTTAAACCGACATTACAATATGGAAAATTATATTTTCCTTAAAAGCAAGCTTGTGCGTAACCTTCGTGAAAGCGAATATGCGGTATTAAATTACGACGACGAAAGAGTGCGTGAATTTGCAAATCAAACGAGAGCAAAGGTTATTTGGTTTTCTGCTCTCGGAAAGGTTGACGGGGCATACGTTGACGGGGGGACGCTTTACTATAAAGGTGATGCGTACTTCGGCATTGAAAGAATGGCGGTTAGCGGTCTGCACAACATTTACAATGCTTTGGCTACTATTGCCGTTTCTGCCGTAATGGGGCTTGATAAGGCAAAAACCGTTGAGGCGTTGTGTGCTTTTAAAGGTGTTAAGCACCGTATTCAACTCATAGACGAGGTTGACGGCGTTACGTACATAGACGACAGCAAGGGGACCAACGTTGACGCTACCTTAAAAGCAATTCAAAGCGCTTCACGCGATACGGTGTTACTGCTTGGCGGTAAAGATAAAGGGTACGATTACGGACCGCTGTTTTCGGCTTTGGCGGATAGTAAGGTTATTCACGCAATAATTTATGGGGAAAACAGAATGAAAATGATGAACTCTGCGGTAAGTTGCGGTTTCTTTTCGTTTTCGCTTTGCTGTAATTTTAATACGGCTTTAAGGCTTTCCGCCTATATATCAAAACCTGGTCAAAGTGTTTTGCTTAGCCCTGCAAGTGCAAGTTTCGACGAGTTTTCAGGCTATGAGGAAAGGGGAGAAGCCTTCACGCGTTTTGTAACAGATTTAAAAAAATGAGTAAAAAACTGCGTATCTTACGTAAAAAGAAAAGGGCGGGAGATATCCCGCTTTTAATATGCGTTTTCGCGCTTGCGGTGTTCGGTTGCGTAATGATTTATTCCGCAAGCTCCTACGTCGGTGAAGTACAGTATGGCGATAAAATGTATTTCGTGAAAAAACAGCTTATCGGCGTAGTGTTCGGTGCGGTAGCCTTTTTCGGAGTACAGTTTTTTGACTACGAAAAGCTTATTAAATTAAAATACCCGTCTATTATAATAGCCGTTATTTTGCTTGTCTTGGTGTTTGTGCCGGGTGTGGGGGTAAGCAATTACGGTGCAACAAGGTGGATAGGGTTCGGTTCGTTTACCATACAGCCGTCGGAAATTGCAAAATATGCGTTTGTTATTTTTGCTTCTGCTCACTTTTCAAAGAATTACGAAAAGGTGAGAACTTTTCGCGGTATTCTGCCCGTTCTTGCGGTGGGCGTATGTTTTTGCGTTCTGATAATTGTCGAGCCTAATATGTCTATTACCATGTGCATAGGCATATTGATGCTTGCGATGGTTTTTTTAAGCGGAACAAATCTTAAAACCTTTGCTCTTGTCTTTATACCCGTCATAGTTGCCGTTCCCGTGCTTATAGTCTTAGAACCTTACAGATTGCAAAGGCTTAGCGCGTTTATCGACCCGTGGGCTTCGCCAAAGGACGAAGGGTATCAGCTTATACAGTCTCTATATGCTTTAGGTAACGGCGGATTTTTCGGCGTGGGTCTTTTCAATTCAACGCAAAAATACCGATTTTTACCCTTTGCGGAAAGCGATTTTATACTGTCGGTTATGGGTGAAGAGTTGGGTTTCTTTGGCGTTGCAATCTTCTTTGCCGTCTGTATATTTATAGTATATAGGGGTATAAAAATTGCTTCAAAATGCAAAAGCAGGTTTGGTTTTTTGCTTTCCGCCGGAATAACGCTTGTGTATGGAATACAGGTTATAATCAATGCGCTTGTGGTAAGCGGAGCCATTCCGCCTACGGGTTTGCCCCTTCCGCTTATAAGTAGCGGAAATACTTCGCTGATTATCACTATGGCGTCGATGGGGGTGTTGTATTCGGTTTCAAGAGCAGATTAACACAGCGTAAAAAACTATCATATTATAAATTAGGGCAATCGCAAGGGCTCGGGCGTAAACAGCCGTGGCGGTTGCCCCATTTATTATTTACATACAGGAGTTATTATGGATAAGTACATAGTCAACGGCGGTAGTCCTCTTTATGGCTCTGTCAATATTCAGACGGCAAAAAATTCTGTACTTCCCATTTTGGCGGCAACCGTTTTGACCGACGGAAAGATAACTATTCGTGACGTTCCTTCGATTACCGACGTAAGCAATATGGTTAAGATTCTCGAATGTTTAGGGTGTCGCGCCGAGTATTCGGGAAAGGATTTGCATATCGATGCGTCGAAGGCGGATTGTTGCGAGATTCCAAGCTATCTTGCAAGGGAATTGCGTTCGTCAGTGTTTCTGCTCGGCTCGGTAATTACGCGTTTCCGCAAGGCTAAAATAGCCTACCCCGGCGGGTGCGATATAGGACTGCGCCCCGTAGATATTCACCTTGCGGGATTAAAAAGGCTTGGGGTTAAAATAAACGAATCCAACGGCTATATTATTTGTGAATGCGATAATTTAATCGGCAACGAAATTATGCTCGATTGTCCGAGCGTAGGCGCAACGGAAAATATAATGCTTGCCTCGGTAAAGGCAGAGGGAACAACTGTAATTAAGAATTCTGCAAGAGAGCCTGAAATAGAAGATTTGCAGAGGTTTTTAAATAAAATCGGGGCCGACGTTTCGGGCGCCGGGAGCGGAACGATTATAATAAACGGAGTAAAAGAACTTAAAGGTTGTACGTTCAGACCCGTTTGCGATAGGATAGAGGCGGGTACTTTTTTAATTGCAGGCGCTATGTGTGGCGGTGAAATTCAGCTTAACGGCGTAAATGCCGAATTGCTTAGTTCGCTTTTACATAAATTGCGTGAAAACGGTTGCAAAATAAGGATAAAAGATGATAAAATATATTTGAAAAGCGAAAGGCGTCTTTTTTCAGTAAAACATATAGAAACACAGCCTTACCCCGGTTTTCCCACCGACTTGCAGGCGCAGATGACTGCGTTATGTTGCGTAAGCAAAGGACATACGATAGTAACGGAAAATTTATTTGAAACACGGTTTAAATACGTTCCCGAACTCAAAAAGATGGGTGCAGACGTCACTGTTATGGGGCGCAACGCATTTATTCGCGGTGTCGATAAATTGAGGGGAGCGGAAGTGGTTGCGCACGATTTGCGTGGCGGTGCCGCATTAGTGGTTGCGTCTCTCGCCGCTGAAGGTCGTAGTGAAATATTGGATATATCCCATATTGACAGGGGGTATTCCGATTTTGAATATAAACTTAGGGCGTTAGGGGGCGACGTGGTCCGCTACGTCTGTTAGAAAAAGAGTTATAAACTAATGAAGTACGTTAACAAGATTATGGCGATAGGTTTAGCCATATTATTCTTAATAGCTTTGGTTATAGGCACGGGCATTGTGTTGTCGGTGCGCAACGTTAACGTTAGCTATGAATACTACGGCGAGAACTATTACGTTGACCAATATGCCGAAACGAAATCCAATCTTAATAAACTTAAGGGGTCGGGTATTTTATTTATCGACGGAAACGACGTTTTATCTAAAGTTTCCGATAAGTCGGTGATTGCGGTTGACAGATACGAAAAAGTGTTTCCCTGTACGGTTAACGTATATTTAAGACAGAGAATTAAAAGGTTTGCCGTGCAGAACGAAGGCTCGGAAAGTTATAAGGTCTATGACGAAAAGGGCGATTTAATTCAATCTGTGGCGACTGCGTCGGGGGTTCCGCTTGGTACGGACGGCAGTCCTCTTATTCTTGTTGAAAATTTAAACGGCACGTCTTTAAATAGCGTAGCTACGATTTGTACTTATTTCGATGAATGCTTCGGGGAGGGAGAGAGCTTCGGGAGCGTATTAAGATTAGTTGAAAAGATTTCTGTAAAGAATATGACTTTCTATCTCCGTTCAGGGTTAAGCATAAGGTTCTATCCACGCAACTCGGAAAAGTTGGTAGAGGTCGATAAGAAGATGGTTAAAAAGGCTTGCTCGTTTTACGAAACTCTATCCGAGACGCAAAAGCTTAGCGGAATGATAGCCGTAATGTATTCTTCTGTAAGCGGAGAGCTTATCGCCAATTATATGAACTATTAAATATAATAATCAATAATTTATGCGGTTCTAATATAAACGGAACCGCATTTTTTTATTTGATAAGGTTGACATTTATCTTACACTATTATATAATTTATTTAAAGTGTTTTTACGGTGCTTTTGCAGGCGCACGGGGATTAAAAATTGCGTAACGGAAGCGTAGCGGTATTGAATATTCGCTCCGACGAGATTTCGGCGGTTATTGCCGAAAAGGGAGTTAACAATACCTTTATCATTAAAAGTAAATATTCGCATCCATACGAAGGTTATGCCGAAGGTAAGATGCTTGACAAGAAAGATTTTACTTCCGCATTATACTCTGCGACGGAAAATCTCAATTCGTCTTGCGGTGGAAAGCTTAAAAAATTATACGTAAGCGTTCCTTGTGAATTTACAACCGTTTACCAAACCGATAAGGTTATTTCATACAATTCGTCACGAAAAATCACGAAAAGGCAAATTGAAGAAATTAAACGCGCGTCTGTTCCGGAAAATACTGACGGTTACGAAATCATAGGTTGCGGTTCGCTTTATTACTGTCTGTCTGATAAACGTAAGCTTATAAATCCTTTGGGAGCAGTTAGCGACAGTTTACGCGCAAGGCTTTGCTTTTACGCCTGTAAAACGGGATTTATAAAGGCAGTCAAAAACATTCTCTCCGATTTTAAGGGGATAAAGGAATTTTGTTGGTTAGCTCAGAATCAGGCCGAGACTGAATATCTTATCCCTAACGATAAGAGGAACTGTTATTCCATTCTTTTCGACTTTGGATATATTTCGTCAACTTTCAGCGTAGCTTGCGGTAAGGGCGTTGCTTTTAGCGAAGCGTTTTCAATCGGCGTTGGGCATATGGCTCTTCTTTTAATGGAAGTATTCGATTTGCCGTATGACGTGGCGATGTGTTTTATTAAGAAAATCAACCTCAATTCGAGGGAATTGAGTTCAACTGTTATAGAAGTAAATTCGGACGGAAAGCTGTACAGCTTGCGTTCTTCACATTTGAAAGAGTGTATAAAAGAAGGACTAGACGGAATTTGCGAAACGATAGAGGCGTGTAGGCAGTCGTTTAAAGAAAAGGATTTAAACGGTTTACCTATTATGATTACGGGTGAAGGCTTAGGTATTATCAGGGGGGCTAACGAACATATGTCGTCGCGTTTGGTTGCGCCTTTAGAGGTTGTGGCTCCGCCCGTTCCCTACTACGATAAGCCGACGTATTCGTCTTTGTTCAGTCTTTTATCATCTGCTTTAAACGACAGTGAATTGAAGTGATTTCTACATTTTTGGAGGAAATTTATGTTTAACGACCAGGTTATCAGTACCGATATTTCGGGTAGAGCAAGAATAAAAGTAATAGGCGTAGGCGGTGCGGGAAACAACGCTGTAAACCGTATGATAGAAGCAGGCATCGACTGTGCTGAATACGTTGTAGTAAATACCGATTCGCAGATTCTTGCTCATTCTGTATGCGAGAATAAGATACAGATAGGCAGGCAACTCACCAAAGGTCTCGGTGCTGGCGCAGACCCCGAAGTCGGCAGGGCCGCGGCGGAAGAGAGTAAAGATATTTTAAACGACGTAATTAAGGGTACGGACCTTTTGTTTATTACCGCAGGTATGGGCGGTGGTACGGGTACGGGTGCGGCTCCCGTAATTGCTAAAATTGCAAGGGATATGAAAATTCTTACCGTTGCAGTCGTTACAGAACCCTTTGCATTTGAAGGCAAGAAGAGAATGGACAACACCTTAAAGGGGTTGGAGGGTCTTAAAAAATACGTTGACACTCTCATTGTAATTCCCAACGATAAGATTAGAACGGTAATCGATAAAAATACGCCGATGAAAGATGCGTTAAGGGTTGCCGACGAAATATTAAAGCAGGGTATTAAAGGTCTTGCAGAACTTATAGTTAATCCTTCGCTTATCAATCTTGACTTTGCAGACGTTAAAACTATCTTAAAGGATAAGGGCATTGCCCACCTCGGAATAGGTGTAGCTAAGGGCGATAACAGAATTATAGAGGCTGTCCGCCTTGCCGTTAATTCACCTCTTCTCGATACGACTATTGAAGGTTCTAAGGGCGTAATTTTAAACGTTGTCGGCGGTGAGGATTTAACCTTCTCCGAGGTTGCCGACGCGGCAGAGCTTGTTAAGAGTGTGGTTGACGCCTCTGCAAACATAATCTTTGGCGCAAGAATTGACCCTAACGTTAAAGACGAAGTAGAAATTACCGTAATAGCAACAGGCTTCCCCGGATATGGCAATAACAATACTCCTGCGGTTGAAGAGCATCAGGGTTTCTATTCCAATTCTCAGCAAAATAGCGGAATAGGCGGAAGAATGTCAGTTAACGAACCCTATTATCCTCAACAGCGTATGCAACAGCCTATACAGCCTACTCAGCCTGTACAGGCAACTCAAACTGTTGATAATGACGATTTTGATGATACTATTGACAGACCTTCAGACAAATCTGTTCCTAAATTCGCAAGGCTTTTACATCGTTTTTCTAAGAAAAACGGTAACGACTAACCCTTTAAGATATCAAAATAGATAATATTGAATAACGGCAACCGTGCATATCAGCAACGGTTGCCGTATCTTTTTGTTCGATTAAAGTTTTAAATATTGCGGACAAATATCGCCATATGATTGCTTTTTTTATTAAAATAATAAATAAAATGTGCTAATTCTTAATTATTCAAAATAAAATTTAATATGTATATGAGCGAAATAATGCAGTCAAAAAGTTTCTTTTTTATAGGGATAGGCGGTGTGAGTATGAGTGCAATTGCAAAAATATTGCATTTTAACGGTAAGCGTGTGGCGGGTTACGACAGATGCAGGAGTGAATATACTTTGAGTTTGACTGCTTTGGGGATAGACGTATCGTATGATATTAACGTTAATATCGAATGTTACGACTGTATTGTCTATACGGATGCCATTTCAGCAAACAACAGATTATTGATTGAAGCTGAAATGCTTGGAAAAAAAATTGTTTCGCGAGCAGAACTTCTTGGGAGTTTAAGTAAAAACTATAAGAGTGTTTTAGCTGTTGCAGGGTGTCACGGTAAGACTACGTGTACTGCAATGCTTGCCCATGTTTTTGATTTTGCAAAATATGACTTTACGCTTCATATGGGCGGTAACGATTTAATTTATTCTAACGCTTACGTTAAAGGGAATGACGTATTTATAACCGAAGCTTGTGAATACAAGCGTAATTTTTTAAAACTATCGCCCGACGTCGGCATAATATTAACCAGCGACCCCGACCACCCCGATTGCTATAATACAGAGGAGGAACTTAAACAGGCTTACGAAAGCTTTGTAAAAAATTCAAATAACGTTATTAGATTATACGGCGACGGAAAGAGCGGTGAGAGCGTTACTTTCGGTTTTGACGACAGGGCAACTTTTTATGCGAAGAATATCCGTCAAAGCTTGGGTAAGTACTCCTTTATTGCATATGAAAGGGGAAAGGAGTTAGGCAAAGTATGTTTAAACGCATACGGTAAGCATAACGTATTGAATGCCTTGGCGACCATATCGGCGTCAAGGTTATACGGTATAGATTTTAAAACAACGGTTGAAGGGCTTAAAAGGTTTTGCGGAGTTAAACGCAGGTTTGAAAAAATAGGAAGTATTAACGGTGCGGTCTGCATAGCAGATTATGCCCATCACCCTAACGAAATTAAAGCAACGTTAAAGACGGCGAGGTTGGTTACGGAGGGTGAATTATACGTAGTATTCCAACCGCATACCTATAGCCGAACGAAGTGTATGTTCAAACAGTTCGTTTCAGTCCTATCTCCCGTAAAAAAACTGCTCGTATATAAGACTTATGCCGCAAGGGAGTATTATGACGATGCCGGTAGCGCGCTAAGGTTATCGAGTTCAATTAAACACGCTAAATATGCTGATTGTCCCGAAGATATCTTACAGTTTACAAGATACGTACGCGAAGGCGACGTCATATTGATTTTAGGGGCGGGAGATATTTACGACATAGCTCTGAATTTAATTGAATGACTGTATTTAAAATTCTATATCTCTGCCTGATTTTTCACAGGAGTAAGCTAAATTTATAAATTGCTCTGCTCTTCTGGGCGAGCGTCCGCCTTTTACAATAGCCCAACGTTCAGCCAACATATCTAAATTCTCTTTGGGGGTCTGCAATTTTTTGTCCTCTGCAAGCTGATTTACAATGGATAAATAAGCTACCTTATCGGTTGAAGAGAAAATTACGGTAAGACCGAATCTGTCTGAAAGCGAAAGCTGTTCTTCGGCAAGGTCGGAGGGGTGAACGGAGTTTTGTCTGTCGGAAAAACTTTCGTTAACGATATGCCTTCTGTTGGAAGTTGCTACAATCATTGTGTTTGTGCTTCCTAAAATTGTACCTTCAAGCGACGCTTTAAGTGCAGAAATGCTCTTGTCGTTTCCTTCAAAGGACAAATCGTCAATAAAGATTATAAATTTTAAAGGTTGCAAAGCCACCGCTTCCCTAATTTCGGTGATATGTTCAAGGTCTGCTTTGTTAAGCTCAATAAGCCTTAAACCTAAACTTGAAAATTCGTTAAGCACAGCGTGAACGGTAGAGGATTTTCCGGTACCCCTGTCCCCATATAAAAGCATATTTGAAAATGGTAAATCATTTATAAAATCTTTAACGTTATTTATTACGGCTGTCTTTTCGGTTTGGTAGTTTTTAAGTTCGTCAAGCCGTTTAGTTGCTACGCTTTTAACAGGAACTAAATCGCCGTTGCGGTAGATGAATGCCGAATATTTTGCAAACTTACCGCATCCGTTTTTATAATAAAAATCGGCAAGGTTATCAGCAACTTCTTCTGTTGTTCCTACAAATTGAGGCAGAGTATCACCGACGCCGAGTTCACTAAACGAAGCCGTCGTATCGATAAGGCTTTTAATCTTTGCAAGGTCGTAACAAAACGCCTTTTTAAGCCGTTCGGATACGTTGCCCGATTTGGCACAGTTTTCCGAAAAGACGTTGACGTCGTAGAGTATGCAATTTTGAATATAAGAAACTATGCCGTCCTGTGCATCTGCTGAATAGACGGCGTTTAAAAAATCGTATCTTGAGTTTAACGTGTTGTCCGTATAAAAGTTACAGAGCGAATTTATAACGGGGTTGTTTTCAAGTCCTCTTAAAATATTAAAACTTCTTATGTAATTATTCATAAATATTCAAAAACCTTTTTTAATTTTAATCAATTATACAATATTTTATAACGATATGCAATTTTTTGTGCAAAATTTTTATAAATTTTCAATATCGCTTGACTAAAAAAAATATTGGTAATATAATAATTGAGATTTAAAAAAGCGGAGGAAATTTAAATGTCTAAAATATATTATGCATCGGACTGTGACGTAAACGTTTTGAAGGGCAAGACGGTTGCAATAATCGGTTACGGTAGTCAGGGACATGCACACGCACTCAATTTGCGTGAAAGCGGAGTAAAAGTAATTATAGGTCTTCACGAGGGTGGTAAATCTTGGCCTAAGGCTGTTGCCGCCGGTTTTGAAGTTTATAACGTTGCAGAGGCTACTAAGAAAGCCGACGTTGTAATGATACTTATTAACGACGAAAGACAGGCAAAGGTTTATAAAGAGAGCATTGAAAAGAACCTTAAAGAGGGTGCCGCACTTGCATTTGCACACGGCTTTAACATTCACTTTAAACAAATCGTACCTCCTGCAAACGTTGACGTGTTTATGATTGCACCCAAGGGTCCCGGTCATACCGTTCGTTCGGAATATCAGGAAGGTAAGGGCGTTCCCTGTCTTGTTGCTATTCATCAGGACTATACGGGTAAGGCGCTCGACGTTGCTTTGGCATATGCCGCAGGAATCGGCGGAGCAAGGGCAGGCGTACTTGAAACTACTTTCAAATGCGAAACCGAAACCGACCTTTTCGGTGAACAGGCTGTTTTGTGCGGTGGCGTTACCGCTTTGATGAAAGCCGGCTTTGAAACTCTTGTCGAAGCAGGTTATGACCCTAAGAATGCATACTTTGAATGTATTCACGAAATGAAGCTTATAGTTGACCTTATCTATAAAGGCGGTTTCTCGCTTATGAGATATTCCGTTTCCGATACGGCTGAGTTCGGTGATTACGAAACGGGTAAACGCCTTGTAACGGAAGAAACTAAGAAGGAAATGAAGAAGGTTCTTGCAGAGATTCAGGACGGTACTTTTGCTTCTAAGTGGATTGCTGAAAACAACAACGGCAGAGCGCACTTCAACGCTACGAGAGAGTTAGAGGCTTCGCATCAGCTTGAAGCTGTCGGCAAAGAAATCCGTTCTATGTATTCTTGGAACAACGATAATATCATTGAAGCCGAAGAGGGTAAATCCAAATTATAATTTAAAAATTAAACGATATAATCAAATCAATTGCGCATCTGTATAAAGCAGGTGCGTTTTTGATTTTTTGTAATAAATTATCCTTGTTTTTTTATTATACCTATGGTATAATAATGGTTAGTAAATTAAAATGAACGGAGTTTAACCTTGAAAAAGAAGAACAAAAGCGATAAAAGTCTGTCTATTCTTACAAAAGAGACTTTTGGCATAACGCTATTACTGTTTTGCGTTTTAGTCTTTATTATGTTGCTTTCCAATAAGGTTATTTTTTTGGGTGTTGGCAGTGCCGTATGTACTTTTATGTACGGTACTTTTGGCTATGGCAGTTATTTTATAGTAGCTATGCTTGCCTATCTCGGCGTATGGCTTGCCTTTGAAAAGAAAATTAAGTTAAAGGCAAGATGCATTTTGTCTATTTCAGCCACGGTATTCTTTTTGTTTTTGCTTTTTCATACTGTTTCTACAAACGGTTTTCTTTCATTAAGCTTTAAAAACTATATCCGTGAATGTTATTTCAATGCGTCAAACGGATACTCCGGTTATACGCTTGGCGGAGTGATTTCCGGTTTAATAGTCTATCCCGTTGCTCAGCTTTTGACGCCTGTGGGTACGTACGTTGTATTCTCGGCAATTTCAGTCCTTTTCTTGGTATTGACCTTTATGTTTATACGCAACATTTATTTCGGTAAGGTAATTGAAAAGGCTGGTTCTAAGCCTGAAAGAAAATCAAGCGAAGCAGAAAATAAGGATAATCCGCAACCCCAAAAGGAAGTTTATGATAAACTCTATTCGGTTAACGATGATTACGAAATAGTAACTAACGTAAAGGCGAAAAACACTATTGAGGCATCTGCGCCTTCTCGCGCTGAGGGTAATGGTGAGAAGAGCGAAGATGACGACAAATTTTCCCAGAAAAATCTCGGGCGAAAAATTCTTTTCCAGAACGGGGAGTTTGCCGCTGAGAGTTATCGCAGGAATATGATTTATAACGACAATTCGTATTTTAATCATCCTGTCCATAACGACGACGATTACATAAAGAGTTTCAGAAGCGGAGATTCTAAAAAGAATACCGAGTCATATACCGACAGTTATTCTTCAGACGTTTTAAACGGTTCTTCGGCAAATTCTGCGCCTTCGTACGTATATGGCGATAAACCTGTAAGTAGTCTTGATTTTAACGGCTTAGAGAATAAAGTAGAAAATTATACGAATTATACCGTTAAGCCTAAGCCTGTTTCCGAGATTGAGGACGAGAAGCCCGATTTTAACGAATTTGCAGATAACGACAATTTGTCCGACGGAAGCGAAGAATTGAATTTAGGTGATGAAAGAGAGATAAACTCCGACAACCGAATTTTCGATAGCGAAAACAATTCCCCTGCAAACGATTTGGACCACAGTCAAACTTCGTCAACAGATTCAATGGAACGCGACAACGGATTTAGCCGTTCTGCTAGCGGTTCGGAATTGGACGGGTTGCAACAAAATACGGATAGCGGAAGCGATAGGGGACGTTCTGTCAATCTGTTTAACATCTTTAATTCTTCAAATTCCCGTCTTGTTGAAAACAGTAGCGGTGTAGAACCCGATGCTTCTGTTTTATCAAACAGAGACAGAAGCAGAGAAAATCTGTTCGACGACAACGATTCTTCCGACGGCAATCTCTTCGCCGATGAAAAACCGCTTACCGATAGGGATAGTATCGTAAGCGATTCATCACGTGAATCACGCGTAGAGTTCGATAGGGTTAAGCCCGTTACAGGTACTCAGCATATAGGGATTAGCGATAGTTCCCGCGGTGCGGTACCTGTTCCTCAGCCCAAGCCCGTAGCCGAGGAAAAGCCTAAGCACGTTTGGAAAAAGTACGTAAGACCTACTTTGGATTTGCTTGACGATTATCCCGAAAATAACAACGTTAATACGGGTGAAATTGAAGAGAATAAGAGTATTATCTGCGAAACCTTAGCAAATTTCAGGATTGACAGCAGAGTTGCAAACGTTGTTGTAGGACCTGCGATTACGCGTTACGACGTAATAATCGAGGATAGAACAAATATCAAAAACGCACTTAAATACCGTGATGCCATAGCTATGGCATTGATGAAGGAAAACGTCAATGCATATTTGAATTATGCTAAGGGTGCAATTTCTATCGAAGTGCCTAATTCAAGGCGTACCACGGTAGGTTTAAAGGGTATGCTTGCAAGCAGTCAGTTTATAAACGCTAAACCCAATGCCTTAGCGTTTGCTTTGGGTAAGGACGTTGACGGTCAGGTTGTTTGTCCCGACATTACTAAAATGCCCCACCTGCTTGTGGCAGGTACTACGGGTAGCGGTAAAAGTATTTGTTTAAGTGCTTTAATTATCAGCTTACTATACAAATACGGACCCGAGGAATTGAGATTTATTTTGGTTGACCCCAAACAGGTTGAATTTATTTCCTACGATAAATTGCCTCACCTTATGATAAACGAAATTATCTATGATATAGATAAGGCTATGAAGGCGTTGAATTGGGCAATTAAAGAAATGGAGCGCCGTTATTCCCTCTTTAAGGAAATGACCGAAAACGGAATAGCAACAAAAAATCTTACCGAATACAACTCTCATTTGCCCGAAGGGGAGGAGAAGTTGCCCAAGATAGTAATTATATTGGACGAATTCGGCGACTTGATGTTACAGGCTAAAAAGGAAATAGAGTCAAGAATAATTAGGCTTGTTCAAAAGGCTCGTGCCTGCGGAATACACCTTATCCTTGCAACTCAACGCCCCTCAGTTGACTGTATAACGGGTCTTATTAAATCTAACTTGCCTACAAGAATCGGCTTTAAAGTTAACTCGTTTGACGATTCACGCTGTATTTTCGATATCGGCGGAGCTGAAAAGCTGTTAGGTAAAGGTGATTTGTACTTCCGTTCTGCAGAAACCCCCGACCTCGCAAGAATACAGGGTTGCTTTATAGATACTCACGAGGTGCAGAGAGTTACAGACTTTATTAAAAAGAATAATGAAACGTATTTTGACGACAGCGTAAGCGACTTTATCAACAAAGTTGAGGAAGAGCCTTCGGACTCTGCTTCGTCGGACGGTGAACCTATGGGCGATACCGCTAAGGTTGACGATACGTTTATAAAAGCTCTGTGGTTCTGCGTTACGAGTAATCAGGCGTCTGTTTCAATGATTCAGCGCCGTTTCCCCATAGGCTATATGAAGGCATGTAAAATAATTGACTGGATGGAAAATATGAATTATATCACCCAGCCGGAGGGTTCTAAACCCAGAAAAGTTCTGCTTTCACGCGACGAGTTTATTCAAAAATACGGTGAGCCTGATGATTGATTTCACAAAGAAAAAGTTTGGAATAATTTCGCTCGGATGCGATAAAAACAGGGTTGATGCCGAAAAGCTTATTGCTATTATCAAGTCGCACGGTTGCACTGTTACCAACGACCCGTCGGAAGCAGAGGTGCTTGTCGTTAACACCTGTGCGTTTTTGAATTCTTCCCGAAAAGAAGCTATCGAGACAATAATCGAAAGTGCTGAATATAAAAACGAGAACCTTGAAAAACTTGTAGTAACAGGTTGTTTACCCGAAAAATACGTAGGTGATTTGTACGAAGAGCTTACCGAGGCAGACGTCTTTCTCGGCACAAAGGACTATGATAAGTTTTTTGATGCACTTGAAAAATCTTACACTGACGAACGAGTAAATTTTGTAGGTTGCGGTAGCGATTTGTTTGTCAGCGATAGGGTTATTACAACTCCCTGTCACTATGCCTATTTAAAGATTGCCGACGGGTGCAATAATTTTTGTAGCTATTGTCTAATACCTAAAATAAGGGGAAGATACAAAAGCTATCCCGAAGAGCAGTTACTTAAAGAGGCAGAGGCTCTCGGCGACGTTTCAGAGTTAATTTTGGTAGCTCAGGACGTAACTCGCTACGGAATTGACCTATATAATAAAAAATATTTAGTAAATTTTTTAAAAAAGTTGACAACACTTGTCAACATTAAAAGTGTAAGATTATTGTACTGTTATCCGGATATGATAGACGACGAGCTTATCGCCGAAATAAGGGATAATCCTAAAATAATTAAATATCTTGATATACCCTTTCAGCACAGCGAGGATAGGGTGTTAAAGCTTATGAATAGGCGTGGCAGTCGTTCGCAATACCTACAACTTATAAATAAGTTAAAAAATGAGATTCCCGATATTGCTATTCGCTCTACTTTTATCAGCGGTTTTCCTACAGAAACCGAGGAAGAGTTTGAGAATATGTGTTCATTCCTAAAAGAGGCTGAATTAGTAAATTGCGGTTTCTTTGCCTATTCAAGAGAGCCTGATACGGCGTCTTATAAGTTTAAAGGACAGATTGCTAACTCTGTAAAGAATAAACGCGTTAAAAAGCTATACGAAGTTCAAAGCCAAATTTCACTAAAATATTTGAAATCTTATATAGGTAAAAAGATAAAAGTGCTTTGCGACGGCATTGATTATGACAGAAACTGCTTTATAGGCAGAGCGTATTTCAACGCACCCGAAATCGACGGAGTGGTTTATTTTAATTCCGCAGACGCAGTGCAGGGTGAGTATTACGAAGTTTTAATTACTGATTGCGACTCTTATGATTTATATGGCGCAACGGAGGACTATGAAGATGAGTGAAGAAAACAACAACGGAAAATTTTATAAATTCGTAAAAGGTAAAGGGGTAATGAATTTGCCTAATCAGCTTACGGTTTTAAGGGTTTTGATGATACCATTATTCGTGCTTTTCTTTTACCTTGATTTTAAAGGACATTATTTTGTAGCCCTTGCCGTTTTTGCCCTTGCAAGCTTTACTGATTTTTTGGACGGATTTTTGGCGAGGAAATATCATTTAATCACAAATCTCGGCAAATTTTTAGACCCGGTAGCAGATAAAATTCTCGTTTCGTCGGCTATGATTTTAATGCTTACAGTACCTTCGTTTTTTACCGCCTATCTCGGTAGCTGGGCAATTATTGTTGCAGGGTGCTGTGTGGCTTTAATTTTGGCAAGAGAACTTATGGTTTCAGGGTTCAGAATGGTTGCCGCAGATGCAGGCATAGTTATTGCCGCAGACAAGATTGGTAAGGTGAAGACCGTATCGCAGATGTTAGGACTTATTATCTTACTTGCTTGGGCAGGCTTTGCTCAGTTTTTTGCAGAAAGCTTGGTGGTTAAAATTATCAATTACGTTGGATTAGGCTTCTTTGCTATGGCAACTCTTCTTACTGTTATTTCGGGTATAAATTATATTGTTAAAAATATTGAAGTTCTTAAAAGATGAGTAGTTCACAAGATATAAAATTATGTTTGCTCTCGCTTGAAAGTAAGCGTATCTTAAATTTTAATACTCTTCAATCAGCTTGTGAAAGCCTTGCTTCTATCGGCTATTATTGCGATAAGGTTTGTAAAGTTGCATACGATAATTCCAACGAAATAGTTCATTCGTTTAAAGATGCTTTGGATAATTATTCTAACGTTGTAATATTTTGTCCTCAATCTATGTGTTCGGCTGTTATGAAGTATTTCTCTTCTCAATGCGGAACAAACTTTGATTCGTTGGGAATGCTTACGACTGAAACCCACAGTATATTCTTGTTTAACTCCGACTGTGCAAACAGATTAACTTGGAGTGACGTTAAATCGCATCTCGATAATAAGTATTCGGTTAAGTTTGACAGGGTATATATAAGGGCTTGCGCTCCTATGGACGTAGTTGAAAAGACGTTGGCTAAGGCGAGTGAGGAGTGCAATCTTTCCGAATTAAATGCAAATTTTAACGTTAAGTACGATTGCGGAGATTGCAGAATAGAAATTCTATATACCTCGTCAACACCTAAAATTTATCTTGACGAACTTGTGCGTATGGTCGTTGACTGCTTAGGCGAGTACGTCTATGCATTAGAAGATATTACTCTTGCCGAACAGCTTTACAGGCTGTTAAAGCTTAGAAGAATGAAGATAAGTATAGCCGAATCGTTTACGGGCGGTGGAGTAGGTAAAAAACTTGTAGAGGTTCCGGGTGTATCCGAAGTTTATTTTGAAGGGCTGAACACCTACGCAAACGAGGCTAAAACCTACCGCTTAGGCGTTAAGGAATTGACGTTGAAGCAATACGGTGCTGTTTCGGCAGAAACCGCATATGAGATGGCGGAAGGGTTGTTAAATACGGGTAATTGCGATATTGCCGTAGCTACTACGGGAATTGCAGGACCTAAGTCGGATAATACGTCTAAGCCTGTAGGACTTGCCTATATAGCTGTCGGGGTTGTAGATGATATTGAAGTATTTAAATTTAATTTCGGTGGCGACAGAGAGAATATTACTAAATGCGGTATAAATCAAGCTCTGTATCTCACATATAAAAAGTTAAAATAATTTAGGAGAAAATATATGAACGACGATAAACTTAAAGCGTTAAATTCCACAATTGCCATGATTGAAAAGCAGTACGGCAAGGGCGCAATTATGAAGCTTGGCGACGATAAGGTCAGCAATGAGCTTGAAGTAATACCGACAGGTTGCTTATCTCTTGACTTGGCTTTGGGAGTAGGCGGTGTTCCGAGAGGCAGAATTATAGAGATTTTCGGACCTGAATCTTCGGGTAAAACTACCGTTGCTCTCCACATAATCGCTCAAACTCAGAAGATGGGCGGTGTTGCGGCCTTTATCGATGCTGAACATGCCTTAGACGCTGTTTATGCAAAAGCTCTCGGTGTAAATACGGAAGAGTTGTACATTTCACAGCCTGATACAGGTGAACAAGCTTTGGATATTTGTGAATCGCTCGTACGTTCGAGTGCCGTTGATATTATTGTTATTGACTCTGTAGCCGCCCTTACCCCTAAGGCGGAGATTGAAGGCGATATGGGTGATTCACACGTAGGTCTTTTAGCTCGCCTTATGTCTCAGGCGTTAAGAAAATTAACCGCCATAACCAATCGTTCTAAAACCTGCGTTATATTTATAAACCAGCTTCGTGAAAAGGTTGGCGTCATGTTCGGCAATCCTGAAACGACCCCAGGCGGTAAGGCTTTAAAGTACTTTACAACTGTAAGACTTGACATAAGAAAGGCTGACGCACTTAAAGACGGTAGTGATATTATCGGTAACAGGGCTAAGGCTAAGGTCGTTAAAAATAAAGTTGCTCCTCCTTTTAAGGTGGCAGAGTTCGATATAATTTACGGCGAAGGAATTTCTGCTGAGGGCTGTATAATCGACCTCGGTTTGGAATACGGCATACTTACAAAGAGCGGTGCCTGGTTCAGTTATAACGACGAAAAGGTTGCAAACGGCAGGGAGAAGATGAGGGAATACTTAAAGAGCAATCCCGCCGTAATGCAAGAGATTGAAAAGAAGATAAGGTCGGCGCATAGCGAGGCGATTGCTAAACAGGAAGATTAACCTATGAGATACGGTTTTGTAAAGGTATGTTCGGCTACGCCTGAAATTAGGGTTGCAGACGTAGAATATAACGTTAAAAACATTATATCGGCTATAAAGGAAAGTGCAGAGAACGGCAGTCAAATAACAGTTTTCCCCGAGTTGTGCGTCTGCGGTTACACCTGTGCCGACCTGTTTAATCAGAGTGCGCTGTTAAATGCGGTAGAAGATGGTGTTTGCGCAATTAAAAAAGCTACCGAGGGTATTAAGACCCTTGTATTTGTCGGTGCGCCTATACGTTATTCCGATAGGTTATATAATTGCGCAATAGCTATTTCGGACGGTAAAATTTTAGGTATCGTACCCAAAACCTATATTCCTAACTATAACGAATTCTACGAAAGAAGACATTTCTCAGTTGGTTTTAAAAAATGCGTTATAATTAACTTTTTAGGTCAGTCGGTTGCTATGGGCTGTAATATAATATTTAAAGCCGAAAACAATCCGGACCTTATAGTAGGTGCAGAGATTTGCGAAGACTTGTGGGCGCCGGAATCTCCTTCAATTAAAACAACTCGTGCCGGAGCTAAGATTATTGTAAATCTTTCCTGTTCGGATGAGACGGTAGGTAAGGCTGAATACAGGAAAGACCTTGTAAAAGTACAGTCTGGCAAACTTGTCTGCGGTTATATTTATTGCGATGCAGGCGACGGCGAAAGTACTACCGATATGGTGTTTGCAGGTCATAACCTTATCTGTGAAAACGGCAAAATCATTGCTCAAAGCGAGTTATTTAAAAACGGACTTATTTACGGCGAAATCGACGTAGAAATGCTATCGGCTGAAAGGCAGAGAATGGCAAGCGGTTATTTTAGTAATGATGAGAATAGTTTAGGCGATTGGCTTGAAATTCCCTTCGTTTCGGCTTGCGGTTCAAAGGAAATTGAAAGAGTATTCGACCCTAAACCTTTTGTTCCGTCGGATAATAATCTTTTATCCGAACGTACAAAGTTAATACTCGATATTCAGGCTAAGGCTCTTGCAAAACGCCTTAAACACACTAACGCAAAGACTGCGGTTATAGGTATTTCAGGCGGTTTAGATTCGTCTTTGGCATTACTTGTAACGCGAAGAGCGTTCATTTATTTAAACAAACCGCTCAGCGATATTATTGCGATTACTATGCCGGGGTTCGGCACTACTTCAAGAACTAAAAACAATTCGTTAAAACTCATTGATTTAATGGGGGCTACTTCTAAGACAATCCTTATTTCCGAAAGTGTTTTAACCCATTTTAAGGATATCGGGCATAACCCCGATGATAGGGATGCAACGTATGAAAATTCTCAGGCAAGAATGAGAACGATGATTTTAATGGACGTTGCAAATCAGTCGGGCGGTATCGTTATCGGTACGGGAGATTTAAGTGAACTTGCTTTAGGCTGGGCTACTTATAACGGCGACCATATGTCTATGTACGGCGTTAACGCTTCGGTTCCTAAAACTTTGGTTAAGCATCTTGTCCGCGCAGAGGCGGAGGCGATTGGCGGTGAGATAAAGAAAGTGCTTTACGACGTTCTTGATACAGAAATCAGCCCCGAACTTCTTCCCCCGGACAAGGACGGAAAAATTGCACAAAAGACAGAGGATTTGGTAGGTCCTTACGAATTGCACGATTTCTTCTTATATAACGTAGTCCGTTACGGCTTTGCGCCTGAAAAAGTTGAATATATGGCAGAGAAGGCTTTCGACGGCGTATATTCAAAAGAAACAATATTGAAGTGGCTTAAATGCTTTTACAGGCGTTTCTTCTCTCAGCAATTCAAACGTTCGTGTATTCCAGACGGGGTAAAGGTTGGTTCTATTGCGCTTTCACCAAGAGGCGATTGGCGTATGCCGTCCGACGCTGTTGCCTCAATTTGGCTTAACGATTTAGATAATTGAATAACAACGGAAAACCGTGGATATTATCTGCGGTTTTTTTAATTAAAAGACTTTATTTTCGGGAATAAATTGACAAAACTTAAAGGTTGGTGTACAATATATTAAGGTATATAAACGGAGTAATTTTCTTTTATATATATTAAGAATAATCAGGAGGCTTAGTTTATGATTAAGGCAAACTTAAGCACCCTGTTTCTTGCTTCCGACGGTTTAGTAATAGGTTTGAGCGTCGGGTTAGGTGTTGCAATTATTGTTGTCGCTGTTGCGGCTTTCTTCTTGGGAAGATATATTTATAAGAAGAAAACTGAATCTCAGCTTGGCGAAGTTAAAGTGCGTGCCGATAAGATGATTGAAGAGGCAAACGTACAATGCAAAGCGCTTAAAAAAGAGGCTATTTTAGAGGCAAAGGAACAGGAGCTTAAATTAAAGAACGAGTTCGAGAGAGAGACAAGGGAAAAGAAAGCTGAATTAAGCAGGCAGGAACAGCGTTTAAACCAACGTGAAGATAACCTTGAAAAGAAGGAAACGGCTCTCGACAGAAAGAACGAGGAACTTGATAACCACAAAAAGTCTTTGATTGCAAAGGAACAGGAGATTCAAAAGCTTCAGGACAAACTTGCAAATCAGCATGAATTGATGGTTCAAGAACTTGAAAAGGTTGCTCAGCTCACGAAAGAGGAAGCTAAAAAGCTTTTATCTGACGAGATATTGGAAGAGACCAGGCACGACGTCGCTATCCAAGTAAGAAATATAGAGCAGAATGCAAAAGAAGAGGCTGAAACACAGGCAAAGAGAATCATCTCTCTTGCAGTTCAGCGTTGTTCTGCCGACCACGCCTCGGAAATAACCGTATCGGTAGTACCCATTCCGAGCGATGATATGAAGGCAAGAATTATAGGTCGTGAGGGTAGGAATATCCGTGCGCTCGAAAATGCAACGGGTATAGAGCTGATTGTTGACGATACTCCAGAGGTGGTAATTCTTTCAGGCTTTGACCCTGTAAGGCGTGAAGTTGCAAGGTTATCCCTTGAAAAGCTCATTACCGACGGAAGAATCCATCCTGCAAGAATTGAAGAAACTGTTGCAAAAGTTAAAAAGGAACTCGACCAAGAGATTAAGGCCGCCGGTGAAAGCGCGATGTTCGATGTTGATATTTACGGACTTCACCCCGAACTTATTAAGCTTATCGGTAGGCTGAAATATAGGACGAGTTACGGTCAAAACGTATATAAACATTCCATAGAGGTTGCTCAGTTGGCAGGACTAATGGCGTCCGAGTTAGGGCTTGACGTAACGCTCGCTAAGCGAGCAGGTCTTTTACACGATATCGGTAAGGCTGTCGATAAGGAGCAAGAAGGTACCCACGTTCAGTTGGGTGCAGACGTTGCTAAAAAGTACGGCGAGAAGTTTAACGTAATAAACGCTATTGCTTCACATCACGGCGATTGCGAACCTAAGACGATGGAGGCTGTGTTAGTTGCCGCCGCCGATGCTATATCAGGCGCTCGTCCCGGTGCAAGAAGGGAAACGGGTACTAATTACGTAAAGCGTCTTGAAAAATTAGAGCAGATTGCATCAGGTTTTAGCGGTGTAGAAAAATGTTACGCAATTCAGGCGGGAAGAGAAGTGAGGGTTTTAGTTAAACCTGAACAGGTTGACGATGCTCAGGCTATGTTCCTTGCTAAAGATATTGCTAAGAAGATTGAGGCAGAGCTTGAATACCCCGGTCAGATTAAAGTAAACGTTATTCGTGAATCCCGTGCGGTTGAATACGCAAAGTAATTTAGATTAAATAACCCCGACAATGCTAAAAAATTGTGTTGTCGGGGATATGTATATTTATATATAAATGAACAGTAAATTCAGGAAAAGAAATGGCAACGTTTAAAGCAGAAGATTTTACGCTTGAACTAAATTTTATAAATTATAAAAAAGAAAAAATATTTAATAATATTATTACAAATTATACTGTTCGAATTGCTGTCAAATGCTTTGATTATTCAGGTATAACTGAATTTTATATAAGCAAAGAAGAATGGGTTGGCTTTATTAAACGACTCACAGAGCTATACGATAGCTTGAAAGTAGGCGTTGCGGGAATAAGTGATTACGAACCCGACCAAAATAATTTACATTTCAACTCTGACGGCACGGGCAATTTCATTATCAGCGGAGTGTTTAATAATTGGGGTGATTGGACTTTGAAGTTTGAAAAAACATTTGACCAAACGTATTTTAAGCACTTTATAAAACAATTGAACGAAGAATTAAGCGAGTTGAATAAATAGTCGGCTTTTTGTGAAAAAAGAAAGCATTAAGCTTTCGCTTAATGCTTCTATATGGTGCCGGTGACGGAGGTCGTAAGGAGCGAAGCGACGGAATAGCGATTGCTGAGGTGTGCCTCCAATCGCGTCACGTTATTTCGTTGATCCGAGCACCGCACAAAAAAAGAAAGCATTAAGCTTTTGCTTAATGCTTCTAAATGGTGCCGGTGATCGGGGTCGAACCGATACGGTATCACTACCACGGGATTTTGAGTCCCGCGCGTCTGCCAATTCCACCACACCGGCAAATTACTTATATATTATATAATGGCTTTATAAAAAAATCAAGCTTTTTTGTTTTAAGGATAATAAAAAAATGGATAAACTTGTACTGATTGATGGGAACAGCTTATTAAACCGTGCGTTTTACGCTACGCCCTTGTTTTCTACTAAGGACGGCAGACCTACTAATGCCATTTTTGGCTTTGTAAGGTTAGTGTTTAAAATTATTTCCGATTTAAATCCTGAATATTTTATTGTAACCTTTGATATGCACGCGCCGACTTTCCGTCATAAAATGTACGACGGGTACAAGGCTACGCGTTCGCCCATGCCACAGGAGCTTGCTTCTCAGGTAGAACCTCTTAAAAGCCTTCTCAACGCTATGAATATAGCTACTTGTCAATGTGAAGGGTTAGAGGCAGACGACCTTTTAGGTACGTTGTCAAAACGATTTAACGTCCACAGCTATATTTATACAGGCGACAGGGATTCCTTTCAGCTTGTTGACGAAAAGACGGACGTATATTATACTAAACGCGGTGTAACCGACTTGCTTAAATTGTCCTTAGAAAATTTTGAAGAGCAGATGGGCTATAAACCTGCTCAAACTATCGATTTAAAATCTTTAATGGGTGATAAATCTGACAATATCCCCGGTGTTTCCGGGATAGGCGAAACTACGGCTAAAAAGCTAATTGCAGAATACAATTCGCTTGACGGCGTTTATAGTCACGTTGACGAGATTAAATCGCCTTCTCTGCGCCAAAAGCTTAAAGAGGGAAAGGAGAGTGCGGAGCTTTCTTATAAACTCGCTACAATTGAAAGAAATTGCAATTTAAACGTTGATTTAAACAACTGTAAAACTCCTCACGTTTTTTCGGACGAAGTTAAAAAGATGTTTATCGACTTTGAATTTAAAAGCTTAATTCCCTTAATCAACTTTTCTGAAGAAGAAGTTAAAGATGAAAAGGTAATAGAATATCCCGAAAAAATTGCAGTAAATAATATCGAACAGTTTGAAAAAATTTGCTCGTATGTGGGCGAATACTGTTTGTGTTTAGATGAAAAGCATGCTTCGTTTTATGTTAACGGTAAGCATTACGAAGCTGAATTTTTTGTTGAAGATTTATTAAATACCTTCTCATTTGAAGCTACGGTTACAATTTTTGCAAAGGTATTTGAAAACGCTCAAAACAAAGTTGTAGTTTATGATTTTAAGCGATTACTGCACGTGTTATCGCCCTTTAACGTTAGCTTTAATTGCTCTGTTGACGACGTTGCTATTATGTGTTATATCGCAGATTATTTCAGCGATGCTAATTCTTTAGAAGAACTTTGCAAGGAAAAGGGGTTAGATTCAGCTTATTCAGCCTTTGCTTTAAATAGACTGTGTAATGAGTATTCAGAGGTAATAGAGCAAGACGGAATTAGTTCTTTGTATAAAGACATTGAGTTGCCTTTAACGCAAGTGTTGTACGATATGGAATCTTGTGGCGTAACTGTTGACGTAAATCAGCTTGAAGGCTTCGGGGTGAAATATCAAGCTGAACTTTCCGAACTCAAAACAAAAATTTATGAGCTATGCGATTGTGAATTCAATATAAATTCACCGTCTCAACTTGGCGAGGTTTTGTTTGAAAAGCTTGGATTAAAGGCAGGCAAAAAGAATAAATCTGGTAAGTACTCTACAAGTGCAGATATACTTGAAAAACTTGCAAAAGATAACGAGGTCGTAAAACTTGTATTGCGATTTAGACAAATTCAAAAGCTTTATTCAACTTATATAGAGGGGATAAAGCCTTTAATCGACAGGAAAACTAACCTTGTCCACACAACATATACTCAGACGGTTACTTCCACAGGAAGGCTTTCAAGTGTAAACCCCAACCTCCAAAATATTCCCGTCAGAGAGGACGAAGGGAGAGAATTAAGAAAATTATTTATTCCAAAAAATGGAAACGTGTTTATCGATGCGGACTATTCGCAGATTGAACTAAGACTATTAGCTCATTTTTCAGGCTGTAAGGAGCTTATCGAAGCTTACAATAACGACGAAGACGTCCATGCTGTTACGGCTTCACAGGTGTTTGGCGTTCCCTTAAATGAAGTTACGCCTAAAATGCGTAGAGAGGCAAAGGCTGTAAACTTCGGAATTATATACGGAATTAGCGAGTTTGGGTTGGCAAATAACATTGGTTGCGACGTAAAGACTGCAAAAGCTTATATTGAAACATATTTTAAGCATTATTCTGCGGTTAAAGAGTATATGGAGTCCAATGTAGAATTTGCTAAAACTCACGGGTACGTTGCAACGCTTACAGGCAGAAAACGTTATATTAAAGAAATTAACTCAACAAACTATAATTTAAGGCAATTTGGCGAAAGGGCCTCAATGAATATGCCGTTGCAGGGCTCGAGTGCCGATATAATTAAGATTGCAATGGTAAATATTCATAATAAACTTAAAAGTGAGGGTATGAAAACAAAGCTTATATTGCAAGTTCACGACGAGTTGATTTTAGACGCACCCGAAGACGAACAGGATAAGGCATGCGAAATTTTAAAATACGAAATGGAAAATGCAATAAAATTAAACGTACCTTTAAAGGTAGAAGTTCATAAGGGTAAGAATTGGTATGAAGCAAAGTAAAATTGCTGTAACAGGCGGTATAGGCAGTGGGAAATCCACCGCATGCAAAATAATTAAATCGCTTGGCTATCCTGTTTATTCGTGTGACGAGGTATATAATCAAATAATAAACGATAAATGGACGGTAGCAGAGCTCGCCGAAAATTTCGGAAAGGAAATTCAAAATCAAGACGGAAGCCTAAACAAAGCAAAACTTTCGGAAATTGTATTCAACGATAAAAATAAGTTAGAAAAATTAAATTCTATTACTCACCCTAAAATTTTTGAAAAAATGTTCTTACTTTCTGCAAATGACGAGGGGGCAGTATTCTATGAAGTGCCACTGCTTTTTGAAGGGAATTATCAAAATTTATTTGACGGCGTAATAGTTTTGATGAGAGATGAAAAAACAAGAATTAGAAGTGTTGCTGAAAGGGATAGTATTTCTGAAGAAAAGGTATTTTTAAGAATAAATAATCAGTATAATTATAATAATTGCGATTTTGCAAAGTACTATGTCATACATAATGACGGTAATTTTGACGAATTACAGTATAAAATTGAAGATTTATTGTTTAAAATTACAAACCAATAAAATATTAAAAAATAAGAAAAATCATTTAAATCACCTAGTTTTTTGCTTGACTAAACCTTTTAAATGTTATAGAATAACTATGCTTTTAAGCAACGCACTCATGGCGGAATTGGCAGACGCGCAAGACTAAGGATCTTGTGAAGCAAT
>JBJEVA010000100.1:0-2711 GCA_051884115.1 Candidatus Coproplasma sp. | reverse complement strand
TTCCTTAATAGGCGTACGCAGGGGACAGCGAACTATAATTTTACCGTCCTTTATACAAACACCTATGGTTTTTCGAGCTGAACGGTGAAGCTCGTATTCGTAATTCATTTTATTATTAGCCTTCGTTTAACACTACCCGCATCTGCACGCGTACTTCTCTGCCAACCCTTCCCTCAACCAATATTCCGTTCTCCGTATCGCATTTATACAAGTCAATTCTTTCACCGCACTTACACTGCTTAACGTAGGTAATCTGCAAATCAGAAAAATACTTTCCCCTCATCTCGTCAACGCTAAACACATCGAAAAGTATATCGGCATATTTAGTGTTGTTAACGTGATTGTAATGGTCATAGTCTGAATAAGAAGCTGTCTTAGAGTAGGCAAGTTTGTCCGATTCGACAGAGGGAATTTTCCAATTAGAAACCTCCATCGAACGGCACTCGTTATAAGTCATATCTTTGGAAAAAACTGCGTCAGATGAAAGCATAGAAAAATCAGCAAGGTTTACTAAGCACCATCGTGAAGTTGCAACACCAACCTTTTCCTCCCCTACGTAGAGTTCAAAATCTCTAAATACTATAAGCTTTTTGGGTTTGATAGGCCAGGTATGAATAGTAAGAACCTCTCCAAGCTTAATAGCTCTGCTTAATTTTAAAGACCAATTCACAAGAATAAATCCTATGTTCTTAGGCTGTAAAACAGAATAGCCGAAACCGAGCTCGTCAGCCGATAAACATGCCGACTCTTCCATTAAAGAAAGAAGAGAAGACAACTTTAAATTATCATTAAAATCAACGTCTGTATAACGCAAAGAATAACTGTTTTTATTACAATACATAATTTAACCTCTTGTGAAATATTTTAGCATATTGAGGCAAATAAGTCTAATATTTTATTAAAAAAACATTATTTATGCCTGACATAGTACTTTTTATTTTTTAAATTATTGACATAATTACCTATTTATGTTACAATTTATATATTAAAGGGGATATTTTTATGACCGAAGACAATAACGATTTTTTTAACAACGTTGATACATACTCCTCTGACGAAAACGACGAGCATTTGCCCGTATTCGGTTCTTCGGATACCGAGAACATCAACGTTAACGATTCCGCCGAAGAAGTTGAAAACGATGATGAAGTTGATACTTTTGAAAATGAAGAGGCGGAAACGTCTGATACGGTTGAAAAATCAGAAGCAAAAAAAGAGGCAAGCTCTATTAGTGCAGACTTAATCCGCGGACACATCAACACCATTATCCTTCGTGCGTTATATGAACGTGATAAGTACGGATATGAGATTATAAACGACATTGAGTCTAAGAGCCACGGTCAATATACACTTAAACAACCTACCCTTTACAGCGCTTTAAAACGCCTTGAAACACAGGGTTATATTAAGGCATATTGGAAGACGGACGAGGTATCCTCGGGCGGTAGGCGCAAGTATTTTAAGCTTACCGATTCAGGCAAAGAAATCACTGAAAAAAATCTTGCTGAATGGGAATATTCAAGAACTATAATCGATTCCTTAATTTCAGATAAATCATTTGATTTTCAGCAACCTGCCCCCACTCCCGTCAACTTTGGAATTTTGAGAGACAGTGTTTCAAGAGTTCCTGTTATTCACCCTGAGAGCGAGGCAATTACCAATAAAGAAAACCAATCTAATGAAGGTCAATCAACCGTTCAAAATTCTGCCGTTACTCAATCGGAAGCTAATACTCAACTAATTCAACAAGAGACCAATCAGACCACCTTAAAAGAGATTACTCCCGCATCGCAAAACGATGTCGCGTCTAATGTAACCTCCACTTCAACAGCTAATACAAACATTCAAAATAATACCTCTCAGCATGAGTCACAGCTAACTGAGGCACAGTTAAGAGAAGCTGAAGAAGCAAGAAGGCGTGTTCATGAAAACTATTTAAAGCTAATCTCCGAGCCTGTAAGTTATGACCAGCCAACCAAGGACAACATTGTACCCAATTCAGATAAGATTGATGCTGATAGGCTGATTTACACAAACCGACCCGAAACGGAAAGAGATTATAAAAACCTTATCGATACAATTTATTTCCGAACTTTAAATAACGGAAGCGTACAGACAACTTACCACCAACCGTCGCGTAGCCAGCCCCAAGAAAGACAGAAAGGCAACGTAAATATATTAGAAAAAGCACAAAGCGACGGCGTAACCGTTATGTCGGCTACTGCTAACGAATCTGTAAGAGCTACTAAAACGACTTACAACAAAGGCTTAGCCCTTCTTAAGAGTTCCTCCATAATATTTGCCATAACCGTTTTGGAATTTATACTCTGCGTGTATTTCATGAAGGAATTAAAAATAAATTGGATTTACCCTTCAGTTATCCTCGGTTTAGGCGTTATACAGTTTACCGTATTTTTAATTATGAAGTTAAGCGGATATGGCAAACATGCCGTAAAACCCACAAGCAACGGCTACATAAGTTCTTGTATAATTATTACGTTTATTGCAATTTTGATTATTTCGATATGTTCAGTTCTTTTAAATATGAACCCGTCGGAAATAAGCGACATAATGACAATGCTTGTAATTCCGTCGTTAACAACCCTTAATCTTATTATTTTTTCACTATTCTTCAAACTGTTTATAAGGTAAAAAGAAGGTTCTAAAATAAATGTTGTGGTCTAAGAAAAAGGCCACAACATTTTTTCATA
>JBJEVA010000099.1:0-12322 GCA_051884115.1 Candidatus Coproplasma sp. | reverse complement strand
TTAAAATTGCCTTTTTGTACTTGTTTTTATCTCTATGCAGTTGTCAATCTACGCTCTCCCGACAAAAGCGGGATTTCCGATTTTTCTTTTTCCTTAAAGAAAAACCAAGCTGTCAATCGCGACAGCTTTTATATAATAGCAAATGGTAAATGATATGTCAAGTACTTTTTTAAAAATTTTTTAATATTTCTACAAAAAATGCGGAAAGTTTTTTCTCTCCGCACTAAACTTCATCAAATTTGTTGCTTAACAACAAGCTTTGTTTTTAGATATCAAAAAATTATGATTAAAAAGCTTTTCCACCCTTTAATTTATAAAAAACAAAACCCTCACTCACTCAAAAATTAAAATATTTTGTAACAGATTTCGTTTAAATAATCTACGGAATTTTTTAGTTCTTCGGCTTCGCCGTAATCTTTCCGGTAATTTTCTATTATGATATTACCCGAAAAACCAGCCCCCGACAATCTTTTTAATATCTCTTCAAAGTTATATATCCCCTTACCGGGAAGACACATCTTGCCGTCTTGGTTTATATCGGATAAATGGACGTATGCAATAGAACCAGCCATTTCGGCTATGTACATTTGGTAGGGATAACCGCTTCGACGGGCCTGTTTTATATCGAATACGGCACAAAGAGAGGGACACCTTTGTTTAATTTCCTTGAAAAACCCCGGTCTGTTATAGGCGTAGTGCGCCGTATTTTCTATACAGAGGTTTACGCCGTACCCTGCCATAAAGGCGTGGGCTTCCGCAATACGTTCGCCGATATAGCCGAAGTCGTCCTTACCGCTTCCTAAACGGGCAAAGCCGTGGAAGGTATAATTTTTGCACTTTAAAAGCTGAGCCGAACGGGCAAGCTGGTCAAGCCAATAGTAGCCGTCCCCCCTTACCCTTCTCGTCGAATCGAAGAGTCCGGATTCAAAATTTAAAGGCATAACGTGGACGGAGTTTACCTCCATGCCCTCAAGTTCTATAGCAAGTGCCTTTGCAAACTCGGGACGGTACTCATAGAACGAGGACAAAAATATTTCAGCCACGGGTGCGCCGAGCGATTTAATTAGCTTTGCCGACTCCTCCGAATGTTTTTCGGGGAAGAGCGACGCCGTCGATATTCCTACTTTCATAGTAAAATAATATCATAAGGTAAGCTAAAAATCAATAGTCATTTTTAAATTAAAGGACAAATAAGCGTTAAATATGCCGAAAGGGGCTATCTAAGCCCCTTTCTTATTATTGTTTATAATTTTATCAAACGACTGCAAATTACATTCTTCCGAAGCGGTTGCCGTCGTTCATTCCGTTATGGTTGTTATGACCACGGTTTTCGTAACGGTTTTTGTGCATATCCCTTACGTCGTCTTCGCCGAATACGTAACGATATACGTCGTTGCCCTCTTCGTCCTGAGTGATGAAGATTTTAAAGCTTATACGGTTTTCGTTTTCCTGAGCCTTAACCTTTATAACCCTAAGCCCTTCTTCAATCTCTTCGTTGAAGTTGAGTACGAATATGGAGCCGTCCTTTTTAACGGACATCTTTACTTCGGTTTCGCCCTCTTCGAGTTCGTATTCAAACTTGGTCTCTTCGATAACCTTGTGGTCTTCTACGATTTTATAGACGAGGGACTGTTCGTCGTCCTCCATTTCCTGTTCCATAATGACGTAGCTACCCTCACTTAAAGTTACCTTAAAGTAAGCTTCGGTTTCGGTTTCATTGCCCTCGCTTTCGATTTCGCTAACGCCTTCGAGCGCATACTCGGCACCGTCGATAATCATTATACCTTCGATAGTATAAACGCTTTCGGTCTCCTCTTCGCCGTGGTGATTCTTGGTATCTTCAAAGAGAAGGGTGCGGTTATAGTACATTGTATAGGAGATTAAATTGCCTTCAAGGTCGCCGTAGGAGACGGTTTCCATAATTTCATAACCCTCTCTGTCCGATTCTGAAATTACGTAGTTAAGGCAATCGTCGCCGAGAAGATTTTCCACTAAGCCCATATAGCTGTTGATAACTTCAAGCTGTTCTTCGGTAATTTCGTAAGAAGGCTCTGCGGGAGCTTGGGGCTGATTAGGGTTATGTTCGGGGTGGCCGGGAAGAGGCTGACCGGGAAGTTCGGGGGCAGGCTGTTCGGGATTGGGCTGTTCGGGATTAGGCTGACCGCCTTCGGGGGTAGTCTCCTCGGGTGTTCCCTCTGTATTGTCGCCCGTATTCTCGGTAGTATCTCCCGTATTCTCTTCGGTAGTTCCATCGGTTCCGTCTTCGGTAACGCCCGTATCGGTTTCTTCTGTTGAAGAATCGGTATTACCGTCCTCGGTGCTGTCTGCGCCCTCGGCAGTTAAAGTATTTAAAACAACCTTTTTTGCTAATGCCGATGACGCAGTTTGACCGTTTGAAGCAGAAATTATTGTACCTACCGACGCGGCACCGTAGGAATAAAAGTCACCCGTGGTCTGAATACGGTCGCTGATTGATGCAACCGACGAAGTGGTATCTGTCGTTTTGTTACAGCCTACCGTTGCGCATGCACCTGCTATAAGTGCGGTTGAAAGAATTATAGACGCTACTATCTTTCCCTTTTTCATTTCATTTTTCTCCTTGTTTGTTTTGTGATTTCACCTATATAACAGACAGCGTTTTGTTTTTGTTGGTAAAGTTGTAAATTATTTTAAATTTTTTTGAGAATAAAGAATAAAAGTGGTGATTATTATTTAGAATATTCAAACTCTTCAGTCGCTATGGCGACAGCTTCCCTATTTCGTCGAGGCAAACTGCGCTTTAATGCCTTTGCTAAAACCAAAGGCAAACTTTGCTTCGTTGCCTCTCCTCTTCCCACAAAATCTTTGCCAAGCAAATCTTTTGCGGGAACCCTGTATTTTTGTCGCTTAGGACTCTGGGATTGCTCGTCGAGGCAAACTGCGCTTTAATGCCTTTGCTGAAAACAACTTGCCGTAGTGCAAATATAGTTAACGGAGTAGCAATAAGAATTATCGCTACTCCGTTAATGAGGAAATATTTATGAAAATATACGTTATTATTATAAAAGAGGTAAGCCCTCGTCATTCCTATGAGGTTCGGGAAGTTCGGGGAGATATTCGTCTTTATCTTCTTTGTCCTTTATATCCTCTTTTTCTTCATTATCTTTTATATCGTCTTCGTCATCGGGAACAGACATACCGCCATCTTCTTCGTAATCGGGCATAGGCATACCGTTGCCGTTTCCACGGGGAATGAAATCGAATCCGCCACCCTGTTCCCAAGGTCTGTTTTCCATAACAAGCTCGTGCTTGTTTTCGCCGAACCAAGCGTCAACCTGCATACCCTTTTTGCCGTTATCCTCGTAGGGGTTGAATTTGATTTGTACCTTTTCCTTTACGTCTTCCTGTTCGGTAGGGCGTTCCACTTCGACTTCAAATGAGTTGTCTTCGCCCGTTTCGCTCTTGATTTTAGCCGTTTCGGTTTCCTTGCCGTTTTCGCAAACCCTTACGACCAACTCGCTCTCCGTTCCTTCCACCTCGCTTTCGTGTTCGTAACCTATCCTTATATACGACCTTCTATCCAAAGAAGTGTAAGCAATAAACTCTATCTCGCTTTCGGTTTCGTCGCCGTCGGTTTCGGTTTCATACTTGCCCTCTACGGGGTAAGCAATATCGCCTGTAACGAGTTCGCCAATAATCGAATACTCTTCCTCGTTATCTTCCTTATCGCTCTCGTTTAATATCTTGTTATAATAGAGTACCCTCTCGGTTTGACTGCCAAATTCGTCCGTATAGCCTATTGAGAGTTTGAACTCGTACTCTTCTCTGTCGGTTGTGGTTACGTTGCTTGTTATCTTACCGCCTCCGAGCATACCCGTAGCAAATACGGCGTACTTGCTTACCATCTGTTTTTGTTCGTCGGTGACAGAAGCCCCCGTCGTTTCGCCCTCGAAGAGGGAGGTCTTTGCGCTGAATGCCGACATCGTGCTATCTATACCGCTGTTGTCGAGCATACTACCCACCGAAACGGCACCGTAGGAATAGAAGTCGGTAGCAGAGGAAATAGTGCCGAAGTTGGATATGCCGTCTATGGGCATAGTATTTTTATTAGAAACACTAAAATACACTATTACGGAAGTTACCGCCACAACAAGCGCAGAGGCTATTACCCCCACGGAAACACCCGCTTTGCGCTTTGCTACAGTTGCAGAGGATTGCTTGCCGACAACGACGTCGAACTCGGTGTCCATTCCGCAGTCCGCTTTGATTTTATTCTTTATTTCAGCCGAAGGCATCATTGCCTTACCCTGCTGTTTTAATAAGTTTTTAATATTTTTCACGTTCTCTTATCCTTTAAATGCTCTTTAAGCTTCTTTAACGCCTCGTTGTTCTTCCAAGTGACGGTGGCTATCGGCATGGATAGCATTTCCGCTACCTCTCTTCTTTTATAGCCGGCAACCTGACACATCATTACTATTTTGTATTCCTCTTCCGACAAAATCTTTTGAGCTATCTCGAATACGTATGGAATTTCGCTTTCGTAAGTTCCTCCCTGCGAAGGCTCTGAAAAATCGGTTAACACTTCCCTCTTTCGCTTTTCCAGAAAGTTTAGCGAAAGGTTTTTGCCTATCTTACACAGCCAACCGATAAAGTTAGTACCTTTGGCATACGAAGATATATGGGCGACGGCGTTTAAATACGCATCGTGCATAATGTCTTCGGCATACATTTTATCCTTTACGTAATAGAGGATATTGAAATACAAGGGCTTATATGTATTTTCGTAAATGTAATCGAAAGCCGACTTATCGCCGTTTTTTAATTTTTCGATTTTGTCTTCGAGAATCATGTTATTCATATCCTCATCATTATAACAGATAAAAAACTCTTTTTGTTGGAAATTTTTAAAATTGTTATAAAATTTATTACCGAGATATTTTTTGAACGCAAAAAAATACGGAGCGACTATTCCACCCCGTATTATATAAATATGTATTATAAAGCTTTACCCCTTTAGTTCATTGCCCCAACGCAACGTAGCGCGATAGGGCATAGGTTATTTTATCGTCGGCTACCGCACTTATAGGAGCAAGAGGATAGCCCTTGTTTAAGCCTTTATCCTCTTCTTTAACCTCTGTTTTTTCAGTGGGTTGAGGGTGGGAGTTAAGCCCCTGCACTGCGGATATTACGCCCGAAAGCTCTTCCGCGGTCTTTAAAACCTTTGCCGTATCCTCTCCGCCAAACTCCTCTAAAATGGGTTTTAACTGTTTAAAATCGGTGTTCTTACTCGTAGCCAAAAGCAAGAGTAACAAAGCCAAAAGTTGCATAATTTCAGCCTCCGTCATAGACTGTATTATTATATTATATGCGGAGAGAACGTTATGAGCGATTTTAAAAGTTACACTTCCGATAAAAATAATAAAGGTACGGACAGCACAAAAAATACGCAAAATTCAACAAACGCCCCCACCGAAGAACAGACTGCTAATATGGCTACTATGCTTGCCAAAGCCTTCGGCGGTAAAAGCGAGGGGCAGATTTGGAAGATGATTTTAGAACAGGCAGAACAGGGCAAACGGGACGGAACGCTGACTAATGCCGACCTCGATAATTTTTACAACACCGTAGCCCCCCTCGTCGATGGGTTTAAACGGCAAAAGCTTAAAGGTATTATTGCAAAACTCAAACAGATATGAAAAGACGGCGCACAAAACGTGCGCCTTCCTTTTACGCCCCCTGCAAGAGTTTTTCCACCGCACGCAAAAGACTTTTTACCTCGTATTCGTTATTGAACGCCGAGAGTGAAACCCTGATAAGTCCGTCGGATAAGAGCGCTTTATGCATTAAGGGTGCGCAATGCAGTCCGCCCCTTACGCAGATTGAGTACTCCTCCGAAAGTCTGTACGAAGCCTCCTCCGACTGCATATTTGCAAGCGAAAAGGCTATTATTCCAAAGGGGTTGGGGCGAGAGTACAGCCTTACTCCCCTTAAATTTACAAGTCCCTCATAGAGCATATTACAAAGATATTCCGTGCGGTCGCGGTTTTCGTACATATGCTTATTTAAATAGAGCGCACCTTCCCCCAAGGAAATAATTGCAGGGTAAGAGAGCGTTCCGCTCTCTAATCTGTCGGGATAAAAGGAGGGCATATCTAAATTAAAGCTCTCGCTACCCGTCCCCCCATACGTTACGGGAGAGGGGTTGAACCGCTCCGAAAAAATTAGCGCACCGCTACCTTGAATACCCAACATCCCCTTATGCCCGGCAACAGCTAAGGCGTCTATGCCCGACTCCTTGATACTCACGGGGATATGTCCGCACGCCTGTGCGCCGTCGCATATCAAATAGGTTTCGGGGGAGAGATAGGCGCGAATACGCTCGATTGCAGGGGAAACGCCCGTAACGTTGGAGGCGAGCGTAATGATTACCGCCTTTGCCCCCTTAGACATAGAGATAAGCTTTCCCAAATCTATTCCGCCGTTTTCATTTAAGGGTGCAAGCCGAACTTCCACGCCGTTATTTTTAAGATAGTTTAAAGGGCGGAGAACAGAGTTGTGTTCTGCAACTGTTGATACGGCTATATCCCCCCTTTTAAGGCTACCGAGTATGGCGATATTTAACGCCTCGGTACAGTTTTTTGTAAAGACGACTCTCTCCGCTGACGGTGCGCCGAAAAATTCAGCCAACAGAGAACGGACGGCATACACCCTTTCGGCACAGGCTATGGAGAGCTTATGTCCGCTTCTGCCGGGATTTGCACAGGTTTTTAGGGCGGTCGCCGTTGCGCTTACCACTCCGTCAGGTTTAAATCCGCCCGTTGCGGCATTGTCGAAATATATCATACACTCCCCCTTAACGCGGTTATCGGCACACTCTTGTTTCCTTAAAAGTCACTATATATGCCTTTCTCCGCATAAACTATATTATATAGTATTACGAAGGAAGATTATTATGACAGAAATATTGGCGGTTTTCCGCTCCCGTTCACAGGCAATAGACTGCAACGCAAAGTTGAAGAATTTAAACGTTCAATGCAAAATCATAAACACGCCCAAGGAGGCAAACGTCGGGTGCGGACTTTCTGTTAAATTCCCCCTTGCCGTAGCGGTGAGGGCTAAAAAACTGATTGCAAGTTTAAACTATTCCTCCTTTTACGGCTATATGAAAATTGAAACAATAGGCGGTATTTCTCACTATTTTAACGGGTAGCGGCGGTAGGGTCGCCCAACGGCGGTGGGTCGCCCAACGGCGGTGGGTCGCCCAACGGCGGTGGGTCGCCCACGGCGGTGGGTCGCCCACGGCGATGTATCTTAATTGCTTGAACGTTTGACTAACTTATCACTAATCAATCGGTGGTGCGGACTTCGTACTCGGGGATTGCCACTCGTCAAGGCAAACTACACTTTGATGCCTTTGTTATTACAAAGGCAAACTTTGCTTCGTTGCCTCTCCTCTTCCCACAAAATCTTTGCAAGCAAATCTTTTGCGGGAGCCCTGTGTTTTTATCGCTTAGGACTATGGGATTGCCACACCGTCTGTTAGACGGTTCGCAATGACGGCTTACCCCCCCCAAGTTCGTTCGCAATGACGACTTAGACGGGGGTGCAATGACGACTAAGACGGGGTGCAATGACGACTAAGACGAGCTAATATATAAGAGGTCATTGCCAACCCTTGCTTTATTTTTACCTTTGTGATAAAATACAGGTATGCAAAATGAAGAGATTTTAAAAGAGCTTGCACGCCTTTACCCCGATGCGCGCCCTGCGCTTAAATATAATACTCCCTACGAATTGCTTGTGGCGGTCATACTTTCCGCTCAATGCACCGACGAGAGGGTCAATAAGGTGACGGCGGAACTGTTTAAAGAGCATAATACACCCCAAACTATGCTTAACCTTTCACAAGAGGAGTTGGAAAAATTTATTTTCTCCTGCGGATTTTACCGTGCTAAATCCGCCCATATACTCTCTGCATCGAAAGACATTGTCGAAAAGTTTGAAGGCGAAGTTCCTGCCGACTTCGATAAACTCAAAAGCCTTGCAGGGGTTGGGCAGAAGACGGCTAACGTTGTGTGGTCGGTAGCATTCGGGGGCGACGCCATTGCCGTCGATACACACGTTTTCCGCGTTTCCAACCGCTTAGGGCTTGCCCACGCCACCACTCCCGAAAAGACTGAAGAGCAGTTGAAGTGCGTAATCCCTAAAAGCGATTGGTCCAAGGCGCACCATTGGCTTATCTACCACGGCAGGCGTGTGTGCCATTCGCGAAAGCCTTCTTGCGAAAATTGCACTTTAAATGCTTGGTGCGAGCATATTAAGCACACAACTTAGTTTTTTCACCCTTTAAATTTTGATAAAAGAACGGTTGGACTTTTAAGGTCCAACCGTTTTAAAATTAAAGCCCGATGCGCTTTACTTCAAACACATCAGGCTCTTGCTTATTTATTTTTTTCTTACGTAAGCTGAATATTTTACGCAAATATTATACGTATGAATAATCTGTGGAATTGTCGTCTTCGTATTCAGACCACTTCAAATAACCGTTAGATTCCTGAATTTCGTCAGTCTTTTCGGTCAGTTTGAACACTTTACGCCATAAGTAGCCGAGACCTGCAAGTATAAACGACAAAGCAAAAACACCGCCGTAAACACCCAAAACAATTCCTAAAATCATACCTAAAGCTTCTTTAGCTAAGAATATTCCGACAATCGTAGCGATTACAGCAAAAGGTAAGATGTTGATTAAAGTAACTCTTAAGAAAGATACGATATTGCTTAAGAACTCCGTTAAGCCGAACAAGAAATTCTTCTTGTAGTCGTAAGGTCTTTTGAAGTAGATACTCTTAACTATGTGATGCTTATGTTTAACGGTGTTGCCCGAAACTTCAAAGCCGTCGTCAACGTCAGTTACCTCTTTGCCTGCACATACCCAGTCGAAACATTTCTTTTCAAACTTGATAATCTGGCAACCGTAGGAATATCTCTTACGCTTCACTTTAAGCTTGCCTGCTTTTCTTCCCATATTGTTTCTCCTTTTTTTCTTTTGTTTTTTTATTTTATTATATAAGAAGATTTCTTCTTTGTCAAGAATATTAAGAAGTTTTCTTCTATAATCAATTTATGAACGTCTTAGGAACAAGACTCAAAGATTTGAGAACCGAACACAATCTTTCGCAATTGAGTTTATCAAAGATAATAGGCGTAAGCCAAAAAGCGATAGATTATTGGGAACGGGGAGTAAACGAACCAAAAGCAAGCTATATCATTGCGCTGTGCGATTGTTTCTGCGTTACGGCAGACTATCTGTTAGGGCGGTCGGATTGTTAGATGAGGAAGTAACGCCGAATAGACGTTACGATTGCATTTTTATACACGGGCTTTGATTTTTTTATTTTAAAATATGAACGCGGACTAAAAAACGAAATAGGCGGTTTTAAAAAAATGTTAAACCGACCTATATTTTTATAATCAAAAAAGGGGGGCGCACAGCCGTATAGACGGCTGTGCGCCCCTTAACTTTAATTTACCACAAACTGCCTATGTTTAAGGAAATTAAGGAAAGCATTATAATCGAAATAATTATTACAAAAATGAATATCATTATCGAGCTTACGACTAAACCTGCAATTGCAAGACCGCTTACCTTGGGGTACTTTTTCTTCAATATAACGCCGGCAAGGCTCAACCCGAACCCAACAAAAACAAGCAATGCGCAAAAATATGCAGACGCAGTTAACATAATCAAGGACAAAATGCTGACAGCAAAGCCTGCAATACCTAAACCGTTGACCTTTCCGCCGTTGTCGGCAGGGGCAGAGGTTAGCACGGGGGTAGCAACTGCCGTATTGGCGGTGCGAACGTAGTTTGCACGGGGAATAGCCTCTCCGCACTTTGTACAGAATTTAGCGTTACCCTGTATGCGGTTTCCGCAGACGGTACAAAAGTTTCGCCCCGTCTGTCCGTTTGCAATCGCTTGGCATATCTCGGGGTTGCCCCCCTCTTCGCCGTTGTTTTCGTTACTTGTATCTTCGCAATTTTCCCCGTCTTCAACCGTACCGTCGGCATTATTTTCTTCACCCGTACCGTCGCCGTTATCTCCTTCATCGGAAGGCGTTTGAGGCGTTGTGGGTTGGTCTGTAGGTGTGTTTTGTTTTAATGCCTTATTTTTCTTTTTGCGCTTAACCAAAACGACAATGAGGACCGTTAAGCCGATAATCAAAGGTATGCCTATACAGATTGAAAGCAAAATTATGCCTACGGCAAGCCCGACGTATATACCTACGTAACCGGACGAAGTACCCATATCAGGCGTTTGCACAGAGCAGGTTTTAAAGCTTAGCTCCGTGTTTGAAAGGGAAGTAAGCGTTGCGGTATAACCCGTTTCAGTCTTTTGGAACAAGCTGTTTTCTGCATCGTCGGAGTCGTAAACTTCACCCTTCTGCATAAACTGCTCTGTGTTGATATTGACGGTTAAGCTACCCACCGAAGCCCACTCGCCGGCAGGAGAAATATAGAAGTTGTACTCGTAGGTGAACGGCCTGGAATTGTAATATACCGTGGGATAAAGGTTTGCCGTTACCGCACAAGTTACGGTTGCACCTGCCTCTATCGAGGTTTCATAGACGTACCACTCGGTAAATCTACCCCCATAAGGAGTTGCACCATTGCCTGCCCATATGCCGTCCTTATTGATAAGGTCGAACATAGCGTTGTAATAATCTACTTCGCTTACGTCGCTTAAAGAGTCGTAATTCTTTAAAACGTAGTCCTTAAAGGTCGTAGGCTCCAACTTCTTTTCAAGAGTTACCGAGCCGTTAACCTGTATATCCCTTCCTAAAAGATTGCTATACTGTGTGATTGACCAATTTAAATTTGACAAATCGGGGTCGTTGCCGAGGACGAAAACAGAGAACTTTGTGCCGTCGTACATTCTATAATAGAAGTTGCCCTTGTAATCGGTATCGCAAAAATAACGCGTACCCGTGTTTTGGGGCATCTCTACCTTAAAGGTCGCGTATTCGTTTTTTTCTGCAAGGTTTGCCTTAAATACGTATTCGGTTACGGGCAAATCAGTCGTGAAGAAATCGGTTGTAAAGTAGCTGTCCTTAATCTTCTTTGCGTCCTCTTCAAAGGAGTTAGAGGTGCCGTATGTGTGACGAACTTGATATTCAACAGGCTGACCGCCTACCGTTATGGGGTTTTCGACTTTCTGTACCTTATCGTCGTACTGCGCATAATTAGGCTCTCCGCATACGGGGTACGCCATTTTGGCAGTTACCGTTGCTTCGGTGGGGTTGCGGAAGACGTACTCTGCCGTTACCTTTGAATCGTACTTTTCGTCGCCCTTCAACTCGTATATGGGTGTGCCGATGTCGTAGGTGAGCGTTTGGCTTTGAAGCTCTAAAACGCTGTTATTTTCAACGCAATATATGCCCGTGGATATTACCCCCTCATCATAAGTGAGAGGTGCATATGCAAACGCAGGTATGGCGGACAAAGGTGTTAAAGTCACCAAAGCCGTCAATGCACAAAATAAGCTTTTAAATTTAAACTTTTTCATAATCTTACCTCAATGTAGATTATTGTTCATTTTAATTATATATCACTTCTTTTACAATTGCAAGTACTGAAGATAATATAGTTAAAATTATGAAAAGGTGCGGACTTCGTAATTTAGGATTGCCAGTTAGCGCCACAGGCGCTGAGCGCAATGACGACTTAGACGTAGGTGAAATGACGACTTACCGCACCGTTTTATTCAAACTCTTCAGTCGCTATGGCGACAGCTTCCCTATTTCGTCAAGGCAAACTGCGCTTTAATGCCTTTGCTAAAACCAAAGGCAAACTTTGCTTCGTTGCCTCTCCTCTTCCCACAAAATCTTTGCCAAGCAAATCTTTTGCGGGAGACCCTATTTTTTGTCAGTTCGCAATGACGACATACCACACCCAACCAAGTCACTCTTATAAATGCTATCCACCACATTGGGGTAAGTCCCTCTGGAAAGAAACAAGCGAGACAAGGAGCGCGAGGCTTTTCGACGGGGAGTTTACACAGACGTAAATGACCCGAGAAAAACGCAACGCGACACAGTATCGCTAAGTTTATTTACAGAGAAAAAAGAAAAAGGCGTTTGCGCAAAATGCACAAACGCTTTTTAAAATTAGCAGTTTAATTAGCCAAGAACCTTAGCTACAACGCCGGAACCAACAGTTCTGCCACCTTCACGGATAGCGAACTTAAGCTTTTCTTCTACTGCAACGGGCTTAATAAGCTCTACAGTGATAGTTACGTGGTCGCCGGGCATAACCATTTCGGTGCCTTCGGGAAGTTCGATGGAAC
>JBJEVA010000098.1:0-120585 GCA_051884115.1 Candidatus Coproplasma sp. | reverse complement strand
ACGGCTTGCATCAGGCAATAGAGGCAAAGGAACACGTTAAGATAAGGGAAGAAAATAAGACTCACGCAACTGTTACTTTCCAAAACTTCTTCCGCCTTTATAAAAAGCTGTCGGGAATGACGGGTACCGCAAAGACCGAAGAGGCGGAGTTCAGAACTATTTACAATCTCGACGTAGTAGTAATTCCCACAAACAGGACGATTCAGCGTATAGACGCCCCCGACGTAATCTTTGCCACGGTAGAGAGTAAGAAGAAGGCAATAGTTGAAGAGGTGGTTAAACGCCACGACGTCGGTCAGCCCGTACTTATCGGTACTATTACTGTCGATAAGTCGGAAGAGATTTCAAGGCTCTTATACAGAAACGGCATTAAGCACAACATTTTAAACGCAAAGAACCACGAAAGGGAAGCGGAAATAGTTGCACAGGCAGGAAGATTCGGCGCGGTGACAATCGCAACCAATATGGCAGGCCGTGGTACCGACATTTTGCTCGGCGGTAACCCCGAATACCTCGCTAAAAAGCGTATGAGGGAGGAAGGGTTCAGCCACGAAATGATAGAGGTTGCAATCTCCTACGCCGACAGAGAGTTTACGGAGGAAGAGCAGACGGCAAGGGCAAGATATGCAGAGCTTTATTCAAAGTTCAAAGCCGAAACCGACGCCGAAAAGGAAAAAGTAATAAAGGCAGGCGGTCTTTGTATTCTCGGCACCGAACGCCACGATTCACGCCGTATAGACAATCAGCTTAGGGGCCGTGCAGGCCGTCAGGGCGACGTGGGTAGCTCGGTATTCTTCATCTCGCTCGAAGACGAACTTGCAAAGAGATTCGGCGGTGAAAGACTTAAAAGCATATACACCACGCTTATGGACGAGGACGATTGCTTGCAGTCCAAAATGCTCTCCCGTTCAATCGAGAACGCGCAAAAGGCAATCGAGGGCAGAAACTTCGGTATGCGTAAGAACACCTTGCAGTATGACGAGGTTATGAACGAACAGCGTAAGCTTATCTATGCTGAACGCCTTAACGTAATTAAGGGTGGAGACGTCCACGAACAGATATTAAAATATATCCCCGACTACGTTAAAAAGGTAGTTAACGACACGGTTAACACAGACGCAATGCCCGAACAGTGGAACGGGGAAGAGCTTAACGAGGCGTTAAAGCAAAAGGTATATCCCGACGAATGTCTCTTTGAAATTACCCCCGAAATGCTTACCCGTTGGGACTACGATTCGGCAATTAACAAGATTGTAAAGGAAGTTACTAAGTCCTACGAACAAAAGATTGAAAACGTTAAAAAGGATACGAACGGTCAGGTTGACTTCCACCAGATAGAGCGCGACGAACTTCTCCGCGCCGTTGACAGATATTGGATAGACCATATCGACGCGATGGACCAATTAAGAAAGGGTATAGGTTTAAGGGGCTACGCCCAGCAAGACCCCGTAATCGCCTTCAAGCAAGAGGGTCACGAGATGTTCGAGGAGATGATAGACCGTATTCAAACTACGACTATTACAAGGCTTTTAAAGGGCAGAATTATCCGCCTGCCTGCGTCAGCCGTTCAAAGGCAGACAAGGCCTGCTCCTCAGCCCGCCCCCGCACCCAAACCCGTAGCACAACCTGCTCAGCCCATAGTACCCAAGCCCGACAGCAAGGGGAATTATGTGCCGGAGGGGACGCAAGTTCACCGCCCTAAAAAATAATCACCACTTCGTAAATACTTCTCTGCGTATATACATCGCAATAGTTCGTCGCCTTTACGTTTTGGCTCAGTCATTTACCATTTAAAGTAAACTCCTGTCGCCAAATCCGCAGGCTCCTGCTCTTGCTCGTATCTCCGCAGAGGGACTTTGTTGAGCTTGAGTTAGACAAACTTTCAAGCAATTAAAATACTTCGCCGTGGTCGCACCACCGTCATTGCGAACCGTCTAACAGACGGTGTGGCAATCCCAGAGTCATAAGTGATTAACTATAAAATCATAATCAAATAAAAAAACAAAAAAACTATGTTTAAAGCAGACGATTACAGATTAAAATTAAAAGCCCTTTCCGATACGTTGGCAGAGGCAAAGTACGCCCTTGATATAGACAATCTCGGCGGAAAGTTGGAAGAGTTAAAGCTCGAACAGGAAAAACCCGAAGTATGGCAGGACTTAGAAAAGTCTAAGCACGTAGGCAGGGAAATCTCCTCTATCGAAAACAAAATTTCCGCATACAATAAAGGTGCGTCGGCAATAGCAGACGCAATGGCGTTTATCGATTTAATCGAGGAAGCGGACGACGAAAGCTTAATTCCCGAACTCGAACAGATGATTTCCGTTGCCTCCGACGACATCGAACAGATGAGAGTACGCGCACTATTGAAGGGCAAGTATGACGCAAACAACGCCATTTTAAACCTTCACGCAGGCGCAGGCGGAACAGAGGCGTGCGATTGGACTTCTATGCTCTATCGAATGTATCTTCGCTATTGCGAGCAGGTTGGCTTTAAAGTAACCGAACTCGATATGGAAAACGGCGACGAGGCAGGCATAAAGTCGGTGTCCTTTAAGGTCGAGGGCGAAAATGCTTACGGCTTTTTAAAGGCGGAAAAAGGCGTTCACCGTTTGGTTCGTATCTCCCCCTTCGATAGTAACAAACGCCGTCACACTTCCTTTGCTTCCTTAGAAGTTATGCCCGAAGTTGACGACGAGGCGGAAGTTGAAATCCGTGACGAGGACATAAGAATAGACGTCTATCGTTCCTCAGGCGCAGGCGGACAAAAGGTAAATAAAACCGAAACGGCAATAAGAATTACCCACTTCCCCACGGGCATAGTAGTAACCTGCCAAAACGAGAGAAGTCAGCTCCAAAACAAGGAAATGGCTTTCCAATATTTAAGGGCAAAGCTCATTGAAAGGCAGATAGCCGACAGGGAAGCGGCTGACGCAGAGCTTAAAGGCGAGATTAAAAAGATTGAGTGGGGCAGTCAGATTCGTTCCTACGTATTCTGCCCTTATACGCTTGCAAAGGACCACCGCACGGGGTATGAGAATACCAACATTCAGGCGGTTATGGACGGCGATATTCAAGGCTTTATCATCGACTACCTTAAAAAGACCGTTTAATTTTTTTGCACGGCTAAGTTAGCCGTGCTTTGAATTTTAAGTAACATATGTACGATTTATCAAATTACAAAATTAAACCTCAACCTATAATTTTGGGTTTGGAGTCGAGCTGTGACGAAACAGCTTGCGCCATAATAAAGGGCAGAACAATTCTTGCCGACAGAATAATCTCTTCTGCTGAAGAGCAGTCCTTGTACGGCGGAGTTGTCCCCGAAATAGCCAGCCGTGCGCACACCGACGCAGTTGGCGAAGTGGTGGCTCTCGCACTAAAAGACGCGGGGATATCCCCCGACGAAGTAGATGCCGTTGCCGTAACGTACGGGGCAGGACTTTTAGGCGCACTGCTTGTCGGGCTGTCCTATGCAAAGGCATTCGCCTATGCAAAAAACATACCTCTGATTGCCGTAAACCACATTCGCGGTCATATGTCGGCTTCGTACCTTGTCGATAAAGAACTACAGCCCCCCTTTATAACCTTGCTTGCAAGCGGAGGACACACCGCAATTCTGCATACAAAAACTACATTAGAGGCGGAAGTTTTGGGCGGAACGTGCGACGACGCCTGCGGAGAGGCTTTCGATAAAGTTGCCCGTGTCTTATCTCTGCCCTATCCCGGCGGACCCAACGTACAGAGGACGGCGGAGGGTGGAAAGCCCTGCATTGACTTCCCCTCGGCTCTCGTAAAGCACGGCGACGGAATGACCTTTTCGTATAGCGGATTAAAGACGGCGGTAATAAATTACGTCCATAACGCAAGTCAGAAAGGGGAGAAAATTAACCTTGCAGACGTTGCCTCTTCCTTCCAAAAATCTGCCATCGACCCCCTTGTCAAAAAGACGGTGGAGTGCGCCCTAAAATTAGGCGTAAATACGGTGACGGCAGGAGGCGGAGTTATAGCCAACGACTATCTGAGGACAGAGCTTACAAAAGCCTGTAAGACGGCTAACCTTAAATTAGTACTGCCTCAAAAGAGGTACTGCACAGATAACGCCACAATGATATCGGCAGAGGGACTAAATCAATATTTAGCAGGTAACTTTGCCCCTTTAAACATAAACGCTAAGGCGTCAATTCCTTTAAAATCATGATTAAATTTTACTATTCAGACGGACAAAATATATGTTCCTACGACGGCGAAAGGAGCGCAATATACCCCAGCGAACGCATAGAGAGCTATAAAGCCAACGCGGAGAGCATCTCTCGCAAAGCAGAGTGGAAACACAGCGGAGAGGGCGCAATCTTTCGCGGAGACACCTCTTATTCAAGAGAGTCGGCTCGTGAAATTAACGGCGAAGTATCAGGCGTTTATCCCGTAGGTGAGGACAAAATAATCTACACCTATAAGGTGTGCGACGCATCGGGAATATACGTAAAAAACCTTGCCGATAAAAAGCTAAGCGAATCGCACGTAATAAACTCCGGCAACCTTGTGTTTGGTACGGGTATGGCGGACGGGCAGAACGATAGGTTTGCGGTAAGTGTTCAGCGCAATTGGCTAAATGCAGATATTGCCGTATTCGACTTAAAGACCAGCGACTATAAGCTGTTGACCGACGGCGATACCTTTGACACCGACCCCTTTATATCAACCGAGGAGGAGGGTATTATATACTTTGCCTCTCGCGGGGTGGGCAGAGATGCTCACGGTGAATTTGCAGAGTTTGCACCCTCGGTAATTTGCCGTTTAGATACCAATAAAATGACGGTTGAAGAGGTGGCAAGCGACGCTAAATTCAGCTATTTCAAACCCGTCTTACATAAAGGCAAGCTGTATGCAATCAAGGCCCCGTCAAAATCAGAAAAAGGCGAAAACGGTTTTATCAGCTTCTTGCTCTTCCCGTGGCGCATATTGCAGGCAATTGCAAACCTTATAAACATATTCGTCCACGCAATGACGGGTAAGTCGGCTTCGGGCAACGGCTCCAACCCTACCGCGGGAAGGGACTACGACAGCAGAAAGATAGAGATAGAGGGAAGCCTTATCGATATCGAAAAGCAGAAAAAGAAGAATGCAAGCAAAAAGGATTCCGACTTCGGCATTATCCCCGATAGTTGGCAGGTTGTGGAAGTTAGTAGCGGAGAGGTAATAGTAAAGGGCGTTTGCGACTTCGACATAGCTGAGGACGGCACCTTTATCGCGACCAACGGCAGGCGTATTTTTGCCGTTAATGACGGTAAGCGCACAAAGCTTTGCAATACGGAAATGTGCCTGCACCTCGCTCTAAATCATAATTTCACAAAGCAAAAAGACGACGTCTTCGGCATTTAATAAATATTTATCATTATTAAATAATAAAAATACCGCGCGGACGAGCGTCCGCGCGGTTTGCTTTAACTTTATAAAATCACTCTCTGCCGACGAGATAATCTAATGAACAGCCAAAGTAGTCGGCAAGCTTTACGGCTGTTTCGGGTTTTGGTAACTGTCCGTGTAAAAGCCACTTTGAAACGGTAGAAGATTGCACTCCGCACTCCGAGGCAAGTTTGTTTTTGCTTAACGACTTGCCGTCGAGCAAAGTCTGTAGCCTTTCGGCAAAACAACTGCGTTTTGCGTTCGGCTTAAATTCCGCCGTGTCTTTTAGGCAGAATAAATAGTCAACAGAAACTCCCGTTTTGTCCGCAACTAAAATTACGTATTCAAGCGAGGGCGTGTTTTCACGGCTGAGCCATTTGGAAAGACAGCTTTGTTCAATTCCTAAAAATTCAGCAAAGCCCGTCGCTGTTAAACCCTTTTCTGTAATAATTTCTTTTACTGTATCAATAAATCTTTCAACATTTACGCTCATAGTATGCAACCGAAACCATAATAAATTACAACGCGACGAATATGTTAAATTGTTCCAACGCGACTAACTGTAATTCGCTGTGGCAAACTATTGTGGTAGGTCGTCATTGCGAGGGGCGTTTACACCCCGTGGCAATCCCAGAGTCCTAAGCGACCAGCCCCTCTTGCCTTCCCTAAAAAATAGGGAAGGTGGCGCAAACGCAGTTTGCGACGAAAGAGTTTGAATATTCTAAATAATAATCACCACATATATTATTTATTAGTTTTGAAATTAAAATAATCGCGCTTTAACCTAAGTTTAAAGTGGTCAAATCGCTTTACTTTTATACTTGATTTTAATATAATATTATTACAATTTAATTTTAAAGGCGTTCACAAAGGACAATGCCCCTTAAAATTTTGCTTTACAGAGAGCTTTCGGTCGGTGCGAGAAGGTAGGCAGTTTAAGGCGGATATCACCTTTCAGCCCATACCCCCAACGGTAACAAGTAAGGGTATGCGGATTCGTAACCCGTTACAAGTTACGGCAAATGCAGGTTTGTTTTGGTGGTTTATAAGCACTATTATTTTGATTTCAAAGGGTGTCCAAAATAGGAGGACGCCCTATTTTTATAGCTTTAAAAACATTTTTAAGGAGTTATTCCAATGTACAATAAGGTTGACACGTCACTAAATTTCGTTGAACGCGAAAAGGAAATTATCGATTTCTGGAAGAAGAACGACGTTTTTGAACAGAGTATTGCAAAGAACGAGGGCGCGGAAGAGTTTTCGTTCTACGACGGTCCCCCCACGGCTAACGGCAAACCCCACATTGGTCACATTTTAACGAGGGTTATGAAGGACATCATTCCTCGTTATCAGACTATGAAGGGCAAGCACGTATTAAGGAAAGCAGGTTGGGACACCCACGGCTTGCCCGTAGAGCTCGAAGTCGAAAAGACTTTGGGGATTGACGGCAAACAGCAGATAGAAAAATACGGCATAGAACCCTTTATCAAACAGTGCAAACAGTCTGTTTGGAAGTATAAGGGCGAATGGGAAAAGATGAGCGACAGGGTTGGCTATTGGGTAGATATGGACAACCCCTACGTAACCTACGACGATAAGTATATAGAGTCGGAGTGGTGGGCGTTAAAGCAGATGCACGAAAAGGGCTTGCTCTACAAAGGTCACAAAATCGTACCCTATTGCCCCCGTTGCGGAACGGCGCTTTCATCTCACGAAGTAGCTCAGGGCTATAAGCTCGTAAAGGAAAACTCCTGCGTAGCCCGTTTTAAGGTAAAGGGAAGCGAAAACCGCTATATCTTAGCCTGGACTACCACCCCTTGGACTTTGCCTTCCAACGTAGCCCTCTGTATGAACCCCGACGAAAACTACGTGGAAATAAATGCAGACGGCACAAACTACATTATGGCGGAAGCTCTCGTTTCCAAGTTCTTTGAAGAGTACGAAGTGGTTGAGAGGAAGAAAGGCAAGGAGTGGGAGGGCTTATGCTACGAGCCTCTGTTCCCCGAAACGACTGCCGAAATCAACCGTCTATCCCCTGCCAACAACCCCTATAAAGCACATTACGTTGTATGCGATAGCTACGTAACTATGGGCGACGGTACGGGCGTAGTCCACATTGCCCCTGCATTCGGCGAGGACGACTATAAGGTTGGAAAGAAGTACAATCTCCCCGTAGTTCAGCTCGTCAACGAAAGGGGTTGCTTCGACGAAAGATTTGAAAGCTTAAACGGCGTGTTCGCTAAGAAAGCCGACAAGAGCATTTTGGAAAGGCTTGAAAAAGAGGGTACCCTCTTCAAAGTAATTCCCTTTGAACACGACTATCCCCATTGCTGGCGTTGCGATACACCCCTTTTGTACTATGCGCGTTCAAGCTGGTTTATAGCAGTTACCAAGGTTAAGGACGATATAATCGCCTCCAACCGTTCGGTAAATTGGATGCCCGACACCATAAAAGAAGGACGTATGGGCAACTTCCTTGAAAACGTAATAGATTGGGGACTTTCGAGAGATAGGTATTGGGGAACTCCCCTTCCCGTATGGGTATGCCCCGACTGCGGAGAAATCGAAGTTATCGGCTCTAAGGCGGAGTTAAAGGCAAAATGCAATCTCCCCGAAGACGGTGAAATCGAACTCCACAGACCCTATTTAGACAATCTCACTTGCACTTGTCCTAAGTGCGGTGGCAAGATGAAGAGAACGCCCGAAGTAATTGACTGTTGGTTCGATTCGGGTTCGATGCCCTTTGCGCAGTATCACTACCCGTTTGAAAACAAGGACGTGTTCGAGCAGACCTTCCCCGCAGACTTCATCTCGGAGGCGGTTGACCAGACGAGGGGTTGGTTCTATACCTTACTTGTAATCAACACCATACTCTTCGGCAAGGCTCCTTTCAAAAACTGTATAGTATTGGGACACGTCAACGACAAGAACGGCATAAAGATGTCCAAGCATAAGGGCAACGTCGTTGACCCTTGGAGCGTTTTGGATAAGCAGGGCGCAGACGCGGTACGTTGGTATTTCTACACAAGTTCGGCTCCTTGGCTCCCTTCAAGGTTCTACGAGGACGCCGTGTCCGAAGCTCAGCGTAAGTTTATAGGAACGCTTTGGAACGCCTACGCATTCTTTACGCTGTATGCCGAAATCGACCAATACGACCCCTCTAAGTACTCCTTAAAGGACTGCAAGCTTACACTTATGGATAAGTGGATATTAAGTAAACTCAACTCGCTTATTGAGCTTGTAGATACCGATTTGAATAAGTATGAAATCTGCGAGAGTTCGAGGGCAATTCAAGATTTTTGCGATATCCTTTCAAATTGGTATATAAGAAGGGGCAGAGAGCGTTATTGGGGCAGTACTATGACCGACGATAAGATATCGGCATACACCACGCTCTATCATTGCCTTTTAACCCTTGCAAAGGTTTCCGCACCCTATACGCCTTTCATCTCCGAGATGATATATCAAAACCTCGTTCCCAACTTCTATAAGGACCAACCCGTTTCCGTTCACCTTTGCTCCTTCCCTGTTACCGACGAGAGCTATATCGACGCAGAACTTGAAAAGGCAATGGACGTCGTTACCGATATCGTAGTACTCGGCAGAGCGGCAAGAAACGCAGGCAACCTTAAAAACCGTCAGCCCCTTGCTAAGATGATAGTCGTAACCAACAGGGAAGTAAATCTCTCCGAAGAGGAGAAGTCGGTAATCTTGGACGAACTCAACGTCAAAGAGCTTCAAAAGGCAGACGACGCGGGCAAGTACATTACCTATAAATTAAAACCCCAGCTCAAAACGCTCGGACCTAAGTACGGCAAAAAGCTTGGTGAAATCTCTAAATTCCTTGCAACCTGCAATGCGGACGAAGTCGTTTCGGCTGTTAAAGGTGGCGGAAGCTACGATTTGCCCGATATCGGCGTAACCTTGTCAGAGGAAGATTTGCAGATATTCACAGAGAATGCAAAGGGCTACGTTGCCTCGGCAGATAAAGGCATAACGGTGGCTCTCGACAGCACTTTGACCGAAGAGCTTATAGACGAAGGCGTTGAGAGAGAGCTTATCTCCAAGATTCAGAATATGAGAAAGGAAGCCGACTTTGAAGTCACCGACCGCATAGAAATTTACTATTCGGCAGAGGGCAGGGTAGGCAAAATTTTGGCAAAGGGTGAGTTCGCTCCGTCCGTACTTGCAAGCAAGGTGGAGTGCGCTTCGCACGAAGGCTTTACAAGGGAAATTTCGGTTAACGGCGAAAAGGCAATTATTACCATAGTAAGGTAAATTAGCTTAGAGTTCATAAGATAACTTAGCCCCGTTAAGGTAGTAAAACAGAATAAAAATTCACGAACGCTCATAGGTTATTCTATGGGCGTTTTCGGTTTAAAAAAGGGTACGAAAGCAAAAATAAAGTCTGTGGAAATTGCAGGTTCGGCAGGCGAAAGGTTAAAAGCTTTGGGCGTAATTAAGGGGGCGGAAATAGAGGTGTGCGCATACTCTCTCTTCAACGTTAGCATTCTTATACTCTGCGGTTTCAACCGTATAGCAATACGAAAATCGATAGCAATGCGCATAGAGGTGGAGGAGTGTTAAAGGTCCTTACAAAGCACAAAGCCGAAAAGGCAACGCCCTTAAACGTAGTCTTTGCCGGCAACCCCAACGTCGGCAAGACAACCTTATTCAATACCTTAACGCACTCTTCGCTCCGCACGGGCAATTACCACGGCGTAACCTGTTCTCCCTCGCAAAAAACCGTCGGCGGAATAACCTATACAGACGTTCCCGGAATGTACTCCTTCAACGCATACACTATGGAGGAGGGTTCCGCAGGGGAGGCGGTTAAGGGGGCAGATTTGGTAATCAACGCCGTCGATGCAACCACGCTTTCAGCTTCTTTAAACCTTACTAAAAAAATAATGGAGTGCAATCCCCGTACGATTATTTATATAACTAAGTCCGACCTTTTAAAAAAAAGAGGGGGCAAGTTAGATTATTCCGCTCTATCAAACCTTTTGGGCGTACCCGTTATAGCCGATATTAAGAGCCTTAAAAGATTTTTACACGATATTGCGGGTACGGCTTCCTCTAACGGCGCAAATGGCGAAAACTTTCCTCTCTATTCACCCAACACAAAGTTTAATAAAAATGCGTTAGACGGCATATATTACGGGGGCAATCGTAATTTTGGCAGGGCGGAAAGGCTGTTTTATAACAAGTTTTTCGCCGTTTTGTTTTTTATCGGCTATATGCTTTTAAGCTTTTTTATCACCTTTCATTCGTCAATGCCGGGGGCATACTTAAAGGGGATATTAGAGCTTCTTCTCTGTAATAAACTACCGGAGCTGATTTCCTCTCATATGGTCAACCCCGTGCTGTCGTCCTTTATCTGCGAGGGGGTAATTTCAGGCGTGGGCGGTGTGCTGTCCTTCATTCCGCAGATTGCATTTTTGTATTTCTTTTTGATAGTGCTAGACGAGAGCGGTGTGGCTTCGGCTTTAACCTTTATAACAGACGGACTGTTTGAAAAGGTAGGGCTTTCGGGCAGAGCAACCTTTTCGCTTATGTCGGGCTTCGGCTGTACCGCCGCGGCGATTTCAACTACGAGGGGCTTTGCCGAGGAGAGTTCGCGAAGTAAGGTTATCGCCGTTCTCCCGTTTATCCCCTGCGGAGCAAAGACGCCCGTCTTTCTAACCTTTTTAGCGCCCCTTTTTAAAAATCCCTTCCCGGCGGTATGCATACTATATTTTTTAGGTATAGCTTTAGCGATAACTTTTTCGGCAATTTTAAAGGGCAGAAAGGAAGGGCTTATCTCAGAGGTTGCGCCCCTTGCACTCCCCAACGCTACTTGTGTAACAAAAAAGTTGTATTTTCAAATTAAATCGTTTATAATCAAGGTAACGACTTACGTTTTCGCCTTTTGCGTAATAAGTTGGCTAATCTCCCACTTTTCCTTTACTGGCGGTTTCTGCACCCCGGAGGAGAGCATAGGCGGAAGCCTGTCTAAGCTCATATGCTATTTATTCTATCCCATGGGGATAACCGATTGGCGGATTGCCTATGCAACGCTTACGGGCTTTACCGCCAAGGAGAATATAGTTGCAACTTTATCACAGTTAATTCCCGAAGGGTTAAGTTTGGGCTTTGCACCCACAATGGCGGTGTGCGTGTTTCTGCTGTGCTGTCCTGCCTGTATCTCTGCGTTTTCGGCGTCGGTTAAGGAAGTGGGGTTTAAACGCACGTTAATAAACAACTTAGCCCAACTTGCCTTTGCTTTCCTGTTAGCATATATAACCTTTTTAGTATTTTCACTGATATAATTTATGAAGACTTTTTTTGTTAAAGAAAACTCAACGTTAAAGGAGTTTACGGACAACACATATCCTCAAGGAAGCTTTGCTTTTAACGCTTTAATAAAACGTGGCGATATCCGCGTAAACGGCGTTAAACAAAGGGCTGACTGCAAGGTGAGCTTGGGCGACGAGGTGGTCTATTACACAACCCCCACACAGGAAGCAAAACTCTCTCACACGGCTATATACGAGGACGAAAATGTTTTTGTAGCAGATAAATATTCGGGGGTAACGAGCGAAGCGCTCTTTTGCGAACTTGAAGAAAGGGGTATAAGCTACCCCGTTCATAGGTTAGACAGAAATACTTCGGGGCTGATGGTTATCGCTAAAACGGAGAGCGCGCAAAAGGAGCTTATAGAGGCGTTTAAAAATAGGAGTGTAGAAAAGAGTTATCTCTGTCTTGCAAAGAACGCTTTTAAAAAGAAAGCGGATAGTTTAAGCGCATACCTTAAAAAGGACTCCTCAAACGGAAAGGTGCGCATATATCCCACGGCGAAAGAGGGCGGTGTGAAGATTTTAACCGATTACGAAGTGGTGAGAAGCTTTGGCGATTACTCCTTGGTCAAGGTAATTTTACACACGGGCAAAACCCACCAGATAAGGGCGCACTTAGCCTATATAGGCTGTCCCGTCTTAGGCGATACCAAGTACGGCGACTTCGCTTTAAATAAAAAGTATAGCGTAGTCCGCCAAATTCTCGTTGCGAAATATTTAAAATTCAACCTTTTGGGAAATTTGTCCTATCTAAACTCGCTTAACTTTGAAAGCAATTTTTCCCCCGAACTGCCAAAAAAGGGTAACGCGTAAAGAAAGGTCGGCATATAAATAACCTGTTGCAACCCGTCAACAATTTCAGCCGTTGACAATATAGATAAAGGGTATTATAATATAGGGGTAATATTTCTTAAAGGAGTAATTATGAAAATCTGTATTTTCGGTGCGGCAAGCGCACACATTGATAATAAATATATTTTAGCCGTAGAAGAATTGGGCGAAAAGCTTGCAAAAAGGGGACACTCTTTGGTGTTCGGTGCAGGCGGAACAGGGCTTATGGGCGCCTCTGCAAGGGGCGTTAAAAGGGCTGGCGGATATATTCACGGCGTTGTGCCTTCCTTCTTTAAAGAAGAGGGGGTCGAGCAACTCTTTGAAGAGTGCGATAAGATGACTTACACCAAGACTATGGCGGAGAGAAAAGCCATAATGGAGGACGACGCCGACGCGTTCATCATCGTTCCGGGCGGTGTGGGTACGTTTGAAGAATTGTTTGAAGTCATTACCTTAAAACAGCTCAGGCGGTTCGATAAGGCGATTGCGTTTTACGATATAGACGGCTATTACGACATTTTAGAGGAGTTTTTGGCTCAGGCTTGCGAGCGCAAGTTTATCACAAAGACGTGTATGGAACAGCACGTATCGCTCACCTCCGCAGACGAGGTTTTGGACTATGTGGAATCTTACGTTCCGCAGGATATATCCATAGCTAAAACTAAGCTCGGCGACTGATTTAAACGTCTTTAAGGCATATTATTCAGACAGATGATTAAAGTTATTTTTATTTGCCTCGGCAATATATGCCGTTCACCCATGGCGGAGGCTATATTTAAGAAGATAGTAGAGGACGAGGGGGTAAGTTCGTCTTTTGCAATTTCCTCTTATGCAACGAGCGACTGTGAGGAGGGCAACCCCGTCTATCCCCCTGCCGATAGTGAACTTAAAGCAAGGGGTTATAACTTCACCCACAGGGCGCAGACGGTTACTCTTAAAGATATCAAAAACGCCGACTACGTTCTGTGTATGGATAAACTCAACTATTCGGATTTAATGCGCTTAACGGGCGGAAACTTTGCCGATAAAATTTTCTATCTCGGTCATTTCCTCCCCGAAGAAATCGAAATCGACGACCCTTGGTACACAAACGACTTTAAGCGTACCTTTGAAGAAATTTATGCCTCTTGTTTAGGCTTTTTGGGCTATATAGGGGTAAAACATTCCTCTGCCTTAAAATACGATAAGGGTCACTAAAACAGGATATAAAAGGTAAAAGCCACCGCGGTAGTGATATGCACCCCAAAAGTTAGACACTTTTGGAGGTGCATATCAGTAGTCGGTGGCTTTTTATTTACGTAAAGATAATAAGCTTAAACGTCCTTTTTGGAGATACGTTTTTTGCCGAGGAAGAAGAGGGCAATCGTGCCGGGGCCTATGTGTGCGCCCGTGCATAAGTCGTACATATTTATAACAACTTCCTTAGCTCCTGCACTCTTAACCATTTCTGCAATGGTCTGCGCGTCGTCTAAGCAGTTAGCGTGTGCAATTGCAACAATCTGATTTTCGGGGTCAACCACCCTGTTTTTAAAGCAGTCTGCCATCTTAGTAAGGGCTTTCTTTCTGCCCCTCTCGTTGCACAAAACGTCCAAAACACCCTCTTCACTGCCCCATAGTACGGGCTTAATGTTTAAGATGTTGCCGACGATTGCCGTAGCCATACCGATTCTTCCGCCCTTTTTAAGGTATTTAAGGTTGGCTACCGTCGCAAAGCTGTTTAAATACAACTTATTGTCCTCAACCCACTTTGCAACGTCTTCAATGCTCTCGCCCTTGTCGCGGTGCTGACCTGCATAGACTGCCAAAAGTCCTTCACCCATAGAGGCGTTATAGCTGTCTGCAACCAAAAATTTTCTGTCGGGGAAGGTTTCTTGTAAACGCCTTTTAGCTTCGTTAGCCTGATTAAAGGTTCCGCTCAATTTAGAAGAGATTGTAAAAAAGAGTATATCCTTACCCTCTTTTAAAACGGGTGAAACGGCGTCTATAATCTTGTCGGCGTTAACCAAAGTCGTCTTTGTTTCCGCACCTTGCTCCATTGCTTCGTAAAAGGTTTTAGCGGTTTGGTTGTAGTCAACGCCCTTTTCGTAACACTCCATCTCTTTTCCGTCTATACTGCACGTATAGGAAACAACGCCTATGTTATATTTTTCAATCAATTCGTCGGTAAGGTTTGCCGCCGAGTCAACAAAGATTTCGAAACTGTTCATAATAACCCTCCGTAAGTTTTGTTAAAGTTATATAAGTTAAAGTTAATTTTAATGAGGTTGTTAAATTCTAAGTAGGTTCCTTTAAATTCAAAGTAAGCATTTCGTTTTGTATTCCGAATATGAAATAATAACCAACGTTATCTATTATAGACATATTTATTTTTTTTACAACTTTAAACCCCCGTCTGTAAATCTACACTTAAAAAAAGAAGTATAACGTTTAAGAGAGTGACTCTACTGAAAAAAATTTCACACTCTACCGACAGTAGAGTTGAGTATTTTGCTTGATTTTAAAGGTATAATATGGTAAAATCTGGCTATGGATAATATAAACGGCGTTCAAACTGAACAGCAAAGGGAAACAAAGGCTGAACAGCAAAAGGACTTAAAAGACGTAATATCCGCAAACCTTATCGCGCTTAGGCAACAGGCAGGGCTAACTCAGCTTCAACTTGCCGAAATGCTCAACTATTCGGATAAGGCGGTTTCTAAGTGGGAAAGGGGGGAATCAATCCCCGATTTAAGGGTGCTTATAAAGATTGCGGAGATTTACCATATTACCCTTGACGATATCGTAAAAGAAAAGAAAGGCACTGTTAAGCCCAAGCTCAATCTTAAAAAGAAGCACAATCTTATAACCCTTTTGTCGGTTGGTCTTGTGTGGGTAATCGCAACGGCGGTGTTTATGATTTTCTATTACATCGTCCCCCTTGCAAAGTATTCCTACCTTGCCTTTATCTGCGCTCCCTTTGTTTCAAGCGTAGTATATACGGTGTTCGCGTCAATCTGGTACAGGCGAATAACGCTTGCCGTTGCCGCGTCGCTTGTGCTGTGGTCAATCATCTTAATAATTCACGTGTGCCTGTATCTCTTTACCCATATAGCGGTCTGGCCCTTCTACGTGGTAGCAGGCGGTATTCAGGTGCTGGTTATCGGCTGGTTCGTTTTAAGAAAGCTGTATAAACCCAACAGAAAGCCTAAGGATACGGAGTAAGAATAAGAGATATTAAAAATCAATTTTAGATTTAACCCCGCTATGCGGGGTTTTGTTTGTAATTCTATTGACATAAAAATATTTTTTCATATAATTAGTTTAGGTATGATTGAAACGCAGGAAAAAGAGGAACAGACGGGAAGCAGTCTGGAAAGAGAGAGAAATTATTACGACAAGGTACTCGCCGTAGCCATAGAGGTTGGGTGCGGTCTTTTGTCGTGCGGTTGCCCTGTGGGCAGGGTAGAGCTTGCGGTGGAATACATCTGTAACGCATACGGCGCAGCCGCGGTAAGCGTAGCAACCTTCCCCTCGATGATTATGGCGGGGGTAAGAATAACCGACGGAAGTCAGGTTTCTCAATTAAAGAGGGTATATTCCATATCCAACAACTTCGCTAAGATGGAGGCGTATAACCAGCTTTCGCGAGATATATGCGCCAAGAAATATCCCGTTGACGAGGCGACGGAGCTTGTTGCAAAGCTCAGGACAAGCCACAATCCGTCAAAGCTGATGACGGCGCTCTCCGCAGGAATAGGCGCAGGCGCATTCACGGTCTTTTACGGCGGTTCGCTAATCGACGCCGTCCCCGGTGCGCTTATCGGCGGACTTATGGCGTATTTAAGCTGTATATTCGCCCGTCTTGCCTTTAACAGCTATGCGCGTACCTTTATGCTCTCGCTTATCGGCGGTGTGCTTTCAACTTTAATGTGTTGGCTGATATCTTTAACGGGCTTAACCTGCCACCTATCCACTGTTATGATGGGTACGATAATGACGGTTATTCCGGGGCTTTTGTTGTGTAACGCCATACGAGATTTGTTTTCGGGCGATACGTACTCAGGCACGTCGGAGCTATTAAACGCAGTAATTACAACGCTTGCAATCGTTGCAGGCTACGGTATTCCGATGATGTTCTCGGCAACCTTTTTAGAGGATATCGCAATCGTAAAGAGGACGGGCTTAGAAGATTATCTATACAGAATAATCTCCTGCTTTATCGGTACGACGGCGTTCACTCTCTTTTTCGGCGGTTCGTTCAGAAGGCTTATTCCCTCCTCGGTAAACGCAATGATAACCTTTGGCGTCTATCTTGTTATGGAGTATTTTGTCAACGATACGCTCCTTAATATGTTGGTTGCAACGGCGTGTTCGGCAATTATTTCAGAGGTGTTTGCCCGTACCATAAAGGCGCCTGCAATAATCTTCTTCGTCCCCGGCATAATACTCTTCGTCCCCGGGCGAACGCTATATCTTACGGTCAGCGCAATGATAAATAAACAGTGGGGCGACGCCCTCAATTACGGCGGTGAAATGGGCAAAACGCTCTTAGGCATAGTAATAGGCTTAATAGTCATAACCGTCCTTTTCAACCTCATCTCCCCGACCTTCCACAGCAGGTATCTAAGAAAGAGGGTGGGCAACGAAAGACGAATTTTAACCCCTAAAGAAGTTTTGCAGTCGCAAGAGAATAACTCTCAAAAAGAAAGCGATAATCAACCCGCCGAATTTGAAAGGCAGGACAGCCCTGAAAAAGAGGACGGAAAGGAAAATACAACTTTAAATAAAGAAATTAACGATAAAAGGTGATAAAGATGGATTTAATTAAACTTGCAAAAACGCTTATACCAGATGAAGATTTACTCCCCTTAGAAGAGTATGAAAAGATGTACCCCGAAAGGCAATTAAAAAAGGGAGCTGAAGTAACCCGTCTTGCACCCTCCCCCACGGGATTTATACATTTGGGCAACCTCTATTCCGCCCTTGCCGACGAGCGAATTGCCCACACCACGGACGGCATTTTCTACCTTCGTATAGAGGATACCGACCTTAAAAGAAAGGTCGATGGCGCGGTAGAGTCTGTTATACGTTCTTTAAAATACTTCGGACTTAACTTCGACGAGGGTGCGGAGATTGACTCCCCTTTAAACAACTACGGCCCCTACTATCAGCGTCAGCGTGCAAAAATCTACCGCGCTTACGTAAAAGATTTAATCGAAAGGGGACTTGCATACCCCTGTTTCTGTACGGAGGACGAGCTTAACGCAGTCCGTGCAGAGCAGACGGAGAGAAAGGAAATCACGGGTTACTACGGCAAGTACGCAAAGTGCAGAAACCTTACCGAAGAGCAGATTTATTCTAACCTTGCAGAGGGCAAACCCTTTGTAATAAGGCTTAAATCGCAGGGCAATACTCAAAACAAAATTACCTTTAAAGACAGAATAAAGGGTGAGATAACCGTAACCGAAAACGACCAGGACGTAGTAATTTTAAAGTCGGACGGCATACCCACCTATCACTTTGCCCATGCCATAGACGACCACTTTATGCACACCACGTTAGTAATAAGGGGCGAGGAGTGGCTGTCGAGTTTGCCCATTCACTTAGAGCTTTTCAAAGTGTTGGGCTTTAAGCTCCCTGCATACGGACACACCTGCTCTTTAATGAAGATGGATAACGGCGTCAAAAGAAAGCTATCGAAGAGAAAAGACCCCGAACTATCCCTCGACTATTACAGACAGGCAGGTTATTACCCTAAGGCAGTCGTTAAGTATTTGATGACCGTTTTAAACTCCAACTTCGAGGAGTGGGAGCGTAAGAACCCCACCGCAGATTTCCGTACTTTCAAATTCTCCATAGAGAAAATGGGTAAGAGCGGTGCGCTCTTCGATATAGATAAATTAAACGACGTATCCAAGGCAGAACTTGCAAATCTTTCAGCCGAAGAGACGTACGACTTCTTAAACACTTGGGTGCAGGAGTTCGGCACGTCTGCGGATAAAAAGCACTTCAAAGAGAAGGAGTATTTAAACAAGGCAATCACGCTTATCTGCGGTATAGGCGGAAAGAAGCGCCGTAAGGACATCGTTAGGGCAGAGACGGGCGTAAGGCTCTTCGACTACTTCTTCGACGATACCTTTAACCCTAATTACACCTATCGCTTCGACGCGCAAACGGTAAATGCCGTTCTATCTAAGTTTGCCGATATCTACGACGAGAACGACGATAACAGCACGTGGTTTGCAAAGGTTAAATGCGTTGCAACCGAAACGGGCTTCTGCGCAGAGATGAGCGAGTATAAGGCTAACCCCACCGCATACAAAGGAAGCGTAGCCGACGTTGCGGAGATTTTAAGAATAGCCGTAACGGGTATGAGCAACTCCCCCGATTTATGCACTGTAATGGGTATATTAGGCAGGGAACGCAGTATTAACCGCCTTAACTCAGCCCGCTTATAATAGAGCGTGTTGAAATTTATTTTTAGAAAGGGTTTGAATTTTTAAGGAGAGTCGTATATATGACGGTGTTTTTGGTTTTGTGCTTTTTATTCTTCGTCGGCAGTGTTGCAGGGTGGGGAATAGAAGTGCTTTTCCGCCGAATATTCACGGCTAAAAAGTGGATAAATCCCGGGTTTTTAACAGGACCGTATCTGCCTTTATACGGCTTCGGACTTACGGGTATGTTCGCCCTGTGTCTAATACCTATAAACACGGGATATGAGTGGGCAGACGCGTTGATTACCGTTCTGATTTTGGGCGTCGCTATGACGCTCATCGAATACCTGGCTGGGCTGATTTTCATAAAGGGTATGAAGATTAAGCTGTGGGATTATTCAAACAGACGTGGCAATATTCAGGGCATAATATGTCCCCTGTTCTCGTTTTTGTGGACGGCGGTCGGTGCGCTTTATTATTTTGTAATCGACCCCTTCGTGATAGGCTGGGTAGAGTGGTTCGTGTCGAACATATCCTTTGCCTTTTTCGTCGGGTGTTTCTTCGGCGTTTTCTTTGTAGATTTGGCGCACTCGGTCAATCTCACGGTGCGCATACGCAGGTTTGCGGACGAACACGGCGTTGTAGTAAAGTTTGAAAAAGTCAAAGAAAGCATAAGGGACAGCATAGACAAACTCAGAGAGGGTGTAAAAGATAAGACTAAAAAGCTACCCAAGCCTAAGTTTTTATTCCCCTTTAAGTCGCATAACACTCTCGAACAGTCGCTTGCAGAATACCTTGACAGGGAAGAAAAAAGAGATAGCAAACACACGTTAAAAAGTGATAAAGCCGACAATGTGAAAACTGATAACAACTAAATAAAAAGTGTGTGAATTAAACTGCGGAAATTGTCGAGAGGGTTGACTTTTGGGCTTCCGCAGTTTATCATATTAACGAAATAAAGAAATAGATTAAATAAAGGCAGAGTTATAATATAAGGCAGGCGTAATATGCTGAGAATTGTAAATTTAAAAAAGGACTATCAGGTTGCAGGCGAAGCCGTTCACGCCTTAAAGGGCATAAACGTAAACTTCAGAAAGAGTGAGTTCGTCTCCATTTTGGGACCTTCGGGATGCGGAAAAACCACCCTCTTGAACATAATAGGCGGTTTGGATAAATACACCTCCGGCAATCTTTTAATCGAAGGCAAGAGTACCAAGAAGTATTCCGACGGCGATTGGGATACATACCGCAACCATTCGATAGGCTTTATCTTCCAAAGCTATCACCTCATTCCCCACCAGAGCATTTTGCAGAACGTAGAGCTTGCCTTAATGCTTGCAGGCGTTTCCAAAAAGGAGCGTAGGGAAAGGGCGATAGAAGCACTCGATAAGGTGGGGCTTAAGGATAAAATTCACAACAAGCCCAACCAGCTTTCGGGCGGTCAGGCGCAGAGGGTGGCGATTGCCCGTGCCTTGATAAACGACCCCGAAATCGTCCTTGCCGACGAGCCTACGGGTGCGCTCGACTCTGTTACGAGCGTACAGATAATGGAGCTACTCAAAGAAATCTCCAAAGACAGGCTCGTCATAATGGTAACCCACAACCCCGAACTCGCCGAAAAGTACTCCACGAGAATTGTCAGGCTTTTAGACGGTGAAATCGTTGACGACTCTATGCCCTATTCCAAAAAGGAAGAGATTGCAGAGCGCAAAAAGTCAAAGACGAAAGATACGCAAGAAGGCGAGGGCGGAAACGCCAAAGAGATAAAGCCCAAGAAGAACAAGGGCAGTAAAAAACAGTCTGCTATGTCCATAGGAATGGCTATGGGGCTAAGCTGTAAAAACTTACTCTCAAAACGCAAGCGTACCGCAATGGTGTCGGTTGCAGGCTCAATCGGCATAATAGGCGTATCAATGGTACTTGCAATCTCGGCAGGCGTCCAAGGTTACATCAACAGTATGGAAAACGATATGCTCTCGGGCTACCCCGTATCCGTAACGCAGTCGGCTTACGACTTCTCCTCGCTTATGGAGCTTTCGGGCGGACAAAAGGTTGACGTAAGTAAGGTTGCTCAGGGCGATAGGGTATATGTAAATTCGCTTTTAGATACCTTAGGAACCTTCTCCACAGGTTTTGAAAAGACGAATACCATAACCGACGAATACCTTGCCTACGTAAACGATATTCCCAAAGAATATATAAACTTAATTCAGTACGGGTACGACTTTAAGATAAGCAACAACATATACACCGACTTTACGGTCAGCGACGACTTAACTTCGCACTTGGGCTATCTTAACGATATAGACGGCTATGAAAACCAATTCAATATGTCCGTTTCGGCAATAAGGGCTATGTATTCGGCAGTACTCACCCACGTACCCGAATACGCAACCTGGGGAAGTATGATTTCCACCGTCTCCACCTTTGCGGAAATGCCCGACAACTTCGATTACGTTATGTCGCAGTACGACGTCTTAGCCATTGATAAAGACGGTCAGGCGGTAACTTCGGGTTATTCCGAGGAAGAGCTTAAAGAAATTTTCAACTCCAAAGAGTCCTTGATTATGGTCTTAAACCACAACCAGATGGACGATTTAACCTTGGCTCAGTACGGCTACTTTAAGGAGGACGAATTCTTAGAGTATGCATATAGCGGTATAGACGAAAACAAGGGTCTTGAAAACGAAAACGGTGAAGAGCAAGAGAGTACGTTAATCGGCGCAGACGGCTTTGAATATAACGTATTTATAGGAAACTCCGCAAAGAAGTTCACCTACTATCCTAACGACTGTATATATAACCTTGTTGAGTACGTGTCTTATATGACCGACGAGGAGTTAAGGAACGATGAAAATTTCGGTCCGATTGCAGAGCAGATTATTTCTGCTCGTAACACAAGCGACGAGGCGTTAAAGGCAATAATTAACGTAATCGTTCAGCAGTCTGCTCCTGAGAATGCAAGCGAAGATATGCTTAACGCTTATAAGGAGTCTCTTTTCAATAAACTCCGCCTGCCGGCAGAGGGAGAAGTGACTGAGGGCTACATTGCAAACGCATACTCAACCGAGTATTCGTTCAAGGATAGTACGGGGGTAACTAAAACTTTGCCTGCCTTCTCTTCAAAAACTTCGGCTTACGAAAAGAGGGTGGAGATGGGCGTAAAGCTCATATTGCAGAAAAAAGATTCGGTTTCCTACGGTTGTCTTGAATCGGGCTTCTACCACACCAAAGCGCTCACCGACTACGTGCTTGAAATTGAAAAGGACAGCGAAATAGTTAACTATATAAACGAGAACGGCGACCTTGACGAATTGCCTATGTACGTTGATTATTACTACGTAGCGCAGAGAACGGACGACGTGTTTGAAGAGGGGAAAGATTACTATATATTCTCCAAGGGTACAAAGTCTTCCATTGAAACGGGTGGCAGTATGATGCAGAGTCTGATAGGTTCGATGACGGGTTCTGCAAGTACGCAAATTACGGCAAAGCTTCTCGGCGGAGACGATATGCCGACGGCTGTATATATCTACCCTATCGACTTCGAGTTAAAGAACAAGGTCTGCGATTATTTAGATAATTGGAATAAACTCTGTACTTCGCAAACGGTAATAACCTATGCAGACGGAAGCGTTAAAAAGACAGTCGGGATAGAATTAGGCGACGGCACAATCGTCAACGGCGGTAAGGTAACGCTTTCGGACGGAACGCAGATTTTAGGCGGAAAAGTAATCATGCCTGACGGCTACGAGTTCACATCCTCGTCGCAAAATCTCCCTTCGGGCGTAACAGTAAAAGACGGAGTAATAACGTTTGCTAACGGCGTAAAGGCGCATAACGGCGTGGTAACGCTTACAAACGGAACGCAGATTGCAACCCCCACCGCAATATTATCGGACGGTACGGTAATAGGCGGTCTTGGCGAAAAGGATAAAATTACCTATACGGACACGGTAGGGCTTATCATAAATATGGTAAATACTATGATACAGATGGTAACGATAGCCCTCGTTGCGTTCACCGCCCTTTCGCTTGTAGTATCCACCGTAATGATAGGCATAATCACCTACGTATCGGTTGTAGAGCGTGTAAAGGAAATAGGTATTCTCCGTGCGGTAGGTGCAAGGAAGAAGGATATAAAACGCCTTTTCAATTCGGAAACGTTTGTAATAGGTCTTATTGCAGGTATCTTTGGAATTGCAGTAACCTATCTTCTCTCACTTGTCATAAATATTATCGTAATGTCGGTTGCAGGTATTTGGGGCATAGCCGCCCTTCCTTGGTGGCAGGCAATAATAATGGTAGCGCTAAGCGTGGGACTAACCTTAATTTCAGGTCTTATTCCTGCATCAGCCGCCGCAAAGAAGGACCCTGTGGTTGCACTCCGCACCGAATAATTTTTAACTTAAAAGGTATAAAAAAAGTTACTCTGCTAAAAATATTAGCAGGGTAATTTTTATGAAAAGATTTAAATCATTTATTATTTGTAGCGCACTCTCACTATCTTGCTTAACGCTTAGCGCCTGTTCTATGTCAAAGACAGTCACGGGCGAAATGCACTATAACGAATACGACACCGAGTTCGGCGTTAAGGTCAACGTAAAGGTCAAGGACGGGGTGATTAAAAAGGTTACGATTGCTCAAAGCGATTACGTTATGGCATCTCCCGACGATTCGGGTTGGGATTCTACCGAATGGGATAACAATTTAAATTCTCTTCTTTCGGCATATAACGGAAAGAGGGTGGAAGATATTCTGTCTAAAGAAGTTGCAAAGGAGGGCGAAAAACCCCTTGTCAAAGGCGACGAAGGCTTTATAGATTACGGCGAAGAATTTATAATTTCCGGCGCAACGCTCGGCTCGGGCAGATTGATGCTTGCCGTACAGAACGCCCTTTCCAAGCTTTAACTAAGTAATGGTTAGCAGTGGCGGAAACTAAATTAACAAAACGATTTTAAACGCAATAAAAAGAATAAACGACGCTTGTTCCTAATTTTAAGGGGCAAACGCCGTTTTTTATTATTGCAAACGGTCAATAAATAGGGTATAATGTTGAGTATGAAATTAAAAGCTTTACCCATAGCGGTCGCCCTTATATGTGCGGTGGTTCCGCTAACGTCTTGTACAAAGGAAAACGAAAAGGATACTAACTGTTATTTTTATTCGGCTCCGAGCTATAATAGCTACCGTTCTTCGGGTTCAAAAGCGTTAAATCTTAGTGGCTATGCAATGGGTACGGAATTAAATCTGATTATTTCCGATACGCAAAATTTTACCGATAAATCGGTATATAACAGGGCGGTAACCCTTTGGCAAAACGTTCAAAACGTCATAACAGAAGCCAATAATTCTCTAAGTATAACCGTCCCCACTTCACCTATATCCAAGTTTAATTCGTCGGTGGCAGGCAGTTCGGTTGAACTCAATAAAACTGCATACGAAGTACTCTGTAAGGCCAAAGAGTTGTATGAGCAGACGGAGGGATATTTTAACCCTGCCGTAGTGCAAAGCTCCCTTTTATACGGCTTTAATTCGGGTAAGGTAACGCCATTGACTAAGCTACCCGATGCGAATGAGCAAAATGCGTATAAGGAGCTTAATTCCGCATTTGTAGATTTGGCCTTAAATGAATTAGACGGCACATATTATGCGGTCAAACCCCAAAAAACGGTTACGGTGGGCGGTCAAACCCAATCTCTTCAAGTCGATTTGGGCGGTATAGGTAAGGGGTGGTGCGCAGACCAAGTTAGCGAACTTATGGTTGAATACGGCTTTGAGTACGGCTATTTCAGCTTCGGTTCTTCAACGGTTTCGGTTGGTAAGTATAACGGCAGTAGCCAAGAATATACCATTCAATTTATAAACCCACGCAACGTTTTTTCGCACTACGCCCAGTGTAGGGTAAAGCAAAAAATGCTTTCAACGAGCGGAGATTACGAACAGTTTTATATGCTCGACGGCGTGCGTTACTGCCATATAATTGACCCTACCACGGGCGCACCCATTCAAACGGGAGTTTCTGCGGTAACTGTAATAGGCGATTCGGCAACCGATAACGACGCGTTAACTACCGCTCTCTCTGCAATGGGCAAAGAGAAGGCTGTGGAGTTTATAAACGCAAACCTTTCGGATGAGCTTGTGGTAATGTTGGTGTTTACGGAAGGCGTGGGGGAGATTATATGCAACCGCCCCGACGAAATAGAGATTACAAATTCACAGTACGTCCTTGCAAACACTGTCGAGGACGGAAAGATAGTGCTAAACTGATATGTCAAAGAAAAAGATAGACGACGTAAAAGGGGATAAGTGGTTCCGTATATGGGATTTGATTGTCTATGGCGTGATAGTTTTAATCATTGCCTCACTTTTCCTTGCCGTCTTTTTGACAGCCGATAAAACGCCGACCGACGGTATTAAAATAAACTATAACGGCAGAACGGTGTTTAACTATTATTATGCAGAAGATAAGTACGAAATAGTTTCGCAAAATAATATTGTTATAGAACAGGATACGGACGAAAGGCTTTTGCTCACCTTTTATACGGACGGCAAGACGGGTTATAACAAAATAGAAATAGATAAAAAGGTTCGGAGCGTTTGCGTTGCGGACGCGGACTGCTCCTCCCATAAAGATTGCGTATATTCCCCGCCGATAAAAAATAATTCGACAGTAATCTCCTGTCCACCGCACAATATGCGAATAGAACCGTTGGTGGTTAAGGTAGAGGACGATGATATTATAATAATAGGTTAGTCACCACATTTATTATTTATTCGCTATTCTTTAATTGTATATATTGCTCCCATCATCAGTCTCTTACAAGACAGCTTCCCCCCAAGGAGGAAAGCCAAGGGTCGCACAACAGTTAACCCCCTGCACAAAACGTGCAGGGGGTTAAACTTACACAATTAGATTTGTCATCCGGCCTTCTTTTCGTCAGGCTTTTTAGAAGCGTCGTCGGCTTTAACTTCCCTGTCGATAATAATATGACGGGGGCAGACGGCTACGCAGGTCTTACAACCCGTACACTTAGAATAATCGAATACGGGCAGATTTTCAACCATAGTAATTGCGCCGTAAGGGCATTTTTTAGCACACAGTCCGCAACCGATGCAACCGACCTTACACACGTTCATAACGTCTTTACCCTTGCACTTTGAAGAGCAAGCAACGTAAACGGGTGCGGAGGCGGGGATACGCTCTATAATGTGTTTAGGACAAGCGTTAATGCAAGCACCGCAACTCTCACATTTGTCGGCGTCGATTTCGGAAAGCTTGTCTTTAATTTTAATACCGCAGGAGGAGCAGGCGGATACGCAGTCACCGCAACCTAAACAGCCGTACTTGCACATTTTGTTACCGCCCAAAAGCGATGCGTTAGAAGCACAGGTCTGATTACCGCTGTAAGTAAAGGCTTCAGGAGCGTTAGAAATTCCGCCGTTACATTTAACAACGGCAACCGTGCGCTCCTCGTCCTTTAACTCGATACCTAAAAGCTTAGCAATCTCCGCCTTCTTTTCGGGGGAGGTTACGTGGCAGGCGCTAAGGTCGCCTTCGCCCTTTGCAAGCTTATCTGCAAAGCCGGAGCAACCGGAGCAACCGCAACCACCGCAGTTTGCTCCTGCAAGATTTTCCAAAATTTTAGCAACTTTTTCATCGACGTCAACTTTAAAAACCTTACCGACAATTAAAATCAACGCACCGATTATAATTGCAGAGCCTACGAAAATACCTGATACTATGGCAAGGGTTATCCACGTCTGACTATTAAAACTGATAGCAAGTAAATTCATCATTATCACCTCTTAAATCAAAGAAAAGACGTAGAACGCCATACATATTAACGAAGCCGTTAACATAGAGATAGGGAAGCCTGAAAGCGACTTGGGCGTCTTGTAGTAAGCAATCTTTTCGCGCAGACCGCTCATTATAATCATAACAAGGGTAAAGCCGATACCTGCAAAGAAAGCATACAAAACAGACCAGCCGTAGGTTGCTATAAGGGAGATGCCTTCGCCAAAGACAGAGGACATATCGCCTATAACCATTTCGGTAACGCCGAGTACTGCACAGTTAGTAGTGATAAGGGGCAGATAAATACCCATTGCACCGTAGAGGGAGGGCGAAAGCTTGCGGATAACCGCTTCAATCATCTGTACAAGGGAAGCTATTATAAAGATAAAGAATATAATCTCTAAGAATCCGATGTTCAGCGGAACCATAACCCAGGTATAAATGGGGAAGGTAACAGCGGTTGCAATAACCATAACTACGGTTACGGCAACGCCCATACCTACTGCCGATTTGGTGTTTTTAGAAACGCCTAAGAAGGGGCAGATACCAAGCGTTTGCTTAGTAATAAAGTTGTTGGTGAGAACGGCGGAAAGAATAATTGCAATTATTGTAGCCATAACTTATGCGCCCTCCTTTAACAGGTTTTCGCGTGAAAGCCTGTTCGCCTTAACGCGCTGTTTGCTCTGAATCGTGTCGAGAATCTTAACGAACAGAGCAATGAATATGCCATATACAATGAAAGTGCCTGCACCGGGGGTTGCAAATATTGCAATCTTAAAGTCCATAACGTGAATACCGAAGAACGAACCGCTACCCAAGAATTCGCAGACGATTGCCATAAGCGTAAGCGCACAGGTAAAGCCGAGTCCGTTGGCAATGCCGTCAACCGCACTCTCTAAAACGGTGTGCTTGTTTGCAAAGGCTTCGGCTCTGCCAAGGATTATACAGTTAACGACGATTAGCGCAAGGAAACCGCCAAGACTGTCGTATAGGTCGGGAACGAATTTTTCGAGTATCATTCTTACCAATGTAACGAGGGTTGCAATAACAACGATATAGCAGGGTACGCGCACTTCGTTGGGAATAACCTTTCTCAGTGCAGAGATTATCATATTACTGAAAAGCAGTACGATAAGTACGCACGCGCCCATGCCGGCGGCACTCTTTGCAGAGGTAATAAGACCGAGGGTGGGGCAGGTACCCAACACCAACACAAATGTAGGGTTTTGGAAAATAAGTCCGTCAAGCGTTATCTTTTTATACTTATTCATTATGCCACACCTCCGTTCAAAATAGTAACAACCGCATCATAGTTTTGGGTTGCAAACGCACCTGCATACATACATAAATATATAGAATTAGATGCGGTAGCGCCCGTCTGCACGGTGTCGTCCGTCAGGTTAGGGGCTTTTTTATAGACCATATTTTCGCCGTAGATATCGGTGAAGTAGGAAGTGCCTTTACCTATAAAGAGCGTTCCGTCCAAAACGCTTTGGGGCATATAATTAGCATAGTTTCCCGTAGAACCGTTTTTAAGAATTTCATAGGACTTAATCAGCTTATCGGAGCCTACGGATATTTTAATCGTAAAATCGTTTGCGTTGCCGTAACCTTTCGTATATACGGTGTATTCCAAATCGGAAGAGTTTTCCGAAAGCGTCGCTTGCGTCTTTCCCGCTCTGACGTTGACGTAATCGGTCAAAGCAAGTTCTTCATAGGGGCTTGTTTCAGCCTTGTTGAAAAGAACGCTGTTAACGTAATCAACAGCACCGTTGACCGCATTGCAGATTGCGTTAGAACTCTTAGTCGCGCCTACCGAGATATAGCCGTCGGAGGTGGAGAAACCGCCTTCGGGAATACTTTGTGTGAAGGAGTTGAGCATAGAGTTTGTAATCTTGTCCATAAAGGTCTGACCGCTACTTTCACCCACTTGAACCTTGGCAATATTGTTAATCACTTTTGTTTCAACGTTGACGTTTAAGGCAACCCAGCAAGTTACAGTGCCTTCCGCATAACCGCGCATACCCTTGGACTGAACGAGATAATGTATGTCGCTACTGTCGGTAAAGGTAATCTTATAAGCCGATAAAACTTTTGCGTCGCCAAGCGTTATAGCATTTTCCAATAAGCCTTGGGGGTTCTTGTCCTCGGCAGTAATAATCGCGTCGTCTTTTCCGTAGATGGTTACCGATTGGTTGGGGTAAATCTTGTTAACCGCTCTTTGCAGTCTTTCACCGTCGGAAACCTCTAAAAAGCCATAGGCAATGGTAAGTATGGCACCGCTGAACAAAAGCACTAACAAAAGTACCAAAATGCATTTAAACGCTTTGCCTTTAAAAAACTGTTTAACCGTCATTTATTTGCCCTCCTTTTGCTTTTTAGCCTTTTTGTAACCGAAGGGTTTGCGTACAATATAAGTATCGATTAAAGGAACGAAGAGGTTTACCAATAGTATTACAAATGATACGACTTCCATCTTCGTAAAGAATCTTAAAACAGACGTAAGTACTGCAAGTGCAATGAAATAAACAAGCTGTCCATATACGCCCTTAGGGGAAGTTACGTAGTCGGTTGCCATAAAGATTGCACCGAACATAAGTCCGCCGGAGAGGGCATAGTCTAAGAACAAGCCTATCTCAAACGAACCGCTTGTACTTGCAAGGCATACGGATAAGAACGAGGAGAGGCAAACGTACAATAAAGGTTGCCACCACTTAATTACCTTGCGTACAACGAGGTAGATATAGCCGACAATGAGGGCGACTTTGCACGTTTCTCCGATACAGCCTGCAACGCCCGTACCGAGAAGAAGGTCGAGCCAAGCAAGGTGAGTAGCTCCGTTTCCGCTGAGCAGATAGCCCGAAAGATGGGTTGCACCCGTAGATATAACGCTGTCGGGGCTGATAGGCGCAATTTTGCAAGCCGTGTAGGTAACTACCTGGAAGCTTATCAAAATAAATACTCTGCCTGCGGCCGCGGGGTTAACAAGGTTTTTGCCCGTACCGCCGAACACCATTTTAACAATGGAGATAGCGAACACCGAACCGAACAACGCGTGGTACCAAGTAGCCGTCGGGGGAAGGATTAAGGCAAGTATAAGTCCCGTAACGATGGAAGTTAAGTCAAACTGCTTTAACCATTTTTTGCAGACTTGTCCGCTTTCTTTGCACTTGTTTGCAAAACCGCCGTTAGCTATAAAGTAATACACAAACTCTGTTGCCACTGCAGAAAGTATGCAGGAGGCTACCAAAATTACCGCGTCCCAATGGAAGAACACAATTCCCATAATTGTTGCAGGGAGTAAGGAAATAATAACGTCAAGCATTATTCCCTTAGTCGTTCTTGCCGATTTAACGTGGGGAGGGGTGGAAATAACTATTTTGTTATTCATTTCTTTTCCTCCTTATTCTCCGTAGCTGTCGGCTCCTTATTTTCAGTAGGAGACGCCTCTTTGATAATTTGTTTGCTTGCGTCGCTCTTATCGACGTACTCACCCGTGGGTTTTTGTTCGGGTGTAACGGAAGGCGCGCTCTTGCCCTTCATATCGGCAGGTTTAACGATAGGCGCAGGCGCACTCTTCGTCTGCTTAGCTCTCATCTCTGCCTTGGTCTTTCTGATTGCCTGAATTAAGGGGCGTTTAGCAGGGCAGGTGTATTCGCACGCACCGCACTCTATGCAGGAGAGGGTGTTGCCGTATTTAGACGCCGAGTCGTAATCCCCTGCGGAAGCGTAGAACGCCGTCTGCATAGGCATTAGATGCATAGGGCATATGTCGGCGCACTTACCGCAGTTAAGGCAGGGGGTAGGTTCCACCGCACCGGCTTCCTTATCCGTCATTAAAAGTACGCCCGAGGTCGTCTTATGGGTATATACGTCGTAGGTTGCAAGCGCAACGCCCGTCATCGGACCGCCCTGAACGACCTTAGTAGGCTCAACGGACTCTCCTCCGCAGTAATCTACAATGGCTTTAACGGGGGTTCCGACCCTTACCCAAAGGTTTTTAGGTTCTTTAACGGCACCGCCCGAAACTGTTAAAATTCTCTCGTAAAGGGGCTTGCCCTTTTCAACGGCTTCGCACACGGCAAAGGCGGTAGCCACGTTCTGAACGACGACACCGCTGTCGGCAGGCAGTTTACCAATGCCCACCTTTCTGCCTGTGCATACGTAGATTAAGTGCTTTTCGCTTCCCATAGGGTACTGCTTTTTCAAAATTACGGGCTGAATATCCTCGTACTTTTCAAAAGCCGAAATGCAGTCGGGCTTATTAGCTTCGATACCGATGTAAATTTTACTTACGGTAAGAGCTTTGGCAATTAGCCGTGCGCCCCTTACAATCTCGTCTGTGTGTTCAAGCATAAGCCTGTGGTCGCAGGTGAGGTAGGGTTCGCACTCTGCGCCGTTTAAAACGAGGGTATCGACGGAAGTTTTAGGTAAAACCTTGACCGCCGTGGGGAAACCGGCACCGCCAAGTCCTACGATACCGCAATCTTTAATTCTCTTTTTGATTGCCTCTTCGTCGGGGTCGGATAAGGGAGGGAAGTAAGCCTTTTCGTCGCTGTCGTCCCCTTTTATCACAATATAGGTCTCCGTACCGCCGTTTGCGCCGACTAACGGTTTAATATCCGTTACTTCACCGCTGATACTTGCAAATACGTCGGAGGATATGGGACCGCTCGCCTTGGCGATAATCTCACCCTCCTTAACTTTCTGCCCTTTTTCAACGCAGGGTTCGGCAGGTCTGCCCAAACTTTGCGAAAGCGAAATATACGCTTCTGTAGGTTTCGGCATAATTTCCGTTGCCTTATCGCACGCAAGATACTTCATATCTTTAACGTGTATGCCTGCAAAAAAGGGTTTGCCTTTAATTGCTTTCAATGTCGTCCTCCTGTATCATTTTTATATTTTAATTTAAAATTAAAAACAAGTTAATTTTTCTAAAATAAAACCAAAGCTAAGCATTTACGCCCAATAGCCTAACGTAAGCCGTATCTGGAATACGCTTAACGGTAAAGGTAACTACCGCCCCTATAAACGCACCCGAAGCTATGCCTATTAAAGCAAGGTAAGGCGCATAGGAAAACGCAAGCGGGGTTGCGGAAACGAGCACAAAGACTGCGTTTTGCGTAAGGTTATGAACAACCGCCCCTGCAACGCTTATACTTAAAAGCGAAATGCGGGGGTGAAGAGTATATACTAAAACCGAACTCACCGCCATAGACAGCATACCGCCCGTAAAGCTGTACATTACGGCAGAGATATTGCCTGCAAACAGTGCGCCGAGCAAAGTTCGCACAGCTACGATTATAAAGGCTTCGATGGGTGTATATATAATTAGTGCGATTAAGGTAAACGCGTTGGCGAGCCCAAGCTTAGCCCCCGGAATAAAGAGAGGGGGGAACAAGTTTTCGAGTAAAAACGCTATAAGGCTCAGCGCAGTCAGCACGCCGAGAGTTGCAATTTTTTTTGCGTTAATACGTTTTACCCCATCTTGACTTTTCATACCTATAATTATATACCATTTTTTATAATTAGTAAATAGTTAAAACGAAATTTATCGGCAAAATAATTATACCAATTTTTATATCAGGTAAAACTAAAAGTAATATCAAAAAATAATTGCGCATTAGTTGCAAAACCCCTGTTGACAAAAAACTTTGTTGTGTTATAATATTCCGTGGTAAAGTGATAAAGGAGATTTAAGATATGGATTACGAATACAAACGCAAAAATTACTATGAGGAAGCTGACGAAAAGGAACTTAAAAGAATCTTCGACTATGCCGAAGAATATAAGGAGTTTCTCTTTACTTCAAAGACTGAAAGGGGCGCAACCGCTACCGCTAAAAAAATTGCCGAAAGCAAGGGATATAAGCCCTATATGTTCGGGGATAAAATCAAGGCGGGCGATAAGCTCTACTTTATAAACAGAGATAAAAACATATTTATAATAAGGGTTGGTTCCCGTAATATCGAAGAGTACGGCGTTAAGATTATGGCGGCTCACGTCGATAGCCCCCGTCTCGATTTAAAACCCAATCCCGTGTTTGAAGCAGGCGGAATATCCTTTTTAAAGACGCACTACTACGGCGGAATTAAAAAGTATCAGTGGCCCACTATTCCCCTTGCACTGCACGGCGTAGCCGTTCTTCCCGAAGGAAAGAGGGTTGATATCTGCATAGGCGAAGACGAGGGCGACCCCATATTCTACATTACGGACTTACTTCCCCACCTTGCACAGGAACAGAGCGCAAAGCCCCTCGGTACTGCAATATCGGCTGAAAACCTTAACGCGATTTTAACTACCATTCCCGAAAAGGGAGAAGAGGACGATACGGAAAAGTCTGTTAAGGCAGGCGCCCTTAAACTTCTGTACAATAAGTACGGCATACGCGAAATAGATTTCCAGACGAGCGAACTATGCTTCGTACCTGCTGGCAAACCCAGAGACGTAGGGCTTGACCGTTCTTTAATCTCTGCGTACGGTCACGACGATAAGGTGTGCGCATATCCCGAGATGACTGCACTTTTCGACTGCAAGTCGGAAGATACGATTATCGCCGTATTTGCCGATAAGGAGGAGACGGGAAGTCAGGGCGTTACGGGTATGCAGTCGCGAGTTATTCTCGATTTAATTGACTGCGTATCCAAGGCGTTAGGCGCAGACCCCGTTCTCGTACGCTACCGCTCCAAGTGCGTTTCGGCGGACGTTACGGCAGGTTACGACCCTGCATATGCAGACGTATATGAAAAGAACAACGCGTCCTATATCAACTGCGGAGCGTCGCTTACAAAGTACCACGGTTCAAGGGGCAAGGGCAATACCAACGACGCGTCTGCGGAAATGGTCGGCTATCTTCGCGACGCCTTCGATAAGGCAGGCGTAATTTGGCAGACGGGTGAACTCGGCAAGATAGATATAGGCGGAGGCGGAACGGTTGCAATGTATATCGCAAACCTCGGTATAGACACCTGCGATATGGGCGTCCCCGTACTCTCCATGCACGCCCCCTACGAAATAATTTCAAAGGCGGACCTGTACTCAATGTATAAGGCGATGGTAGCCTTCTGCGAAAAATAAGTTTCTCTGTAAATATGCATCGTATTTCTGCGTTGTGTTCCGTTCCGCCTCAGTCACTTACGAATTGAGTAAGCTCCTGTCGGCGGTACTCACACGCCTTGAACTACTCGCATCTTTCCAGAGTGACCTGCTTGGGTGATTGCACTGTGGCAACCTTCAGTCATTTACTACTTTTGTAAACTCCCGTCGGCAAAACCGCAGGCTCCTGCTCTTGCTTGTATCTCCGCAGAGGGACTTGCCCGAATAAGGTGGGGAGTATTAGAAATTTGGTTTCCTCGTCATTGCGAGGAACCCCGTAAGGGGTGACGTGGCAATCCCAAAGTCTTAAGTGATAAAAAAACACGGACGTCAAACGTCCGTGTTTTCATTTAAGATTTAAAAATAACCTTTAACAAAAGTCCGAATATAAACGTAGCAAAGGCGCCCACGAAAGCCGTTAAAATACGGTAAAGCATATCCTGCCTTTTCTGCCGTATAGTCCTTTTATAGGCAAGACCGCTCTCCTTAAGCGAGATTACGTACATCTTTTCGCCCTTGCGTTCGGAAGAAATCAAATCGAGGTAGCCGTCCTGTTTAAGCTCGTTGAGCGCGTCCTCAATTCTCTCCTGCGTATATCTCCTTCCCGAGGGGAGTATGCTCATAATGTCGAGGGGAGAGATAAAGCAACCGTCCGTACCGTCGCATAGGCAATATACCGCGCTCATCACTTCGTTTTCCCTACGGCTAAGCATCAGCTCACCGCCACGGCAAGCGCCACAACGCAACCGCCTATTAAACCGCCGACAAAGGCAGAGAGCGCGGAAATTATATAAAACTTCTTATCTTTAACGTCAAGCTTGCACGTTGCCGTTTGAGGAACAACTTCTTCGCAGGCTTCCTCTATCTCGTACTCCTTGATAACGGCAATACAGAAGGCTTCGCCCCTTGCATACTTAACGTCTATAAACCCCTCCGCGTCAAGCTTTTTTAAAACAGCTTCAAGCGTTTCTCTGTTTTTAAAATCTTCCGGCAGGGCTTCTATAAGCTCGTCTTCATAAAAAATTTTATAACCGTTTCCGCCTGTTTTTATAAGTGTTTCGGACACGGCACGGCATAGTTCTTCCATATAAAAGAGTATGTCGCAAACGGTGCCTTGTTATGCGTTTTGTATGTTACGCAATGATATTTGCACTCATTCCCGTCAAGAAGATTATCAGCGCAACGCCCATTACTACGTAGCTTAAAATGACAAAGACAGACTCACGCTTCTCTCTTCCGAATTTCTGCTTTTGCCCGTTAAGAAAGGATATGGAAGCAAGTTCGCAAATCATACTCGACACAAGGAAGTAAATGGCAATACCGTTCTTCAATACAAACGTAAACACAATGGTTAAAACAAGCAGTATTAAGCCCGCGCCGAAACAGCCTAACGAAATGTAAAAGAGGTTGTAATTCTTTTTATTTTCTTGCTCTTCTTCCTGAGTTTTGTTTTCTTTATCGCTGTTATTGCTCATCAAGTTTTTCCTCCGTATGCGCATTGGGCGCAACTAATAAAGTTTTAAAATTTGTGTATTCAAAGAAACCCGTGTTGGCTCCTTTGGGTTTTCTAACGTTTTTCTTTTGCGTAAAATCGATAGGTACTTTGCCGTTTTGCCGTGCGTCTGAGTAGTAGGCGCACACCTCCGCAGAGAGCTTAATCGCAAGCTCAGTCGGCTTTTTTCCGTCGCAAATAATTCCCACGTGTGCGGAGTGGAAAGTCTTTGCATGTAGCCATATATCCTCTGGCGAAAGCCCTTTTGTCATATTGTCGTTCTGTACGTTGTTTCTTCCGCAAAGCACCGTAAAGCCGTCGAATACGTACCTCCTGAAATTGTTTCCCGTTTCAACGTTTTTCTTCTGCCCTTTAACCTTGGGCCTTGGCGGAATGAGCGAGAGGGAGATAAGCTCGTCCTCGGTTTCCTTTAAATCGACCAAGCTCTCCGCACACTCTATGTTTGATGAAATGGTTAAAAGATAGTCTAACTTTTCGCTCTCTTCCTTTATCTGTGAGGATAGATTTTGTTCTGTTCGCTTTAACTTTGCGTACTTTTTATAATACTTCTGCGCGTTCTGCGAGGGGGTAAGACGGCGGTCTAACGCAATCTTGATTTTACCGCAGTTTTCGTCGTAATAATTTATTGCTTCAAAGCTGTCCATACCCCGTTGAACGGCATATATGTTGGCGGTAATTAGTTCTCCGCATAATTTAACGTCCTCTGCTTTGTCACATTCGGAAAGCTTGTCGCGTATGGCGGAAAGCCTTTTTTCCGCCTTTTTTATTGCCGAAGACAACGCCGAATTTAACCGTCTTTTAGCGTCTTGGTATTTCTTCTTGCCTATGGCGTAATCGTAAAACTCGCTCTGCGCCTCTAACAGTGTTTTGCGTTTAGAGCCGTTCTGCGTGAGCCTTGCCTTAAAGTCGTAAATCTCTCCGTCGCGTAATGCGATGCAGGGGGTGTAATTTTCGTCGTTTAAGTAGGAATAAACCTGCTCTGCGGAAACGTCTTTCCCGTATAACTCTTCTATATCGCAGGCGGTGGTATATGCCACGCCCGAAATTCTGTCGGCTATAAACTTAGCCTTGTCGCCCTCGATAAATTCAAACGCTTCTTTAATCGATAGTAAGTCGTCTTGTGCAATCTTGTCCTGTTTGGCAGGGGGTAAATATTTTGCTCCGCTCAAAGTCACACGCCTTGCCCCCGTCTCTAAGGAGGCGGTCTTCATAGCCCCTACAATCACGCCGTCCTTTACCAAAATGGCGTTGGAGTATTTGCCCATTATTTCAAAATAAAGGCGCATATCCGTCGTATCGAATTCGGAAAAACAGCGCAAATCGAAATATACAACCCTCTCTTTATCGGCTTGCGCAACGCGTAAAATCTCTGCGTTTTGCAGGTGTTTTCTTAAAAGCATGCAGAAGTTAGGCGCAACTTCGGGGTTAGGAAATTCTAATTTTTCACCCAAGCTTAAACGGCAATATTTTGCAGAAAGGTCACAATTAAGTTTAACCGTGCCTGAACGCGTGTATATTAAAAGGGAGAGTACGTCTTTTTCGGGTTGGTTGATTTTAGAAATCTTTCCGCCCGTCAAAGCACAATTAAGCTCTTGGGCAACGTATCTAAGCGTGAAAGCGTCTTGTGGCATTTATTCTCCCTCCTTTAGTTTATTTTATAAGATTATAACCCGAAAATTTTAAAAAGTAAATTGATAACGGGCGGTAAATCGCTTTTCAAAATAAAACAATTATGTTAAAATATAATTCGTATCAAAAATAAACGGCATAAAATCAGGAGAAATTATATGAACTACACTTTTGAGGCATCAGAAAAAAGCACAGTAAAGCTTACGATTACTTTTACGGGTGAAGAATGGAAGAAGGCTATCGACGTCGCATACGCAAAGACGAGAGGTAAGTACTCCGTACCCGGTTTCAGAAAGGGTAAGGTACCCAAGCCCGTATTAGAAAACTATTACGGCAAAGCAGTTTTCTTTGACGAAGCATTGAATAACCTCTTCTCAGAAAACTATCCCACCATCATTGAAAAGGAAAAGGAGAGCTTTACTTCAGTCGGCAATCCCGACGTTTCGGTTAACGAACTCAATGACGATAAAGTAGTTCTTTCCGCAATCGTTCCCGTTAAGCCCGACGTTAAAATCGGTTCTTATAAAGGACTTGAAATCAAGAAGTACGAATATACTGTAACCGACGAGGACGTAAAAAAAGAAGCTGACAAAATCCTTTTAAGAGAGGCTACCGACGTTGACGTAACCGACAGACCCTGCGCTATGGGCGACACCGTTAATATTGACTTCAAAGGCTATTGCGACGGCGAAGCTTTTGCAGGCGGTACGGCAGAGGGCTACGACCTTGAATTAGGTAGCGGTGCCTTCATTCCCGGTTTTGAAGACCAGGTTGCAGGGCTTGCAATCGGCGAAGAAAAGGATATAACCGTTCACTTCCCCGCAGACTATCAGGCAGACAATTTAAGGGATAAGGACGCGTCCTTCCACATCAAACTCAACTCAATCAAGGGCAAGAAGCTCCCCGAAATGACCAACGAATACGTTAAAAAACACGGCGGATGCGAAACTATTGAAGAGTATATGGCAAAGGTTCGTACCCGTCTTGAAAACAAGGCGAAAAACGACAGCCGTGACCAGACTGAAAACAGCATAGTTAAGGCAATCTGCGAAACCTGCGAATGTGAAATTCCCCAGGCTATGATTGAAAGCGAAATCGATTCTATCGTTCAGGACTTCTCATACAGGCTTATGTATCAGGGCTTGAAGCTTGAAGATTATATCCAGTATATGGGTCAGACGATGGAACAGTTCAGAGCGCAGTTCACAGGTCAGGCTCACTCAAGGGTACTTTCTCAGCTCGTAATTGAAAAGATTATAAAGGAAGAAAATCTCACCGTATCTCAGGAAGAGATAGACGCCAAGATTGCAGAACAGGCTACATCCGTAGAAAAGCCCGTAGAGGAATACAAAAAGAATATGGATGCAAGACAGCTTGAATATATCGCAAACGATTTGGTAATAACCAAGCTGTTCGAGTTCCTTTCTGCAAACAACAACCTCGTAGCATAATCTGATAAAGAGGTTTTAAGTATGGCGGCTGAGTGCCGCCATATAATTTCTTACGGCAAATTTCCCAAAACAGGAGCGTGTAATAAAATGAACAACGAAAAAAACAGTGCGCTTATACCTTATATCGTAGAGCAGACCTCTCGCGGAGAGCGTTCCTACGATATCTATTCAAGATTGCTTGAAGACAGAATAATATTTTTAAGCGGTGAAATCGACGATGCGGTTGCAAATACGGTTGTCGCTCAGCTTATCTATCTTGAGGCAAAGGATTCTTCCAAGGATATAAATCTTTATATAAACAGCCCCGGCGGTTCGGTTTCTGCCGGTCTTGCCATCTACGATACTATGAATTATATTAAGTGCGACGTATCTACAATCTGTATAGGTATGGCGGCTTCTATGGGCGCCTTCCTTTTGTCGAGCGGTGCTAAGGGCAAGCGTTTTGCACTCCCCAACAGCGAGATTATGATTCACCAGCCCTTGGGCGGAGCGCAGGGTCAGGCAAGCGATATAAAGATTGCCGCAGAGCATATATTAAAGACGAGAAGAAAGCTCAATGCCATACTATCTGCAAACAGCGGAAAGCCTATCGAGCAGATTGAACGCGATACGGACAGGGATAACTACCTCTCCGCAGAAGAGGCAAAAGAGTACGGGCTTATCGATAAGGTTTTCTTTAAAAGATAAGTTCGCTGATTAAATATCAATAAGTTGGCAATAATTTAGACGTGACAAAAAAATACGGAGTAAAAATGAAAGACAGTCAAAAATTCTGTTCGTTCTGCGGTAAGCCTGAGGAGTTGGTTAAAAAACTCATAGCAGGTCAGAACGGTGCGTATATCTGCGACGAGTGCGTCGATATATGCAAAGATATGCTCAGCGAAAGCGAAAAGAGCGGGGTAACAGAGGCGGTTCCCCTTAAAAAACCTTCCGAAATCAAAGCCGAACTTGATAAATATATAGTCGGTCAGGACGAGGCGAAAAGGGTGTTGTCCGTAGCCGTCTATAACCATTATAAGCGGATTAACAGTCTTGGCAAAGACGATGGCGAGCTTGCCGACGTAGAAATAGATAAGAGCAACATTTTGTTATTAGGTCCTACGGGTTGCGGTAAAACCTTGCTTGCAAGAACGCTTGCTAAAATTTTAAACGTCCCCTTCGCCACTTCGGACGCAACCACTCTCACTGAGGCTGGATACGTAGGCGAGGACGTCGAAAATATCTTGTTAAAGCTCATTCAAAACGCAGACTACGACATCGCAAAAGCTCAGCGCGGAATAATCTATATCGACGAAATAGATAAAATCGCACGAAAGAGCGAAAACGTATCCATCACCCGTGACGTATCGGGCGAGGGCGTTCAGCAGGCTCTATTAAAGATAATTGAAAGTACCGTTGCCAACGTTCCCCCTCAGGGCGGAAGAAAGCACCCCCAGCAGGAGTGCCTGCGCATAGACACGACCAACATTCTCTTCATCTGCGGAGGTGCGTTCGTAGGTCTTGATAAGATAGTTCAGGCAAGACAGGATACGACTTCGCTCGGCTTCGGCGGAGAGATAAGGGAGGCGGACACCGATACCTATAAGGCCCTTGCAGAAGTTAAGCCCCAGGACTTAACAAAGTTCGGTCTTATTCCTGAATTTGTAGGCAGAATCCCCATAGTAGTTGCACTTCATCCCTTAGACGAAGATGCACTCGTAAATATTTTAACCCAACCTAAAAACGCCATTATAAAGCAGTATCAAAAGCTGATTGCGCTTGACGGAGTAAAACTTACCGTAGAGGAAGAGGCAGTAAGGGAAATCGCCCGTACCGCCATAAACTTAAAGACGGGCGCAAGGGGTTTGCGTACCATTATAGAAAACGTTATGACTTCGGTTATGTATAAAATCCCTTCGGACGAAAACATTAAAGAGGTAATAGTTACGGGTGATTGCATAAAAGACAAGGCTCAACCCACCCTAATCTATAAAAAATCGGCTTAAATTAAAAATTATGTAGCCGTAGCGTTTTACGGTTAAAAAAACGGTTTATTAAATAAATCGGGGGAGGCGGTTGTGCTTCCCCTTTTGCGTTAATAAAGAGGTAAATTTATATGTCAGAAGATAACATCTATCTCCCCGTAGCCGTTCTCAGGGGCAGGATTGCACTGCCCAAGGTAACGTTTTCGTTCGATGCAGGCAGGCTCGTTACGCTCTCGGCAATAAAGAGTGCGTTGAATACGGGTAAGACTTTAATAGCCGTCGCTCAAAAGGACGAGGATAAGGACGTTGTAGAGCCGGATAATATTTACTCTGTCGGCGTTGTAATCTCCGTTTCAAGGGTTACAAATCTTCCCGGCAATAAAGTAAGAATAACTTGCAGGGGCGAATATGCCGTAAAGCTTGAAGAAGTAGAGCTAAAAGACGGCTGTATGTATGCTCAGGCTACCAAACTTGTGACCGAATCTTCCGAACCTGAATTGGAGGAGGCGTACTTCCGCACGGCAAAATATACCACTTTGTCCATAATAGACAGTGCCGTAAACCGCACTTTCAGCGACGATGCAACCGAAGTTTTACGCGGAAGCGAGGATAAGGAGGCGTTTTTGTATAACGCCGTCAATGGTTTAAGAATCCCCGTGGCAAGAAAGCAGAGCATCTTAGAACAGCCTAAGCTCGTTCAAAAATACGATTTACTTTGCCGTTGTTTAAACGAGGAGTTGGAAATTTCCCGTTTAGAAAAGAAGATAAACGCATCGGTTAAAAACAGTATAGAAAAGGGGCAAAAGGACTTCTATTTAAGGGAACAGCTCAAAGCCATTCATACAGAACTCGGCGACGACGAAAACGAACTCGACGAGCTTGAAGAGCGTATAAAGAACAAGGGCTTGCCCGAAGAGGTTGAGAAGAAGGCGTTAAAAGAATTTTCGAGAATGTCGAGAATGCAGACCTCTTCACCCGATTATAACGTTATACGCAACTATTTAGATTGGATTTTAGACTTAGAGTGGAGCAAGCAGACCGAGGATACGGAGAAACTCGAAGACGCCGTTGCCGTCCTCAATGCCGACCACTACGGACTTGAAAAGATTAAAGAGAGAATTACCGAATACCTTGCCGTGTTAAAGCTTACGGGCGGAATGAACGCACCTATCTTATGTTTAGTGGGTCCCCCCGGAGTCGGCAAAACTTCGATTGCTTCATCTGTTGCAAGGGCGTTAAACAGGAATTTTGTCAGAATGAGCCTTGGCGGTGTCAGCGACGAATCGGAAATCCGCGGTCACAGAAAGACTTACGTTGGCGCAATGCCGGGCAGAATAATTACAGCCATTAAAAATTCGGGTTCCATTAACCCCGTATTCCTTTTAGACGAGGTGGATAAGCTCTCATCCGATAGGTTTAAGGGCGACCCGTCGAGCGCACTTTTAGAGGCGTTGGACCCCGCCCAAAACGCAACCTTCCGCGATAGGTATTTAGAAGTACCCTACGACTTATCTAAGGTACTCTTCATAACGACGGCTAACGACCTTTCAACCATTCCTGTAGCCTTAAGGGACAGAATGGAAATTATTGAAATTTCCGGCTATACGTCCGAGGAGAAGAGGGAGATTGCCAAACGCTATCTTATTCCCAAAAAGCTTACCGCAAACGGCTTGGACGAGCATAATATAACCTTTACCGCTCAGGCGATAGATTGCATAGAGCAGGGCTTTACAAGGGAAGCAGGCGTCAGAGAGCTTGAAAGACAGATAGACGCCGTCTGCCGTAAAATAGCCGTTAAAAAGGCACAGTCCAAGGACTTTGAAAGGACAGTTGACGAAAATACCGTAAAAGAACTTCTCGGCTCTCCTAAGTTTGAAAAGGGCGACGAAATGCTTAAAGACGATGAAGTAGGTTCGGCGTGCGGACTTGCCTGGACGGCTGTGGGCGGTACAACCTTAACCATAGAAGTTTCGGCAATGCACGGTAAGGGCGATATTCTCTTGACGGGAAAGCTCGGCGACGTTATGAAGGAGAGTGCAAGGACTGCAATCAGCTTCATTCGCTCTAACGCCCAAAGCTACGGATTAGAGCAAGAGCAGTTTGAAAATACGGATATACACGTTCACGTACCCGAAGGCGCAACGCCCAAGGACGGACCGAGTGCTGGCATAACGATGGCTACGGCAATTCTCTCGGCGTTTACGCAAAAGCCCGTCCGCCACGATATTGCAATGACGGGTGAAATAACGTTAAGGGGCAGGGTTCTGCCTATTGGCGGTTTAAAGGAAAAATCTCTCGCCGCATACCGTATAGGCGTTAAGGAAGTTATAATTCCCAAAGATAATATAAAGGACTTGGAAGAAGTACCCGACGTCGTAAAGGAGAACGTCCGTTTCATTCCCGTAACCAACGTTAAAGAAGTTTTCCAAAACGCTATCGTAGGCATTTAAATACAATTAGTTAAGGCATAGTATGGGGGTAATTTGAAATATGCACACATATCCAAACGTTAAATTCATAACAAGTTCGGCGTCGTCAAGCCAATTCGTGCATACGGATAAACCCATTATTGCCGTAAGCGGAAAGTCAAACGTCGGCAAGAGTTCGTTTATAAACGCCTTGGCAGGGCAGAAAAAACTTGCAAAGGTTTCGGGCGACCCCGGGCGCACCCGTCTTATAAATTACTTCGACTTCGGCGCTTTCGTCCTTGCAGATTTGCCGGGGTACGGCTATGCAAAGGTAAGTAAAGCTGAAAAGCTTAAATGGGCAAAACTCTTAGACGAGTTCTTCGCGACGGGCGGAGTAAGCCACGTCATCGCGCTCTGCGATATCCGCCACGAACCCACGCAAGACGATAAGATGATGCTCAACTTCCTGTATGCCAAAATCATACCCTTTACCATAGTTGCAAACAAGTCGGATAAGCTCTCTCGCGCTCAGATTGAAAAGGCGATTAAGGTAATTTATACGGCATACGGATGCGGTAAAGGCGATATAATTGCGTTCTCTTCTAAAAACGGAAACGGTTTGGATAAGGTTATAGAAGTCATCTCTTCTGTAGTTCAACGCTCTGAAGATACACAAGAGGTTGAAGAAGAGCAAGACGAAGAATAATTTACATATTTCATAAAACAAAATATTCAATAAAAAAAGCGGTCGGACTTTATAAGCCCGACCGTGAATTTTATTTTATACTTACTTTCTGTCTGCGATTTTAACGTAATCGCGCTTGTCCTGTACGCATTGATAAGCAGGACGGATAATCTTACCGCCGTTGGTAAGCTCTTCGATTCTGTGTGCCGACCAACCTGCAATTCTCGCGATTGCAAACAAAGGCGTGTAAAGGCTCTGGGGAAGATTAAGCATAGAATATACAAAACCCGAATAGAAATCGACGTTGGGGGAAATGGGTTTAGAAAGATTTTTCTTCTCAGCAAGCAGTCTTCCTGCAACGTCTGCAACCGTGTTGTAGAGCTGGAATTCTTCTTCTCTGCCCTTTTCGACGGCTAATCTTCCCGCATATTCCTTCAAAACTTCCATTCTGGGGTCGGAAATGGTATAGACGGCATGTCCCATACCATACACGAGTCCCGTTCTGTCAAACGCTTCCTTGTTGATAATTTTAGAAACGTAATCGGTAACGGCTTCAACCGAATTGTCGGCAAGGTTTTCCTTAATGTTTTCAAACATCTGGCAAACCTTTATGTTAGCACCGCCGTGAAGGGGACCTTTAAGCGAACCGAGCGAAGCCGCAACAGACGAATATGTGTCCGTTCCCGTAGAAGTCGAGAGGTGGGTGGTAAAGGTAGAGGCGTTACCACCGCCATGGTCAGCGTGTAGTATAAGGCAGATATCCAAAACCTTTGCTTCGAGGTCGGAAAACTTATTGTCCTTGCGCAGAATGTGCAGAATGTTCTGTGCGGTGGAATAGGTTGCAACGGGCTTATGAATATACATAGAGCCGTCGTTGGTGTTATAGTATTTGTAAACCCTGTGCGAATACGCCGCGATAAGGGGGAGCTGAGCGATGAGCTGTAAGCTCTGCCTTAAAACGTTGCTTACCATAACGTTATCGGGGTCGGGGTCATAGCTGTAAAGGTTGAGTACGCACCTTGCAAGCATATTCATCATATCCTTACAGGGCGATTTCATAATGACGTCCCTTACGAAGTTTCTGGGCAGAGAGCGGAATTCGGAGAGCATAGAAGTAAATCCGTCCAACTCTGACTTATTAGGCAGTTTTCCGAACAAAAGAAGATAAACCGCCTCTTCAAAGCCGAAACGGTTCTCCGCCTCGCAGTTTGCAATAAGGTCCTTAACGTCGTATCCGCGATAGCGTAAAGAACCTTTAACGGGCGTTCTAACGCCGTCAATGGTCTCCCAGCCGGTAACTTCGCTTATCTCTGTAAGACCGCAAAGGACGCCCTTGCCGTTCTTATCTCTTAAACCCCTCTTAACGTCGTACTTTGCGTAGAGTTCGGGTTCTATTATATCCGTTTTTAACAGGTCTTCCGCTAAACGGGAAAGGGTGTGGGAATATTTAACTATAAGGTTAATTTCATTAAAATCCAAAGATATCACTTCCAATGAGTATTAAAGTCATTATAGCAGTTTTTACGGTTGCTTGTCAATAAATTTAAAATGGCAATGCTCATTCTGCATAAATATTCATATATTATTTAATAAATATACATATAATAACAAAAATTGCTAACCGTCTTAACATAATTCGTCTATAACTTAAACGTGTTTTTAAATAATTTGTGTGTTAAAAAAATAAGTATGTAAAACGCAATATCATCGGCTGTAAATATTTAATCGTATAAGATTATTTTAACGGTATTGACAAAAGCTAAGGTTTAAACTAAAATGTAGGTATGCGTTAAAATTTAAGTTTTAACAGCCCCGTACGTGTTTATAAATATTATTGAAAGATTATTCAGGAGAAAGATAATGCAACAAGTCAATTTGCTTTCCGCAGACGAAAAACTAACTATTGCCTTAACGGGCGAAATAGACAGCGCAACGAGCGACGACTTCTATGCCGAGGTTAGCGCAATGTATCATAACGATAAAAAGGACGTGGTTTTCGATTGTAGCGCATTGGAATTTATAGACAGCACTACGCTCGGAACCTTTGTAAAACTCTTTAAAAATTTAAAGGCAGAAGGCAATAATTTGAAGCTTATTAACGTCCGCCCCCGCATAAGAAAACTCTTTGAAATCTGTGCGTTGGATAAGTTGATGGAGATTGAATAATGAAAACTTTTACGGTTGAATTTAATCTTTCAGACAGTGAATATATGACGGCTCTCCGCCTTGTGGTGGGCGCCGTATGCTCTACGGCAGACGTCGATATTGATTGCTTAGAGGATATGAAGGTATGCGTAACGGAAAGCTGTCTTGTCTTAAAGGATTGCGGTTACGAGAGCGTTAAGGTTGCGCTCGGGTGCGACGGCGGTGTTACCGCATTGATTGAAGGCTTCGGCGGTATGCCCGCAGACTGCGACAACGGCTTTTCACTGTCGCTCATTTCGGCACTTGTGGCAACTTGCGATATCATAAAGAACGAAGGAAAAATAAGCGGATTTAAGTTAAAATTATGACCAACGAGGAAGCAATGGAGCTGTTCCGCGAATATCGCAAAACGGGCGATATAAAGTTGAGGAATAAGCTTATTGAAAACTATATGTACGTTGCCGAAATTCTGGCAAAAAAGTTTACGGGTAGGGGCGTCGAATACGACGACCTTTTACAGATTGCCTCCGAAGCGTTGATTAAGGGCGTTGACAAATTCGACCCCGATAAGGGGAATATGTTTACTACGTACGTAACCCCTACCATAACGGGTTTTATATGTAATTATTTTCGTGACTATTCCCGTTCGGTGCGCGTGCCGAGAAAGCTGAATACGCTTAGAGTAAGCGTTAAATCGGCAGTAAACGACTATTATAGAGAAAACGGCGTAAAACCTACGGTAAAGCAACTCTCTGCGATTTTACACGAAAGCGAAGAGGATATTTTGGAGGCTATGGAATATAAAACTCCCGTCAGCCTCGATACGACGGTAAGGGGGGAAGATAACGATATGCCCCTATACGACGTCATTGCGGACGACGACAGTACTTTTGAAAGGTTTATAAGTAACGAATCAGTCAAGGCGGAGGTGGAAAAACTCACCCCGGAAGAGAAGTTGCTTGTTAAGCTTAGATACCTTGAAAATAAATCGCAGGCAGAAACGGGCAAGGAGATGGGCGTCAGCCAGATGTTCATTTCAAGAATGGAACGCAGGATAACAAAAAAATTGAGGGAAGCGTTGCAAGATGATTAAATTTGAAGTCAGCGCTATCGATGAAATGAATACAGAACTCCACCGCTTTGTCAATTATATGATTGACAGAAACGTCGATGAAGACGCCGTTTTCTATTCCCGTCTTGTATCTTGCGAGTTAATTACAAACGTGTTGCGCCACTGTTCAGGGACTGCAATATTTAGCGGAGAGATAGATGAAGACGGAGTAACGATTACCGTATGTGCGTCTGCACCGAACGGAGTAATAAAAGTTACGGCACTTCCGGACGTCTTAGCGGAAAGCGGTAGAGGGCTTTATATTGTAAACTCTGTTTCGGAAGGAAGGGTAACAATAAACGGCGGTAACGTTACGGTAGTAATCAAACGTAACTAAAAGGATAATCACACCGCCATAATATAAGGATAAATAAGAGCGTATGAAAAAAGCAAGCAAAAGAGCTTGCTTTTTTTGTATGTAAATAAGGCAGAGCGTAAACAGCTTTTCTAAATAAAGGTTTTATACAAACGTTGTAAATTATTTTTTAATACCGTAGCGTTAATTTTACAACCGATTATATTTTTCACCGCAAAGTTTAATAAACCGCATAAAAAATAAAGGCGACGGTTAAACCGTCGCCTTTAGGCTTTATTGATTAGTTTTTGTAAAGCTGGTTGTAAATCTTTGCGAGCAATTCGTCCGAACAGATGTTACGTATTCTGTTGATATATACGAATACCGCAGGGAAGAAGTCGGAGTTGTCTTCGCCAACCTTGTATTCGGGAATATTGCCAATCTTGCCCTTTGACTTAGCTACGAATACTTCGTTGAACTCATTCTTCTCATCCTCAGAAAGGGTAGCTAAGAACTTGTCGCAAACTTCAGTTTCGGGCTGAGCTTCTTCAACAGCCTCTGTATTAGCATAAGCCGAAACTTCAGGAGTGGGAGCAGGCTCTTCCACGGGGGTAGGAGCAGGCTCTTCTACAGGTGCTACAAAAGGATTATACGTTGAGTAGTCTGTGGTGGGTTGCTCTGTATAAGGATTATATACATAGGGCTGTTGAGCATAAGAACTTACAGGTGCTTCAGGTTGAGCCGTTTCCTCAGGCTGTTCTTCCATAGGAATCTGTAACTGTTCTTCGGCAGGAGCTTCGGCAACCTCTTCAACGGGTTCTTCTACAACAGGAGCTTCAACAACTTCTGCAACGGGTTCTTCCACAACAGGAGCCTCAACAACTTCTTCAACGGGTTCTTCCACAACAGGAGCTTCCGCTACTTCTTCAACAGGTTCTTCAACTACAGGAGCTTCGGCAACCTCTTCAACAGGTTCTTCAACTACAGGTTCTTCAGCAACACCTGCAACGGGAGTTTCAGCAACTTCTTCCGTAGCCTCTTCAACGGGAGCTTCGGCAACTTCTTCTGCAGGTTCTTCGATGGACTGTTCAGTGCTGTAATTTTCTGTTTCAGCTTCATCGGATTCGTTGAGGTAAACTTCGTCTTCGTCGCTATCTTCGTCTTCGTCGTCCTCAGCTTGTTGCTCAGCTTCGTACTTCTTTTCCTTGGAGTTTGCAACTGCCATCTTGACAATGACGAGTACAAGCATAATGACAAGCAATAAAAGCAATACGTAGAGGTATAAGCCGGGGTGAGAATTTTCGGATACAGTGCAGAGAACGATAAGAGTAACCGCTAAAAGGATAGCGAGTATATATCTTATAAGGTTAACGATAGAACCGCCGAGATTTTTGCAGGGCGAACCGTCGTCTTTCTTGACCTTACCAAGTCCAAGGGCAATCGATTCGAGAACGACGTTAATAACCACAAGTGCGCCAAGGCAGATGTAAATTACGTTAATAGCCGTTTCCATTGCACCGTTTCCGAATAAAACGGAGATGTTTGCTTTGAGGTGAGCGATATAATATAATGCAGTAAAGCCACAGCTTTCACCGGCAATAAAGCAAACTTCTTCGGACTTAGTAATAAGCTCGGAGAACTTAGATAAGGGAGAAGTTAATGCAGAGATAAATACCGTTACGTCTATCATTGCCAACAAGATGATTAAGGAAACAAGGAAAGAGAAGAGCTTGAATACGCCCATATAACCCTTGGTCTTAATAGCTTGAATAGCCATAACGATTGCAACGCCTACCCAAGCAATAAACATATTGTAAGGGATAGCCTTGTTGTTTAAAGTGCAGTAGTAGAGGAGAGCAATGGTTACGAATCCTGCAGATACTACAACAGAGATAATTTCCGTAACGACGGCACAGATATAATCCTTACCGTTCTCTCTCTTGCAAGCGCATACGGGAATAAGCATAACGAGTGCAAGAACGCAGGTTAAGGTATAAACCAAACCGCAAGCCGAAACTACTGCGCCGGAGTAAAACTTTGTGTAGAACCAACCGGCATCGGTGATAAGGGTGGTCTTTGTAAAAGGATACACAACACCGTTTACCATTGCAGGCAAATATCTGAACAGCATCTTATCGAGGACGCTCGTCGCACCTTGTACGTTGAATACGGGGGCAAAGAGACCTGCCAAAAGACAGATAAGCGCAAAGACGTAAGTTACAACCGTAAACGCCTTTTTAGGACGCTCTACGGCGGATTTTGCCTTTACAGGTTGTTCTTCCTGTTCTTGTTCCTGCTGTTCTTCAGCAGAGTCTTCTCCATCGGAAAGAGCTAAATCTTCTTCGGGAAAAACGTTTTCATTTTCTTCCATCATAAACCTCCATGCGGTTCTATTTTGACGCCGTGACAGGCGTACATTGTCAGTATTAAACTGCCTACTTACATTTATATATAAGTACTATTATTATAATACCCGCCAAAACATATGTCAAGGGTAATTTATTACAATATAAATATTTTGGCAACAAATTCCTCTCTTATTTTGGCTTAGATAACTCTATTAAACGGGTATGATTTGTAAAAAATTACATTTCAAATTGTATGCTTAACGCATAAGCATTTTACCCGTATATATTTAATTTGAGTAAAAAAGGTTGAAAAAATCTCCTGTTTAATGTATAATGTGCGTATATTTATTTACAGGCGGTAGCACAACTATGGCAAAGAGTAAAGGCGTCGAGGTCGGCGGTAAGCTTTTATCTAACGTTTTAGAATACGTTTGCGCCACCAATCCCGAAATTATTTTAAAGGGGTTCGGGGAGGGAGACGCCGACGTTAAAAAGGAGCTAATAAAAATTTTTTCCGATGCCGATACGGTTAAAAGCTGTTTTACGCTATTTGAGAGCAATTTGAACGTAAGCCTTGCCTCTGCAAAGCTTTATATGCACCGCAACACTCTAATTTACCGCATCAATAAAATCAAAAAGAGTTGCGGATTAGACGTAAAAAAGTTTTCCGATGCGGTCACGTTTATTGCGTTATATCGGGCATATATGCGCAGTAATTCGGAAAAAATTTAACTTTGGCTTTTAAAGCTTAAACATACTTTAACGGAGTTTCAATTTTGAAAATAAAAAAATTTTTAATCGTTCTCTCTGTATTTTTAATCACGCCTGTTTTGCTTGTAAGCGGATGTAACAAGGAAAAGTCCTCTTATAATTGGGTGTTGAATATTATTAAAAAGCACTATTACGAGGACTTGCCGGAAGGCTATAAATTCAACGGTTCGGTAAAGGATTTCGTAAATGAATACCTTGATAAGTATTCGGCTTTTTACACCAAGGAAGAGTATGCAAAAATAGTTGCTTCGGATGCCGGGAATAAAATCGGCTTCGGTTTTTCCGGCTCATACGTATCCGAGGAGGACAATCACCCTGAGGGTAAGAGCGGAGTGCTTTTGGAGAAGATAGTTTATAATTCTCCCGCAGACTTAGCAGGGCTGAAAGCAGGTGAATTTGTAAGCGGACTTACGGTTAACGGAGTTTATTACGAACTCAATTCATATTCCGAATTCTCTTCTTTGATAGGGTCGGTACAAGAGGGGGAGAACATTACTTTTCATACCGATAAAGGCGATAAAGAGATTGCCAAAGATAGTTATAAGGCAAGCTATTGCGCAATGGCTACCTGCGATACCGATTACTCGATAACCTATAACGGCTCAACTCCTTCGGTAGTAAGCTCGGAGGGCGGAATATCCTATCTTCCCGAAGGCGTTGCATATTTAAAACTCAGTCAGTTTTACGGAAACGCCTCTTCTGAAATGGGGCTTTTAATGGAGCAGTTTAACGCAAATTCCTGTACTTCTCTCATTCTCGACTTAAGGGGAAACGGCGGAGGATACGTTGACGTTATGTGCGATATCTCGGCCATATATACGGGGCAATTGTCAAATCCACTGCCTTTTGCTATGTATGCAAAATATAAAAACGGCAGTACGCAAGCAACTTCTATCGGGAGAAACGTAAGCGAAGAGAGGCAGTTCCCTCTTTTCGCAAAACTCAGCGTTTTGGCGGATAACGGCACGGCGAGCGCTTCGGAGGCGTTGCTCGGGGTACTTTTATGCAACGGGATAATAGACTATTCCGACGTCTATATCTCCGATTTTTCGCAAGCCTATTTAAAAAAGTCGGGTACGCAGGCTAAAAACGGACGTACTTACGGTAAGGGGATTATGCAGTCCGCCTATGTCCGCCCCGTCTATGGCGACGTGTTAAAACTCACAACAGCAACAATATATTGGCCGGACGGCGATACTTGTATTCACGGAACGGGACTTTCAAAGGCTATGGGCTGTAATCTCCTTTCCGCCGAATGGAACGTAACCTATAACGACGAACAGCTTGCCTTAGCGGTGCAGACCATTTACGGTTAATTTGTGTTAAGACTAGACCATTTACGGTTAATTGAACTAAGTTGGTTTGCGGAAATTCCTAACCCTTACGGCGTCGAACACTACGCATACGGAAAGCCCTTTTTCTAAGGATACTACGTCAACAGAGTACTTGCCGTCGCCCTCGAAGTATTCAGAGCATACGCTTTTCAAATCTTCAATAAACAGCTCCTTTTCGCTGTCGGTCATTTGCTGTAAAATCATATCCAATCCCTCATTTTGCGTTTAATCATTCCCTTCAATCCGAGGTAGGGCTTTAATACTCCAAAGGTCTTTTGACTGTTTCCGATAATAAAGTCAGCCGTCATGGAAAAAGCTTTAACGGTCTGCTTTTTAGCTCTGCCCAAGGGTAGGGTTAAATCCTCGGGGATAACTCCCCATAGAGAACACCTCGTCACGGATGAAAATTCCTGCGGAGTCAAAATGGCTCCGTCGAACACCAGACCGCCGTTAACTTTGTTTACAATTAAACCCGTGTTTTTCAAACCGCCGTCCTTTAAAAGGGATGCGGTTTTTTTTGTCCTCTCTAAGGACGTGCGGTAAGGGTCGCAGACCACCACGGCGCGCCCGCAAACGCCTATCGCGGTATTGTCGCAAATAACCCTGTCGAAGAGCTGTCCGCAGTGCTTAATGCACTCTTCGATAAATTTCGCGTCGTAACATTCAAGAGTTGGGAGGAAGTAGAGGTTGGGTGAAAGGGGGTGGGGGATTACCGCCTGCTTAACTCGGCACGCACCCGACCTTGCGTCGGCAAGGGTATAGAAGTTAAAATCGGGTATTTGCGCTATCGAAAGTCCGGAGGCGCAGTCGCTGTCGCCGTCAACAACAAGTGTGCGCTCGCCCTTTCTTGCAAGGGCAAGTCCTATGCGGAATGCACAGGTTGTCACCCCCGCACCTCCGCTTGCACCGCAAAGGTAAATATAGTCTGTCATATGACAAATTGACTCTCCGTTTGTTTTTGAATTTATTATATAATATAGTTAAGAGTCTTTTTTGTTGTTTTCTATCGTTTTTTGTAAAATAAATACATAAATAGTAATAATATTTTATGACAATATTTTTAATTTCGTTGACTTCTTAGAAATTTGGCGTTATAATAGATAATGTTAAATTTGTACTTTTTTACTGAACCGCTTAAAATAGGGGTATGAATTAGTTTATTTTACCGTCTGATTATTTAAAATCGTAGGTTTTAAGCGTTAAACAGTCAAAAATGTCTCTAACGTGGTCTATGACGCGTTAAGGATTTCTATCAGTGAGCAAATAAGAGAAAAAAATATGAAATCAGTTTTTAAGAAAACAATAACAGCGATAATATCCGCATTGTTTATCGGAAGCACGGCAACGGGCGTTGCGGGCTGTATGCCCAAATCGGTCGATATGACTGCTCCGGAAAACGCATACACCGCAAGGCAGACTCCTCCCACGGACGGCAGTCTTCCTACGGCTTATACCTGTGCGGAAAACCTCGCTTATATAGTAGCTAAATTCGACAGCCAGACGCAGTACCATACGGAATCGAGGGGTATAACGTCGGCGGCAATAGCAAACCAGAGTACGAATACTTGGCGTGACTATAAGGACGGAGTTTTAATCACAACCGACTTAACCTTCTCGTCTATGGTAAAGGGCGGTACGCAGACTTGTACCGTTTTTGACCAAAAGGAGGACGGAACAAAGGAGGGTTCTGTTTACTTCCGTACGAGTGCGACGCCGAGTGCGGACACCGTTCCCACTACGGCGAAATGGAGTACCGACGCGCCCACTCTCTTTACAGAACATTCCTATCTTTACACCTACGGACTTCTCCCTACCGAGCTTTTCAATTACCTTGTAAACGAGGAGACGATAGTTTCTTCCGAAGAGATTGTTTGCGAAAGCGACGGAACATATACTCTGTCCTTTGTTCTCAACCCTAACACTTCGACCTTCTACTATCAGTTCGGTATGAAGACGAGGGGCGGACTTTCGGACTTCCCCAACTTCAAAAACATAGAAATTACCGTAAACTTCGATAAAAATTGGCAGATAAATTCCTGTTCCGTTGACGAAGTTTCGGATATAAACAAGGGTATCGTTTTAAAATCGGTATCCAAATTTAACGTTGTATATTACTACGGCGAAGACCATTTTGACGAAGAGCATTTCGCTTACTATGAAGATTATTATTCTAAATATATAGGCGACGACAATCTCAATCAGGGCGGTTCGTCCGACGAAGAACTCGTAATGGACGTAACCAATATCCTCTCTAACGGCTTCTCGCAGATAATGGACGGCGGACAGCAGTTTGAAATTTCTGCAAAACTCGGCAAAAACACCTACGTAGGTTATATCTATCTCTCCCTCGATTTAGCCGATATTGCAAACAGCATACGTTTAAAATTAAGCTTAGGGCAGACCCTCGAAAATCAGGACTTCTACGTTGAATACGGTCAAAACGGACTCTCTTGTTATTACGGAGAAAGCTTTGCTCTCGGCGCAAACATGGCAGAGGTTAAGCTTGCTGTAGGTGAGTTCGGCGATTTGATTGATAAAATAAATAACGCAATCTCTTCGGCAAATGCAAATAACCCCGAAGAGGGAGGGGCTTCTTCGGAAAACACCGCAGAGGGCAACTCTTCTCTCGACGGATTGCTCGAAACCATAATGAACTCAATGGTACTCACCTCCGGTGAGAAACAGGCGGTCATAACATTAGATAATTCCCTCGACGCAAGCGGAAAGGATAAATTGGGTCTCGGTATCGACTTCAAGGTCGATATGATATTCGGCATAAGCGGAAATACCATAGCTATCCGCGGTGTAAAGGTGGAGGGGCTTTCATCGAAGGATAACGGCTCGGCATTAAGCCTTGCCTTAAAGACGACCACAGCGGAAGAAATCTCCCGTCAGCCTATGCAAAACGAGGCAAACCTTGCCGACTATATTGCAGACGTACATTCGCTACTTTCCTCCGACGTCATAAAGGTTCGCGCCGTTATAGACGGTACGGCGGACGGCGTTTGCATTTCTGCGCTAAAAGACGTTAAGGCAGAAGTTACGGCATATGCAAATTTAGACGGCATATCTCTCGGAGCAGACGCCACCGTTTATTATAACTATAAGGGAAACGATTTAACCGCATCTTTAAGCGTGTTCTACGAGATTAACGCTCAGTCGGGCAAATACGGCAATGCATACCTCAGCCTTAACAGCTTTAACGGCACTGCGTTAGATTTAAAGGTTAAGTGCGATATAGCACAGCTTGCCGAAGGAGTGCAGTCGCTCCTCAATATGGGCAGTGCTAAAACGGGTTTAAACACCGCAGGGCTTGCCGATATTATTTCAGGCGTTCTCTCTGCCGACTTCTCTTCGCTTTTGACCGAAATGTACGCGGACGGAGCAGAGATAAAGATTGCCGTAAGCATCGATACGCTTTTGGATATGTTCAATATAGACGCAGGCGTAAAATTCGGTTCTTGCGCACTCAGCTATAAAAGGGGCGGTGCAAACGGCGGTAATCTCTCCGTCACCCTGCCTGCAATCGGCTTTGCGCTAAACGTAAGCGGAGCCGACGACGAAGGTCAGCTTACAGAGCCTGATAAAGACGAATACCTCGACCTCGATTTAATACTCGAAGATTTAAATAAATTTATAAATGCAAATTATATCGCCGTAGGAATAACCTTTGACGGTGCAAACTTCACGGCGGTAAGCATACCCTACCTTGCCTCTCTTAAAGCAAATGCCGTCGCCTACCTCAACGTTAAAAACGGCTTAACGGCACAGGTTACGGCAAACGTAGAGTACGAAAATATAACGGCAACAATTACCGCTTATTACTTGTACGATGCGAATACATACGGAACAGTAATACTCTCTCTCGATTCACTCTGCGGAGTGGAGAGGAACGTTAAGCTCTATTGCAACGTAAACGAAGTAATCGACGGTGTAAACACGTTACTTACGTACTTCGGCAACAGTGCGACTGTGGCGACGTCTGAGGGAACTGCGACTGCAAATGCAATAGATTTAAACACAATAATCGCAAACCTTTTATCAGCAGATTTAAATGCGCTTATTCCCGAACTCAACGCGGACAGCGTATCTGCAAATATAACCGTTAACGTCGATGAAGTTCTCAATCTTCTCAATGTAAATGCAGGAATGACAATCGGTAACGTATCGCTCGGCTACAACCACAACGGCGAGAACGTTCTATCCGTAAGCGTACCTTCTTTCGGCGTAGGCGTAATGCTTAACCCCTACAACGAACAACTCGAAGAGTTAACTTGCGAAAACGCATTAAACCTTGCAGACGTACTTGCAGACGTTAACAGCATAATTGAAGCTAAGAAATTGGCAGTTGCATTAACCTTCGACGGTGCAAGCCTCGGTATGGACGGACTTTGCGCAACGGCAACAGTCTATGCGGACCTCAATAGCGGTATAACCGCCCAAGTAACGGCAACCGTAAGTTATGAAAACATAACGGCAACAATTACCGCTTATTACGTTTACGATGCAAATACATACGGAAGAGTAATACTCTCTCTCGATTCACTCTGCGGAGCGGAGAGGAACGTTAAGCTCTATTGCAACGTAAACGAAGTAATCGACGGCGTAAATACGTTACTCGGCTATTTCGGCTCGGCGGAAAGTACAGAGGCAACGGAGAGTGCGAACGGCAACGCAATCGACCTTAACGCAATTCTTGCAAACCTCTTAACCGCAGATATCAACACAATTTTAACCGATATCAGCGCAGGCGAAAACCTGCTCAACCTCGAAGTAAACGTCGATGAGGCGTTAAAACTTCTCAATGTAAACGCAGGAATGACAATCGGTAACGTATCGCTTACATACGAACACAACGGTGAAAACTTACTATCTGCAACCGTACCTTCTTTCGGTATAGGCGTAACGCTTAACCCCTACAACGAACAACTCGAAGAGTTAACTTTAGACAACGCATTAAACCTTGCAGACGTACTTGCAGACGTCAACAAAGTACTCGAAGCCAACAAACTTGTTCTGGGAATAACCTTCGACGGCGACGCGCTCAACGTAGAGGCGTTAAAGGGAATAAAGGTAGAGGCAAACGCTTACTTCGACTTTGCCGACGCAATGGCTTCCATAACAGACAGTACCAAGGCTCTGGCAGTTCAGCTCGATGCAACTCTGTCGTTTATATATAATAGTGAAAGGATTTCGGCACACATAATTATCCGCTATCAGGGCAGTTCGATGGATAGCGGTAAGGTAGTGTTGCTCCTCGATAGAATAAATAATACGGAAGTTTGCGTAAAGGTTGGCTGTAATATAGACGAGGTCGTTACAGGCGTTAAAACTTTAATAGAGTACGTAACGCCCAAGACTGAAACTCTTGCGTCCGATGCTTCGGCGGAGCAGAATAATGAAAGCGTTTCAGCCGTATCCAACATACTTTCCAATCTCTTAACGGCAGATATCAACGCGCTTATTCCTCAGCTTAGCACAACTTCTAATACGCTCAACCTCGGCGTTGACGTCGATAACTTACTCAACGTATTAGGCTTAAATACAGGTATGGCGTTGGGCGAGCTTACGCTTACATATAAGCATCTTGCGCAAAACGAAGAGGGCGACCTTCTTTCGGCAAATCTCCCTTCGCTCGGCTTAGCGTTAACGCTCAATCCCACGGATATTTCAACTCAAACGCCTGCCGATATAATGACGGGTTGCTTTGAACTCTCAGACCTCTTGAATACGGTTAACTCGGCAATGTCGCAGATAAACGCAATCAAGGACGGTCAAAAGATAACCTTTGTGATTGACGAGGCGCAAAACGGCGGTAGCCACGGCTCCTATCTCTCGCTCGACGGTATTTTAATCTACGTCTGGGGCGAGGGCGAAATAAGCTGGAAGAGCGGTGAAGAATACGTTGCGCTCGACCTCGGAATGTCAATATCCGAAACGGGTACGGACGTAACGACCTTAAAGCTCTATTACAACAAAAACGCAGTCGATACCCCTATGGTAAGACTTGCGCTCAACGGTATCGGTTTAGATATCTATAAGTCGGATATAGACGGCGTAAAGAACGGCTTTATCGAAATATATAATAAAGTGGCTTCCGCACTCGGAATGGCACCCATTTCCGCCGAGCCTGCTCAGCCCGACAGCACAACGCCGACCGATAACGCAACGGTAACCGACGTAGCCAACTCAACGACCTTAATTTCAACCGACGAATTGCTAACGCTCGTGTTCGGCGTACTTGCCAAGGACGATTGGGTAGAGTTCTTAAATAACTTCTCCGCAACCTGCGACGGAACTTCGCTCTTACTCTCCTATCTTTCGGATAATTGCGCAAACGTAAAAATAGGAACTGACGGAAATCTCTCGCTCGAATACGACGGAGCGTTCGGTGAAAGATTCTCTCTCGGCGGAGACGTTAAAGTCTATGCGGTAGGCGGAAGTCTTATCTCCGCACTCCAAGCAGAGTTCGACGGTGAAAATATCAAAATGTCCTCTTCAAAGGACGGCGACACTGCATTTATTAAACTTGCCTACGATTATCTGTTTGAAGCATTAGATTGTATTTCTGTAGAAAACATTCTCGGTTCAGACACCTATTCGGTAGTGTTCGAGCTGAGTGGCGATAACTGCAACATTACAGAGCTTGCAGGCGTCTATGTCAACGCAGAACTATACATAACGGGTGAAAAAGACGAGTTTAACGGAAAGCTTGCGGAAGGTCTTTTGAACATAAACGCAGGCGGTGTAATAATCAACCTCCACGTTATAACAGAATATCAAAGCGGACAGCAACGTTTCTTCATAAACTTAAATCAGGTAGCGGATATTAAGCTTCCCGACTTCAAGGTTTATGCAACACAGGATAGTTTATTCGATACCTTTAAGGTACTTGTTTCGGCAATAAACAATACCAACGTAATGGATATGTTGGGCGGACTTATGGGTACGGACAGCTCTAACTCTCAAACTTCAACCGAGGGCGAAGTTGTAATAAACCCCGAAACGGCTGAAAACACAACCGACGCACAGACTACGTCGCTTGCCTCCTTACTTGAAAAGCTCATAAACTTCAACTTCAGCGAGGCTGTTATCTCTACAGAGGTTGACGGCGTAGTTACTACGGATATCGACCTTAACAATTTGTTAGGTCAGCTCGGCATAACCTATTCAGGCGATTTGGGCAATATTAAAGCGGTAATTAACCATAACGACCACTCGATGACAACCAATGCACAGGCAAAGGTTATCGATAAAGACGGCGTAGAGTCGTTAAAGACTTGGCTTTCGCTCTCGTCGGCAAAGACGCCGAGAAGAGATTACTCTTCGTTTGACAGAGGGGAATACGTAAGTATAGAATTCCTCCCCGATTTAATCAGCGATTTAGTCAAGTTTGCAACCGACGATAACGGCAACGTATATGAAAAGTTCACGTTAAGCGGTTCTATTACGGCTAATATCGTAAGCATGTTCACAATCAACATAGACGTATCGACGCTTACGGTTTCTATGGCGGATAACGACTTCTACTTCTCAGGACTTTTACACGTCAAGAAGATGAGTGCGCTTGGCTTAGTAACCATACCCGAAAGCACGGTGGGCATATCCTTCCACGGCGGATATTTAACGCTTGCAAAGGGACTTAACACCACGACGCCCGAATACAGAATTATGACTATGGACTACTTTATGGACCATATGCTCGTAAAGGCAGACAACGACTGCGTATTAAAGTGGTGGCTCAACATCAGCGGTTGGGATACGGTAATGAGTATTATCAAATCAACCGCAGGCGACTTAAACGTAAGCTCGGGACTTACTACTCCTCAGGACGTATATCTCTATAACGTAACCTCCGATAAAGAGGAACAGGAAATTTCGATGTACGACTTTGTAGAGGCCCTTCGCGTAGTAATCAACGGCACCGAAACGGCGTCTTTCGGCGATATATCACCCCTTGAAAATGAGTTCGGCATATCCGATAATTACTACGGCTTTGCGCTCAACGCAGGCAAAGTAACGGGCGACGTGCTTACAAAGCTCTATTGCGCACTGCTTAGAGACGATAACGGAATAAGCGGAGTAAAGGCGAGCGGTGCCATTCAGTCCTACGTAAAATTCTCTGCAACCCTTAACTATGAAGAGGGGGCAACGACCGAATACGTAATGGGCAATACGCTCACTTCGGGGGTTGTCGCGCCTTCAATGTACGACAAGGCAAACGAGATAATTTCAGCACAGGGAATAACAGTTGACTACTCTCACTTCGTAAAGAACGAGGCGAGCGGTTACGACGAAAAGTTCGGTTGCTTTAATCTCTACTACAACAGCGATAATTCAAATTACGATGCAAGCTACAACTATTCAAATATGCTCTATCAGCATACGCTTACCATTGTAAATCTTGACGGCACTAAGCAAACCCGCCTTGTCCGTCACGGCTCGACGGTATATCTCTACGACAATAATTCCCCTGCATATACCGACGATACAAAGGAGTTCAGACTTCTCTATTCAACGGTTGCCGACACGGTAGGAGAAACGAGTTTTGTAATGAATAGCGATATGACCGTTTATGCGGTAAGGCGTACGGCGGTCAGCGTAATCGTTCACTCAGGCGAACAGTTATACACGTTGTCTTCGTTTGTCGGCGATAAGGTTCCTACCGAAGTTAAGGGGTTAGAGACGATTGGCGCCGTAACCTATGCAGACGGTACTGCGGTAGGCGAAAACGAGATAATCGAAGAGGCAGGAACAATAGATATTTACGGAACGTTTGTTAACAGCGAAGTGACAATAAATTGCGTTAAATATTCGTTCAGCTCCGACACTATGAGCTATACCGTAGTAGGCAGGTCGGCAGGCTTTAACGCAAAATATTGCGACGGTTCTAACCCTGCAACCTTGGTACTTGAAAATGAAATCGGCGGTTATCCCGTAACGGCAATCGCGAAAGAGGCGTTGGCAAATACAGACGGTCACGCTATAAAGAGGGTAGTAGTTCCTCAAAATATCGTAACGGTAGGCGAAAGGGCGTTCCTCGATAATATCGGTATGGAACTTGCTGTATTCCTTGCCGATTCCGTAACCTTCCACGGCGAAGCTAAGAGCGGTAGGTCAATGCCCTTCTACGGCTGTTCCGTACTCGGTACCGAGGATGACGTTAACGGTAAAAACGGCAACGAAGTAACCTATCTTAACGTATATTACCACAATATCGTAACCACCAGCGGAGACGATTGGAGGCATTTCAGGTACGTATCCAAGTTTATTAACTTCAACTTCTATATCGGTGAAAACGGCGGTTCAACCCATTCAAGCGGTTGGGACTACGTAACGGCAAGCGCAACCGTCGAATTAAACGGCGTAGTGGGTAGCACTCTTTCCGAAGATGCTGTAAATACAATTCTTTCAAAGTATTATCCTTTGGTAAGCGACAGCACGTTTGCTCTCAGCACAGCGATTGAGGCAAATCTTTCGGTAGATTTTGCACAGTTCGATATGACCAAAAACGGCATAACCTACAAGTGCGTGTTCACCCCCGAGTTAAGCACGGTAGGCGGTTATACCCACGTAACCTATTCGGTAAGCTATTCGTTGGCAAAGATTATAAACGTTTATAGCGAATACGAATTTACCTACTACGGCACTAAGATACCTGCAAACACTGCAACAAAGGTAACCATTCCCGTAACGGGTGAAGAACTCGTTCTCGATACCCCTACCGAATATACGCACAACTTTGCAAGTTGGAATATCGTAGAAGAAAACGGTGAAGAAGTTTATAAAGTTGTTTGGGCTGAAAAGGCTACGTATTCGCTTCAAATTAAATTGAAGAGAGGCGGTACCGACACTAATATCGTTCACATCTTAGAAAACGGTGCAAACGAAAAGACGTACAGAATTAACGGTAACGTTATCGGCGGAACGGCTAACGTAACGAGCATTTTGTTATACGAAGGTGAAGCAACGTTTACGCTTAACAACAATAAGCTTACAATCGTAACGGGAAATATAACCTATACCGTATTCGTAAACGATGCAGAAGTAACAGGTAGCGATAAGGGAATACAACGCGTTATCTCTTCAAGCATAACAGGAGTTCAGACGGTCAGCGGAAATATGACCTTGACGTTTAGCTACTAATCAAATAAAAAAGTCCGTACGGCTAAGAAAAAAGCCGTACGGCGCAAAATAAGAAATTAAAACAAAGATATTTTATAAGGAGAATTATGAAGGCAAAAAAGAAATTCGAGATGCCCCAAATCGAGGCGATTCGTTTTGACGAAAAGGACGTCATTACTCAAGTAAGCAGTCCTTTCGCAACCGATAACATCTACGACGTCAACAGCTTAAAAGGCTACTTCAACATTAACGTTTAAAATTATTAAAGGTTAAAAAAACAAACAAAAATAAGGCAACAATTATGAAATTCAAAGCAAAGAAATCAATTATTATAACGGTAGTAACAGCGCTTATGGCTGTTGCCCTCGGCATTTGCGCCGTTGTGTTCAGCACAAAATCAAACGACCACGGCGACTTTAACGGTACGTATCGTCTTACCGCGTTTGCTGATGGAAAAGCTTCGTACAGCAAAATCAACGTGTTTGGCCGTGAAGTCGATGTATCAAGCACGATAAGCATCGCTTCTAACGATGGCAATTATACTCTCTATCTCTCGGTAATAGACTTGGGCGACCTTATTTCAACCGAAAATTCAATTATTCCCGATTTCAATATCGGATATAAATTCGGCGTGGGCGAGTACTTTACGGGTAATAACCAAAGCGGACTTTCTAACGTTGTCTATAGTTCTCTTACAAGCGGAGATAGCACCCTAAACGTAACCGACCTCGGCTTAGATGAAAATATGTTCTCTAATCCCTACTTTGTAATAGTAGAGCTTCCTTCGTCAACCCAACTTAACGGTAGCGCTAACGTAATACTTGCCGAAAAGCATACGCTTGAAGCGGTTGAAGGTCAAAGCGCAACCTGTTCGGCAGACGGTTGGAATAGCTACTATAAATGTACCGACGAGGGTTGTACTAAATTTTTCGCGGATAGCGTAGGCGAAACCGAAATTTCCGACCTCGAGGCTTGGAAGTTAGGCGACGGCAAAATCGAAGCTCTGCCTCATACCGTAGTTACGGACGAAGCGGTTGCGCCTAACTGTACCGAGGAGGGTTTAACCCAAGGTTCGCATTGCTCGGTCTGCGGTAAAACTCTCGTTGCACAGCAAACGGTTAATGCTCTCGGTCACACCGAAGTGATTGACGATGCAGTTTCAGCCACCTGTACTAAAACGGGCTTAACCGAAGGAAAGCACTGTTCGGAGTGTGGCGAAATCCTCGTTGCGCAACAAACGGTCGAAGCTCTCGGTCATAACTATGTAAACCATATTTGTAGCAGATGCGGTGATTTAGAGAAAGTTGCCGATGAAAACGGCGTATATTATCAGTTAACCGCTAACAGCGACGCAAGCGGATATCACTTCGTTGTATGCGGTAAGACGGTTGACTTAACCCACGATTTCTATACTAAATACGCTTATAACAACGAAGCAAATACCTTAGTCCTTGAAAATGAAATAGATGGCTATCCCGTAACCGAAATTGGTGAAAAGGCATTGGCGAATTATGTACTTAATGAAAATGGCGAGGTTGTAACAGGTACTACTGAAACCTCAATAAAGAACATAGTAGTTCCCGAAAATATCGAAACTATAGGAGAAATGGCGTTCCTCGATAACTTCAATATTAAAAGCACGGTATTCCTTGCACAAAGCGTAACATTGCTTGGTGAGGCAGGTGACACTAAGACAGTTCCTTTCTACGGTTGTACAACATCATCTACTAACAATAAAACCAGAATAACCGTTTACTACCATACAATAATTGGCGTAGAGAACTGGGGTCAAGTTCGTCGTAACGGTTCAACAGGATATGTAATAGGTAAGAACGGCGATGGCACTCTCGTTTCAAGCGGTTGGGATTACGCAAGAGCAAAAGCAGTTGTTAACTTAAATGGTGTAACGGATAGCACTCTTACGGAAGAAGTTGCCAATGAAATACTTGCAAAGTACTATCCCGTTTTAACTACGACAACGTTTGCAATCGATGAAACAATAGAGGCAAATCTTGCGGTAGATTTTGCGAAGTATGACATAAATGAAAACGGCATCAACTATAAGTGCGTGTTTACACCAAAATTGGACACTGACGCAAACAACTATACACACGTGACATATTCGGTAAGCTATTCTGTTGCAAAAGTTATAGACGTCTATAGCGAAGTTGCGTTTAGCTATTATGGAACTACGGTTAAGAAAGGAAATATAACCCCAGTTGTTGTTGACCTTGATGACTTCAATGCAGGTCTTTTGAAACCTTCAGCTGATAACTATGTATTCCTTGGCTTCGCTTCTAAAAATGGTGAAGCACTTGAATTTGGTGATGGCAATGATATCGCAAATAAAAATGTTACGTTGTATGTCATCTGGGGTCACAGCAAGGTTAGCACCGCGTTTACCGCAAGCGTCAACACTTCAGGTTCAGCTCCTTCTGCTCCTGTTTCCGATAGTATAGACGGCAAGTGGTACGACAACAGTTGGAATGAAGTTTCTTCACTTACCACCGACAACTTAATCGTCTATACGAGAACAAAGTTTACGATGACTGTAAGTCTTAATAGAGGTGGTACCGATACGAATAGGGTTTTCATTGAAAAAGATAGTGTCCAAATATTGGGCGAAAAAGTAAGCGGAAATGTTGTCGGTGGTGTTACAAAAGTATCAACAATTGATATTTATGAAGGTAATGTAACGTTTACTATAACTGACAAAGTACTTACTATTACTACAGATAAAGTAACATATAACATTTATGTAAAAGAAATAAATTGGTTGGGTAAGGATAGTAATAAACGTGATATAAAATTCCATGGTGACTCTGAAGTAAATGCAGACACAAAAGAAATTGCAGGAAACGTAACGTTAGTATTAGGTTACTAATATACCCCACAACCAACAACAAAGACCGCACGGCGATTAAGCCGTGCGGTTTTAGTATGCCTTTACCATATAATTTAATATTCCTTACCCCAAAAGCATAAACTATCTTATGAAACTTTTAGAACAGCTTTTAAGGGAAGCAGGGGCGGATACGGGCAAGGCGATTACGCTAATCCCCTCGTACGGTTGCTATCTGCAATCGGTCAAAAGGGTGGAGGAATACACCCCCGAAAAAATTATTATTTCGATTGGCAAATTAAGAGTAACGTTAACGGGTCAGTCCCTTACAATCGATAAATATTTTATTCAAGACCTCTTCATAAAAGGTAACGTAACGGGGGTAAGCATTGAATAATATAGTCGTATTTGAAGTAACCGCACAACCCGAAGTTGCTCTAAAAAAGCTTGCTATGCACAAAATACCCGTATTTACCGTCAAAAAGAGGGGTTCAAAGCTGTGTTTCGGTGTTAAAAGGGAATATATAGAAAAAGTTTTTGCAATTTTCGCACACCCGTGTTATAATACTGTCATAAGGCGTAAAAGCTTTAAAATGCGATTGTCGGCTTTTGTTAAAAACCGCTTTGCAATAATTGTCGGTGCGTTCCTTTTTTTAGCGTCAACCCTCTTTTCGCAGAGCATAGTTTTTAAGATAAAAATAACAGGCAATGCCGATTACCTTTCACCGCAGATTATGGAGCTTGCCCAAAGCTGTGGCGTAAAGGAGTGGTCGCTCTGCCGAACCTTGGATAAAGCTTTACTTCAATCGCAGGTGCTTGCCCTTGACGGCGTGGAGTTCTGCCACGTGCAACGGCAGGGCGCATACCTAATAATCGACGTCCACGCATCGCAAAACCAAGATATCGGAGTATCTTATTCCCCCTTAAAGTCTTCGGTTACAGGCACAATTTATCGCCTTGTCGCCGTCTGCGGAACAGCGCAGAAAGAGGTGGGTGATAAGGTTAAAATAGGCGATACGCTAATCGATTGCTTTGAAGTAAATCAAAGCGGACAAAGATTAGATTGCCTTGCGGTAGGCTTTGCCGAAATAGAAGTGGAAAGCGAAATTTCGCTTATATACGATTGCGAGAGCGAGCAAAACACTCTCTCCGCGCTCTCCGCTCCGTCAATATATTCCGAGCGTGTAATTAAAAAGAGCTACACGGTCAATAAAACGGAAAACGGAGTGGAGTATATAGTTAACTTTTCCTATCTTGTAACAGATAGTATAAATATGGAATAACAAGAGGTGGCTGTTGAAAGTCGAAAGAAAAATTGCCGTTAGCAGTGTTGAATGTCTTTCTAAGGTGTTGGGTTCGTTTGACGAAAATCTTAACGCCGTATCGCGTGAATTGCAGGTTTTATGCAGGGTAGAGGGCAATCATATAATTGCAGAGGGCAACGACGAGAACGTGCATCTTGCAATGGACGTTTTCAAAAATTTAATAATTCTCGCCGAGAGCGGTGAGAGAATCGATGCAGGCAGGGCGACTTACTGCGTAGAGCTTGCAAAGGACGGCAGAGCTTCGGATATATGCAAGCTCTCCTCAGGCACTGTGGGCGTAACGTTTCGCGGTAAGCCCGTAAAGTGCAAGACGGTGGGTCAAAAGGCATACGTTGACGCCGTTAAAAAGAACACGGTAGTCTTCGGCATAGGTCCTGCAGGTACGGGCAAAACCTACCTTGCAGTCTGTCTTGCCGTACAAGCCTTCAAGCAAAAGCAGGTTGAAAAGATTATACTCACCCGTCCTGCTGTGGAGGCAGGCGAAAAGTTGGGCTTCCTCCCCGGCGATTTGCAGACAAAAGTTGACCCCTATCTCCGCCCCTTATACGACGCCTTGCAGGAGATGTTAGGAGTTGAGAGCTATTGTAAGCTTATGGAAAAGGGAGCCATAGAGATTGCTCCCCTTGCGTATATGAGGGGCAGAACGCTCTCCAACGCATTTATAATTTTGGACGAAGCTCAAAATACCACAAAGGAACAGATGAAGATGTTCCTAACCCGTTTAGGCGACGGTAGCAAAATGGTAATAACGGGCGATACGACCCAAATCGACCTACCCGAAGGCAAGAAGAGCGGTCTTATTCACGCGGTGGGACTTTTAAAGGAAGTAGAGGGGATTTCAGTAATCAACCTTACGGATAAAGACGTTGTGCGTAACAGTCTTGTAATGCGAATAGTTCGCGCATACGACAAGCAGAACGTCGGGAGAGATAACAGTGGAAATAAAACTGACTAAAAAACAAATAGCGTTAAGCATATTGACGTTCGCTTTAAACGTAATATTATTGCTTGGTATAGCGTTCGGAATGCTGTCTATAAATCAAGACAACGCATTCTCATATATTGCGAAAAATTACGATAAAACGCTGTTTACCGTGGCGGCGGTACTCTTCCTGTCCGCCATAACTTTCGGCTATATTTATTTTGAAAGCAGGGAAATTTTAACAAAAATTCCCAGGCAGTTTGAGATTTTTATTCTCTTAGATTTATCGTTAGTAATCAGCTTTTTAATAACGCATTATTTAAACGCAAACGCCCGTCCCTTCGGTTTCTTTGCGGTAATGTGCGCAACGCTCATAGGCAGAAAGGAAGCGGTTTTCTTAAACGTAATCAACGCCTTGATTATCTTCGTAATGGACTTAAACATTAACGTTGACGTCATTATCGCGACTTCGGGTGCGGAGGATATTTGGCAGTACTGTTCCTGCCTTTTAATATCATTCTGTGCAGGTACCCTCGTAATCTTTATTTCGCATAAGGTTAAAACAAGGGTTCAAAGTGTGTTAACGGTGTTCGTACTGCTTATGCCTATCGAACTTATAATTGCCGTTATGGAAATACTGCTTAACACAACCTCCCCCAATTGGATGTTGCTTGCTTACGGTGCATTAGGTGCGGGTTTCTCCACAATCTTATATTTGGTGCTTCTGCCCTTCTTCGAGTTTGTGTTTGCAGAACTCACCACCTTCCGCCTGCGTGAAATCACTGCGCCCAACGCACCTTTAATGAAAAAGCTTAAAAACGAAGCTCCCGGAACCTACAACCATTCTGTTGTCGTATCACAGCTTGCCGAAGCGTGTGCGGTGGCAATAGGGGAGGACGGCGAAATCGCAAGGGCGGCGGCACTCTATCACGACGTGGGCAAGCTCAAAGCTCCCGAGATGTTTACCGAAAACCAATCGGATAAAAACATTCATAACGAACTCACGCCGGAGCTTTCCGCCGACATAATAAGGGCGCATACAAAGGACGGCGCAAAGCTCATAAAAAAATATCACCTACCCGAATTTATTGCACATTCGGCGATTGAACATCACGGTACTCTGCCCATAAAGTATTTCTATGCTAAGGCTCTTAAGATGAGCGACGGCGACGTGCCTATCGCAAACTTCTCCTATGCAGGTCCCGTACCTACCAACAGAATTTCGGCAATACTTATGATAGCCGACGCCGCGGAAGCCGCTACGCGTTCGCTTACGGACCGTTCTACAGCTAATATAGAAAAGCTTGTCGGCGGACTTATCGAAGAGAGAATGAACCTCGACCAGTTTGTAAATTGCAACATAACTATGCGCGATTTAACGGTAATCAGCCGTACGATAGCTCAGTCTCTTTCGGGCGTATATCATTCGAGAATCGCATACCCTAAACTCAAAATCGGCAAGGTTAAATAACAATTCAGCGTAAAATTCAGGACGTGTAAAAATATGAAAGACCTCATAATATCATGCGACGAATACGATTTTTCTGCATTAAGCTCTGCCTTCGACGGCGAGTACGAGGCGGACTGCCCTCTCTCCCTTGAAGTGGTTATAACCGACAAAGAGGGCATACAGCGCCTTAACGATGAGTTCCGCAAAATCGACCGCCCTACGGACGTGCTGTCCTTCCCCACGTTGGACGGGATTAGGGAAAAGAAGCTCGTAAAAGCCGAACACCCCTACGACACAGACGAAAACGGAAACCTATTTATAGGTTCAATTGTCGTCTGTCAAGAGGTTGCCAAGGAGCAGGCGGAAGAGTACGGACATTCGTTTGAAAGGGAGCTTAACTATCTCGTCACCCACGGCGTCTGCCACCTTTTGGGCTACGACCATATGACGGACGAAGATAAGGTGCAGATGCGTACAAAGGAAGAGAGAGTTTTAAGTAAATTAGGATTAAAGAGGGACTGATGAAATCGGGATACGTAGCTTTAATAGGTAAGGCAAATGCAGGCAAAAGCACTTTGGTAAACGTGCTTGTGGGCGAAAAGGTGGCAATCGTTTCCCCCAAACCGCAGACAACTCGCGACGCCATAATGGGCATTTTAACCGAGGAGGATTATCAGATAGTTTTCGTCGATACCCCCGGTATATATAAGGCGAAAAACGCTCTGTCGCAGGTAATGGAAAAGACCACCGAAACGACCTCTAAGGGCGTTGACGCAATACTCTTTGTGTTAGACGGACACGAGGGAATAAATCAGTCGGATATCGAGCTTATAAAGCGTTACGACAGCGTAGGCGTGCCTATGATTATCGCCTATACGAAAATAGACATTATGCCGAGGGAGAATATCCCCGCCGATATAAAAATGCTGTACGAGGCAGGGGTGGAGTGCGACGTATATCCCGTCTCTGCGCGTAAAGGCATAAACCTTAAAAAACTCTTAGACGGCATAATTGCCCTTCTCCCCGAAGGCGAAAAAGTGATAGAGGACGATATAGTTTCGGATAAGAGCGAAAAGTTTATGATATCCGAAATTATGAGGGAGAAGATTTTATTAAAATTCGATAAGGAAATCCCCCACGGAGTAGCAATAGTTGTAAACGTATTCAAAAAACAGGACAACGGAGTGTATGATATCAACCTCGATATCGTATGCGAAAAGGCAAATCATAAGGCAATTCTTATTGGCAAACAGGGTTCGGCTATTAAGGAAGTAAGCTCCTTTGCACGTGCCGATATGGAAAAGTTTTTAGGAGCAAAGGTATTCCTTACAACCTACGTAAAGGTCAAGGAAGATTGGCGCGACCGCCCTTCGCTTATGCAGGATATGGGCTACGGAAAAAAGAATTAAATTCAACGGTAAGTCATAAATATCTCACGTTTGCCCAACATATATGTATGGGGGTAAAGGTATGAGAAACAGGGATAAAGACACCGCGGAACTCGCCTGGAAGATGTTTGAAAAGACGGGTTCTGTCAGCTACTATATGCTCTGGAAAGAGCTACAAAAAAAGTAAATTTACGAATGCAACGGAGGGTGTAAGAAAGTGGATAATATAAAAGTTAACGCCCTTATGTTGCGCTCTACCGACTATCTTGAAAACGACAAGATATTAACCCTTTTAACTGCTGAACGCGGTAGAATAACGGCAGGCATAAAGGGAGTGAGAAAGGCGGGAGCAAAGTTAAAATTTGCCTCCCAGCCCTTTTGTTTTGCCGAATATATTTTGGCGGAGAGGGGTGGAAGATACACCGTAACGCAGGCAAGCGAATGTGAAAGCTTTTACGAACTCCGCTGTGACGTAAATAAATTTTATGCGTCATGCGCCGTATGCGAAACGGCGATTGCACTCACCGCCGAAGGGGAAAACACCGAGGGGATATTTACAGACTGCATCTGCGCTCTGAGGGATATGTGTTCTCAGGACGAGAGTATTTGTCTAATAAACTTCCTGCTCTCTGCGTTAGAAAGGGGCGGTTATAAATTAGCATTAAATAAGTTCTGCCCCGTCTGCGGTGAAAGCTTAATAGGCAGGGGTAAGTTAAAGTTTAATATGGAAGAGGGCGAGTTCACCTGTTGGGACTGCTCGAACGGAGTAGGCGTCAGCGGTATTACCTACGAAGTTCTCTGTGCGGATAAAAAATCGTGCGGAGATAACCTTGATTCCGAGGGCAAAAAACGTGCGTTAAAACTCTTAAACGAATATATTTTAAGCAAGACGGATATAAAGCTTTTAAGCCTTGCAGAGTATTTAAATTTAATATAAATGCAGACGGCGCCATTTTTATAGGTGCCGTTTTTGTTTGGTTTTACATTCTAACGAAAAAAATAAAAAAATTTCAACATATTTTAAAAACAATCACGTTAAGCTCTTGAAAAATATTAAAAACTATATTATAATAAAAAAGTTAGTAGGGTATGCATAATTCAATTAAAAGTTGAGTTTTATGCAATCTGCTTTAAAATAGTAAAAAATAAAAATTTACATATAGACAGGAGGATTTTTATGGCAAAAAAGTATTGCTACCTTTTCACCGAAGGTAATGCAAAGATGAGGGAGCTTTTGGGTGGCAAGGGTGCAAACCTTGCTGAAATGACCAATATCGGTTTACCCGTACCGCAGGGCTTTACTATTTCAACCGAAGCCTGCACACAGTACTATGAGGACGGCAGAAAAATCAACGACGATATCAAAGCCGAAATAATGAGCTATATCGACAAGATGGAGCAGATTTGCGGTAAGAAGTTCGGCGATAAGGAAAATCCTCTCCTTGTATCCGTTCGTTCGGGCGCAAGAGCTTCGATGCCCGGCATGATGGACACCATCTTAAACCTCGGTCTTAACGAAGAAGTTGTTGAAACTATAGCTACAAAGTCAGGCAATCCCCGTTGGGCTTGGGACTGTTACAGAAGATTTATTCAGATGTTCTCCGACGTCGTTATGGAGGTCGGCAAGAAGTATTTTGAAAAGCTCATCGACAATATGAAGGCAGAGAAGGGCGTTGAATACGACGTTGACCTTACCGCAGAAGACTTAAAGACCCTTGCAAATCAGTTCAAGGCAGAATATAAGGCACAGCTCGGCAAGGACTTCCCCTCCGACCCCAAGGAACAGCTCTTTGAAGCAATCAAGGCAGTATTCCGTTCATGGGACAACCCCCGTGCAAATATTTACAGAATGGACCACGATATCCCTTACAGCTGGGGTACCGCAGTAAACGTACAGATGATGGCGTTCGGTAACATGGGCGACGATTGCGGAACGGGCGTTGCATTCACCCGTAACCCCGCTACAGGCGAAAAGGGACTTATGGGCGAATTCTTAATGAACGCTCAGGGCGAAGACGTCGTTGCAGGCGTTCGTACTCCTATGCCTATCTCCAAGATGGCAGAAGTTCTTCCCGACGTTTATGCTCAGTTCCTCGAAGTCTGCAAGACTTTGGAAAACCACTATCGCGATATGCAGGATATGGAGTTCACCATCGAAAAGGGTAAGCTCTATATGCTTCAGACCCGTAACGGTAAGCGTACCGCGGCGGCCGCTATCAAGATTGCTTGCGACCTTATCGACGAGGGTATGATAACCGAGAAAGAAGCTTTAATGCAGATTGACGCAAAATCTCTCGATATGCTTCTTCACCCTCAGTTCGACGCTAAGGCTTTAAAGGAAGCCGATAAGAACAACGTAGTAGGTAAGGGTATCGCCGCATCTCCCGGCGCGGCCGCAGGTACTATCGTATTCACCGCAGAAGACGCAGTTGAAGAAGGCAAGAAGGGTAAGAAAGTCGTTTTAGTTCGTCTTGAAACCTCCCCCGAAGATATCGAGGGTATGAAGTATTCTCAGGGTATCTTAACCGTTCGTGGCGGTCAGACGTCTCACGCTGCAGTTGTTGCACGCGGTATGGGTACTTGCTGTGTATCAGGTTGCGGAGATATAAAGATGGACGAGGAGAACAAACAGTTCACTCTTGCAGGCAAGGTATTCAAGGAAGGCGACGTTCTCTCTTTGGACGGCTCTACCGGTAATATCTACGATTGCCTTATTCCCACCGTTCCCGCAGACCCTAACTCCGGTTACTTCGGCAGAATAATGACTCTTGCGGATAAGTATAAGGCTTTGGGTGTAAGAACCAACGCAGATACCCCCAAGGATGCTAAGCAGGCGGCAGCATTCGGCGCACAGGGCATCGGTCTTTGCCGTACAGAGCATATGTTCTTCGACCCCGACAGAATCGGCGCATTCAGAGAGATGATTTGCTCCGATACAAAGGAAGAGAGAGAAGTAGCTCTTGCAAAGATTGAACCCATGCAACAGGCAGACTTTGAAGGTCTTATCGAGGCTTTGGAAGGACAGCCCGTAACTATCCGTTTCCTTGACCCCCCTCTTCACGAGTTCGTACCTACCGACGAAGCTGATATCGAAGCTTTGGCAAAGGCACAGGGTAAGAGCGTTGCACAGATTAAACAGATTATTTCCGACTTACACGAGTTCAACCCTATGATGGGTCACCGCGGATGCCGTTTAACCGTAACCTATCCCGAAATCGCAGTTATGCAGACTAACGCGGTTATTAAGGCTGCGATTGCCGTTCAGAAGCGTCATCCTTCCTGGAAGGTAGTTCCCGAAATTATGATTCCCCTTGTTGGCGAAGTTAAGGAACTTGCATACGTTAAAAAGACGGTTGTTGAAACCGCAGACGCCGTTATTAAGGCAAGCGGTATAGACCTTAAATACGAAGTCGGCACTATGATAGAAATTCCCCGTGCCGCACTTACCGCCGACGAGATTGCAAAAGAGGCTGAATTCTTCTGCTTCGGTACTAACGACTTAACGCAGATGACCTTCGGTTTCTCCCGTGACGACGCAGGCAAATTCTTGCCTTCCTACTATTCGAGCAAGATTTACGAGAGCGACCCGTTCTCCCGTCTCGATACAATCGGCGTAGGCAAGCTTATGGATATGGCTGTTAAACTCGGTAAGAGCGAAAGACCCGAACTTCACTGCGGTATCTGCGGTGAACACGGTGGCGACCCTTCGTCTATCGAATTCTGCCACAAGATTGGTCTTGACTACGTTTCCTGCTCACCTTACCGCGTACCCATCGCAAGGCTTGCGGCAGCACAGGCTAATATAAAGAACCCCCGCAGCATCGAAGACAAAGTAGATAAAGTGGTGGAAAGTATCGGAAAGGGCATTAAAAACCTTTTCGGCAAAAAGAACAAATAATTAAATTATAATAAAAAGGGCTTGCCCGTAAGGGTAAGCCCTTTTTGTATATACAAAATTTTAACACTTGCTTAATAGCAAAAAAGATGCTACAATAAAATTAAAGAATAGACAAGGAGAATAGATTTATGTTAGAAGTAGGAATGAAAGCACCTTTATTTACTTTGCCTGATAAAAACGGGGATATGGTTTCCTTATCGGATTTTCTCGGCAAGAAAGTGGTTTTGTATTTTTACCCCAAGGACAACACGCCCGGCTGTACAAGACAGGCTTGCGCCTTTGCGCTTAAAAATAGCCAAATCGAAGACAAAAACGCAGTGGTAATAGGTATCAGTAAGGACAGCGTTAACTCACACTTAAACTTTGCTACAAAATACAATTTGCCGTTTGTGCTGTTGTCCGATACCGAGCTTTCGGCAATTAAAGATTACGGGGTATGGCAGGAGAAAAAGTTGTACGGCAAGGTAAGTTTCGGCGTTGTAAGAACAACTTTCTTAATTGACGAACAAGGGAATATTCAGGCAGTTATGCCTAAGGTAAAGCCCGACACCAACGCCGACGAGATTTTAAAACTGTTAGAGGGTTAAGTGAGTATAACATATCCAATAAGGGCTGTTCAAACGAACAGCCCTTAAATTTATTCAGGCATTGAAGTCTTAAAATTCTTAATGATAGCTTAGGCAAATATCGTCTTAACAACTTGATTGCATTGTAAAATATTGACGAAAAGTAATAAAAGTGATAATATAAAAATATATTTTATCGTTGTGTTAAGAGCAGAAAGGCTAACAAATAAATGACAAACTCTAAAAAAATACAAATTATAAAAGTAGTGCTTTCGGCAATAGCTATGATTGCAGTAATGGCGATTATATTTAGCTTTTCGGGGCAGAACTTTGAAAAGTCTTCAAGCACAAGCGACAGCGTTGCCGACGTGGTGATAGATATTCTTGATAAGGAAGTTCCTCCGGGGGAAACCTCGTCAACGGTGCCGATAGCTTTCGGGTTGAATATAAGAAAACTTGCTCACGTGTTTTTGTATATGATGCTCGGCGTAACAAGCTTTTTATTCTCGGCTTCGGTGTTCGGGTTTAAAACCCCCTCGTTTAAGCTTGCTCCGCTTTATATCTCTTTAAGCGCCTGTGCAATCTGCTTTTTATACGCATGTCTTGACGAACTCCACCAATATTTTGTGGGCGGAAGAACGGCGTCGTTCGGTGACGTAGGAATAGATTCAATCGGCTATATTTTAACAATTGCGCTAAGCTGTGCTGGGTATCTGCTAATCAATTTAATCATCAATAAAAGGGCAAAACGAAACAATAAGGTAGGCTGTCAACCAACTGAATAGTGCCGACAGAGTTTAATAATAAATTATTTGCAAATAAATTAACAGACCTCGTTATTTCACGGGGTCTGTTTTGTTGTTAAAATACAAATTTAATTAAGATAAATACCAGCAAGGCAATATAGATTACGAGGGCAAGGATATTTACCGCCCAGAAGTACCAATGCCTTGTCTTGTGACGAAATACGCACATCGCAAGCGTACCGCCCAGGCAACCGCCCAAAGCCGAAAGGAGAAGAAGGGTGGCCTCGGGAATTCGCCAGGCGCCTCTTATCGCCTTGCCTTTATCGACGCCATATACTATAAACGCCAAAAGCCCCATACCAACAATTACGCCCAAATAAATATATAAGTAAATCATACTTAAATTATATCATTTTATATCCAAAAAGTAAAGAGTATATTACAATAATAAAACAAATACCTAATAGTATAGTCAGCGGTTTTGCATGTAAAAAGGCGATAAGCCGTTAAGCTCATCGCCCCATACTTTTATTTAAATAATTTAATTGTTGATATCGATAATCTCGCTTTCGCTGTCGGAAGTCTCCGTTTCGGCATTTTCAACGACGGGTTCGGACGTATGAGGTTTGCCGAAGCCTACAACCATATCTACGATAAACAGCGTTACGAAGGCAACTGATTTTATAATTGCCAATACGTAGCGTGCGTAGCTTACCCAGGAATTGTATGTATCTGCAAGATTATAGCAGTAGGAGATAATGCTGAAAAGAATTTCAAATGCCGTGAATACGGCAACTGCAAACAGCGAAATTTTTGCAGAACGCTTTACGTCCTCGCTTTCGGTTTTTTGGTGGATATATCCGCCTGCAATGACGAATGCGATAATGCTAAGATAGCCCGTAAGCCAAACGATAAGCTTCTGCCAACGTGTAGATAAATTTTTCATAATAAAAGTTAATTCTCCTTGTTTAAAATAATTTATTGTATCCAAAAAGCGACGGAAAACGTTCAAGTCTGCCGTCGCCTTTAATTATTCGGTTAGCATCAAATTACTTGGACATACCTTCCTGAACTGCAACAGCAACTGCAACGGTTGCGCCGACCATGGGGTTATTTCCCATACCGATAAGACCCATCATCTCTACGTGAGCGGGAACGGAGGAGGAACCTGCGAACTGTGCATCGGAGTGCATTCTGCCCATCGTATCGGTCATACCGTAGCTGGAAGGACCTGCCGCCATATTGTCGGGGTGAAGCGTTCTGCCTGTACCGCCGCCCGAAGCAACCGAGAAGTACTTAACGCCGTTTTCTACGCACCATTTTTTGTAGGTACCTGCAACGGGGTGCTGGAAACGGGTGGGGTTGGTGGAGTTACCCGTAATGGAAACGGAAACCTTTTCCATCTTCATAATGGCAACGCCTTCGGGGACGTTATCTGCGCCGTAGCACTTAACCTTAGCTCTGGGGCCGTCGGAGAAAGCAACTTCGTCGGTAACGGTTACCGTTTCGGTGTAGGGGTCGAACTCCGTCTTAACGTATGTGAAGCCGTTAATTCTCGAAATGATATAAGCGGCGTCTTTGCCGAGACCGTTCAAAATAACCCTAAGCGCCTTGCCTCTAACCTTGTTAGCGTTTTCAGCGATTTTGATTGCGCCTTCTGCGGCGGCAAAGCTTTCGTGACCGGCAAGGAAGCAGAAGCAGTCGGTTTCGTCGGATAAGAGCATTGCGCCGAGGTTACCGTGACCTAAACCAACCTTTCTGTTTTCAGCAACGGAACCGGGGATACAGAAGCTCTGTAAGCCGATACCGATTGCGGCCGCCGCGTCGGAAGCCTTTGTGCAACCCTTCTTGATAGCAATTGCGGCGCCTACGGTGTAAGCCCAAACAGCGTTTTCAAAGCAGATAGGCTGTGTGCTTCTAACTATTTTATCGCAGTCAACGCCTTTAGAAAGGCAGATGTCTTTACATTCGTCTATGGAAGAAATGCCGTACTCTTTAAGCACGCCGAGGATTTTAGCCTCTCTTCTCTCGTATCCTTCAAAAGTAGCCATTAGTCAACCTCCTTGTCCGTTCTGGGGTCAATGTGCTTAACAGCACCCTGCTCCTTGGTATATCTGCCGTAAGTGCCGATAGACTTTTCGTAAGCTTCGTTGGGGGTAAGACCTTTCTTGATGAAGTCGGTCATCTTGCCGAGGGATACGAACTTATAACCGCAAACTTCGTTGTTCTTATCGAGTGCAATAGCAAGAACGTAGCCTTCAGCCATTTCAAGATATCTAACGCCCTTAGCCGCGGTACCGTACATAGTGCCGACCTGAGAACGGAGACCCTTGCCCAAATCTTCCAAACCTGCACCAACGGTAAGACCGTCGTCAGAGAAAGCAGACTGAGTTCTGCCGTAAACTATCTGTAAGAACAACTCTCTCATAGCGGTGTTGATGGCGTCGCAGACGAGGTCGGTATTAAGTGCCTCCAAAATCGTCTTGTGGGGAAGAATTTCCGCAGCCATAGCCGCCGAGTGGGTCATACCCGAACAGCCGATAGTTTCAACGAGTGCTTCCTGAATAATGCCGTCCTTAACGTTTAAGGTCAGCTTGCACGCGCCCTGCTGGGGAGCGCACCAGCCAATGCCGTGCGTAAAGCCTTTTATGTCCTTGATTTCTTTTGCCTGAATCCACTGTCCTTCTTCGGGAATGGGGGCGGGGCCGTGTTCGAATTTACCGGAAACACCCTTGGCAACGCAAATCATGTTCTGGACTTCTTTTGAATATTGCATCACATATCCTCCAAAAATATTTTGTTTACCGCATAAGTATAACACAGCCGTAAAAAATATTCAATAAAATACAACAATATTTTCGTGTATAATTTTCTAAAACAGTTTACAGTTTATAAAATTTCATTATAATATATTGTAGGTGTGGTAGGTCGTCATTGCGAGGTGGTGCCTGAATAGGCGCCCCGTAGCAATCCCATAATACGAAGTTTGTTTTTCGATTGATTAGTGAATAGATAATTAAACGTTAAAGTAATTAAGATACTTCGCCGTGGTCGCACCACTGAGAGATAAGAACGCACCCACAAAAAAGGAAAATTTATGCTCTGTCAAAACTGTAAACGCCGTCAGGCTACGGTCAACCATAGCACCGTAATAAACGGCAAAACGTGCGAATACAATCTTTGTGCAATGTGCGCCGACGAGATGTTCGGAAGCTTTGAACAAAGCTTTGCCAACGGCTTAGCGTCGGGGCTTTTTGACGAGCAGTTTAAAGAAGAAAAGGTCTGCCCTTCGTGTGGAATGAGGTTTGCCGACTTTGAACGCAGTGGGCTTTTAGGCTGTCCGAGCTGTTACGATGTATTCCACGAGGAACTGCTTCCGTACATAGCAAAAATTCAAAATAAAACCGAGCATATCGGTAAGGAAGGCGGAATAAATACAGCCGAACACGACGAGCGGATTAAACTTGCAAAATTGCAGGAGGCAATGGAAAACGCACTCGGCAGGGGCGACTTTATTACGGCTAATAAAATTAACGAGCAGATGAACGCCATAAAAAAGAAGAATACAGGAGGGTGGAGATGGTAGATTACACCCTCGGCACAGTAATATCCTCGCGCGTGCGCCTTGCCCGAAATATAAACGGATATCCCTTCCCTTCCCGTCTAAAAAGCGACAGTCAGGCAAAGGAAATCATACGCTCGGTCTCTTCCGCACTAAACAAGGTTGATGAGTTTACGCTTAAATATATGGACGCAATCACCGAAGCGGAGGGCGTAAATCTTATCGAAAACAGACTGATAAGTCCTGCATTATTGCAAACCCCTACGCGTTCAGCCGTCCTATTAAATTCAGACGGCGACGTGTCGGTAATGATTAACGAAGAGGACCATTTAAGGGAACAGTGCATAAAGGGTGGGCTTTCGCTCCGCCATGCGTATCAAACGATGTCGCAAAAAGACAGCCTGATGGCGCGTTCTCTGCCCTTTGCATACGACGAACAGCTCGGTTATTTAACCGCCTGCCCCACAAATTTAGGTACGGGGTTAAGGGCTTCGGTTATGCTCTTTCTCCCCGCCCTGTCGCTCGGCGGAATGATGAAAGACGTAATTAAAAGTGCAAGGCGTTTAGGGCTAACCGTAAGGGGTGCCTACGGAGAGGGAAGCGAAGCGGAGGGCTACGTCTTTCAGGTCAGCAACGAAGTAACCTTAGGCGTTACCGAAGAGAAGATTTTATCGTTAGTTGAAACGGTTGTCGGCAAAATTACCGAGATGGAGGCAAGCGAACGTCAACGCCTAAAAACGGGCGATTGCTCTCTTACGATAAAGGATAAATGTTTAAGGGCTTACGGCGTACTTAGTAATTGCGTTCTTCTATCCCATTCCGAATTAGAAAAGCTAAGTTCAGACTTAAAGCTTGCCGTATGCTTAGGCTACGTATATACGGCAGATATATCGGCAATAGACGAGCTTTTGTTAAATATGAAGCCTACCAATCTCAACGCCATTGCAGGCAGAACGCTTCTTTCCAAGGAGAGGGACGCATACCGAGCTCAGTACGTCTCCGAACAGGTCAAAAAAATGATAGTAAAACCGTAAAGGTTTTTGCGTAAAAAAATAAATTGCCCCCGTAATATGCGGTGGCTAAGCTAAATAACAGGGGAAAATATGGAGTTTTCAAGAATATCGCGCAATCTGCAAAAAGTGCTTGCCAACACGCACGAGCTAATTTCCAAATTAGGAATTACCTACATAGGTAGCGAGCAAATAATTTACGCAATGCTACTAACTCAGGGCTGTACGGCGCAGAAGATATTATGCTCCTGCGGAGTTACGGAGGAAGCGTTTAAGCGTTATTTATTAAAGGCAATAGACAGAAAGTGTGCTATCGACGGATTCACACCGCGCACAAAGCATATGCTCGAAAGGGCTCAGGACCTTGCCGTTGACACCAATGCGGACGGAATAGCGGGAACAGAACACCTTCTCCACGCTATAATGGAAACTACAGATTGCCTTGCAATGTACATATTCAAGGCTTTGGGTGTAAATATGCCTACTCTTGCCGCCAAGGTGGAACTTGCCACCTCAGGCGAAATAGACGATGATGACGACGATTACGACGATTACGGATTGTCAGGCATCGGTCATTCGCAGAGCAGGGAGGAGCGCAAAGGCTTCGAGAGCAAGTTAGACGACTCCGTCTTACAGTACGGCACAGACCTGACGCAAAAGACTAAAGAGGGCAAAATAGACCCCGTTATCGGCAGAAAGAAAGAGATTGATAAGATTATTCAAGTGCTTTCGAGAAGAACCAAAAACAATCCCGTGCTTATCGGCGAACCGGGCGTAGGTAAATCGGCGGTAGTAGAGGGGTTGGCACAGGCAATAGTTAAAAACGAAGTTCCCGACCTTTTAAAGGGTAAAACGGTCTTTTCTCTCGACCTTGCAAGTATGGTTGCAGGCGCAAGGTACAGGGGCGATTTTGAAGAGAGATTGAAAAACGCCGTGGCTATGATTAAATCTAACGGCAACGTAATTTTATTTATCGACGAAATACATCTTATCGTAGGTGCAGGCGCGTCTGCGGAGGGTAAGATGGATGCCGCCAACATCTTAAAACCCATGCTCGCAAGGGGAGAATTGCAGACGGTGGGCGCAACCACCTTGGACGAATACCGCAAATACATAGAACAGGACTCCGCATTAGAAAGGCGTTTTACTCCCGTACAGGTAGAAGAACCCACCGTTCAGGATACGATAGAAATTTTAAAGGGGCTTAGGGATAAGTACGAGGCGCACCACAAGGTCGTAATTTCCGATGAGGCAATCTTCGCTTCGGCAACCCTTTCGGACAGGTATATTACCGACAGGTTCCTCCCCGACAAGGCAATAGACTTAGTCGATGAGGCGGCGTCAAGGGCAAGGTTAAACAGCTACAACGCCCCCGAAGAGCTAAACAATCTTAAAGAAAAGCTTAAAATGCTCATTAGCGAAAAGAATAAGGCGGCGAGGGGCGAAGACTACGATAAGGCTAAACAGCTCGTAGCAGAAATCAACGATACGCAGGAAAAGATTGAGGCGATGAACACTGAGTGGCAGGGCGGTCAAACTTCACCTGTAATCGGCAGTAACGAGATAGCTGAAGTCGTAAGCGGTTGGACGGGTGTTCCCGTAGTTAAGCTCACCGAGCAGGAGAGCGAAAAGCTTTTGCACTTGGAGGAAAATCTGCATAAAAGGATAATAGGTCAGGACGAGGCGGTCTCCGCCGTGGCAAGGGCTATAAGAAGGGCAAGGGCAGGGCTTGCAGAATCGGGCAAACCCATAGGCTCTTTCATATTCGTAGGACCTACGGGCGTAGGTAAAACCGACCTTGCAAAGGCGCTTGCCGAAAATATGTTCGGCGACGAAAAGCTCTTAATCCGCCTTGATATGTCCGAGTATATGGAAAAACATTCGGTGTCAAAGCTCATAGGCGCACCCCCGGGCTACGTCGGTTACGACGATAACGCAGGCGGTCAGCTCACCGAAAAGGTAAGGCGTAAGCCCTATTCCGTAGTGCTTTTCGACGAGGTTGAAAAGGCACACCCCGACGTGTTCAATATCCTCTTGCAAATTCTCGACGACGGAAGGCTTTCGGACAGTAAGGGCAGGGTAATAAACTTCAAAAACACAATAATTATACTCACTTCCAACGTAGGCGCAAGCCAGATTAAAAGGATGTCGAGCCTCGGCTTCGGCACTTCCGACGACGGCTACGAGGATATGAAGGAGAGTATTAACGAAGCGTTAAAGGAACAGTTCCGCCCCGAATTTTTAAACAGGTTAGACGACGTAATAATCTTCCGCAAGCTCACAAAGGAAGAGGCAGGGCAAATCTGCTATAAAATCATGGACGGGCTGAGGAAACGCCTTGGAGAAAAAGATATTGCTTTAAAGATTACAACCGAGGCAATGGATAAGCTCATTGAAGAGGGCTACTCCGAAACGTACGGTGCAAGACCTTTAAAGAGAACCGTGCAGAGGCGTATAGAGGACAGGTTGTCCGACGAGATTTTGGCAGGTCACGTCCTCCCCGGCGAAACGGTGACAATCGAACTCAAAGACGGCGCTCTCTCTTTCCGTTCGGAGCGTAAGGGCTATTGAGCATATATAATTAAATTGAATAAAATAACGGGTTCGCTATACAAGCTGAACCCGTTTTTCATTGTTAAAACTTAGCAATTACCGCATAAAACTCATAAGGTTGATTAAAACTAAGTTTAATGAAGGGTAAACTTTTAGAGGGCAGAACGCTGTTTTTTAACAACGCTCCAAAAATAATCACGTCGTTTTCGGTTGCAGGTCCCAAGGAGTGTGCGGGGGTAGTAGGCGCATACGTCGATAAGGCTTTAGACGACGACATGTTCGGCGAAGCCACCTTTGAAAAGGCAGAGTGCAAAATGCTTTCAACCGTTATAGACGGCGTTATTAAAAACGCAGGCATAGAGCGTAAGGACGTCAACGTCCTCTTTTCGGGGGATTTGTTAAACCAAATTATTTCGGCGTCATTCGCCGCCCGTGATTTCGATATACCCTTTCTCGGAGTATATTCCGCCTGTTCGACTATGTCGGAGAGTATTCTGCTTTCGGCGGTAATGGTAGATGCAGGCTATTGCAAACGTGCTGTTTCGGCAACGTGCAGTCACTTTGCAAGTGCGGAAAGGCAGTACCGCTACCCCCTTGAACAGGGTACGACCCGCCCCCCTCAGTCGCAATGGACGGTAACGGGCGCAGGCGCGTGCCTTATAGCTAACGAGGGTGACGGAATAAAGGTAGTAAACGGCACAATGGGCAGGGTAGTCGATTACGGAGTGACCGACGTAAACAATATGGGGGCCGCAATGGCGCCCGCCTGTGCCGATACGCTTATGCGCCATTTCCGCGATACGCAGACTTCCCCCGACGATTACGACTTGATTTTATCAGGCGACTTGGGCGCGTTGGGTTCCCGAATATTAAAGGACTTGTGTTGGGAAAAGGGGTTCGACGTCTCCGAAAAACACGTTGACTGCGGAGAGATAATTTATAAAGTTATAGAGGACGAATTTCAAGGCGGTAGCGGAGCAGGGTGCAGTGCTGTGGTGCTTAACTCCTACATTCTTACCAAGATGAGGCAGAGGGAGTATAAAAGGGTACTGTTTTCGGCAACGGGTGCGCTATTATCTACCGTATCGTCGGGGCAGGGTGAGTCCATACCCTGTATATCTCACGCCGTCGAACTGAGTATATAAAGGCGGTTGCATTAAAGGGAGTGGTTATGGGACAGGAAGTTCTTAATATTTTTTTAATGTATATAAAGGCATTCGCCGTGGGCGGTACGATATGTACTATTGCGCAAATCATCATAAATTACACCGATTTAACCGCAGGTAAAATACTCGTCTATTTTATGCTTGCAGGGGTAGTGTTAACTGCAATCGGCTTGTATCAACCCCTTGTCGATTTTGCAGGAGCAGGGGCAACCGTACCAATCTCAGGCTTTGGCTATCTTTTAGCAAACGGAGCTATAAAGGGTGCGGAAAAGGGCTTCTTCTATGCGGTAACGGGTAGCTTATCGGTGGCAAGCGCAGGCATAACATCCGCCGTTGTGTTCTCGTTTATAATGGCTCTAATCTTTAATGCACATACAAAGCGCAACTAATCAAAATTAAAAGACCTTCCCAAATTTTAGGAAGGTCTGTTTTCTTAAAGCATAAGGCTTTCAACGTATTCAATCTGTTCTTTTGTTGCAATGTCCTCTGTAAAGGCACACGCACTGCCGGAGGCTACGGCAAAGTTTAACGCCTTAAAATAGTTGCCTGTCTTGATATATTCGTGTAAGAAACCTGCAATCATGCAATCTCCTGCACCTACGGAGTTAATAAGTTGCCCCCTTGCCGCACGTACGTAGCACGCCTGTTTAGTCTCCGTTACCATAAGTGCGCCGTCGGAACCGAGCGAAACTATTACGTTTCTTGCACCGTGCTTTTGCAGTTTTCTCGCGTGTTCGGCAATTGCCTTTGTGTCGGTGGCGGATATGGGAAGCCCGAATACTTCGCAAAGCTCATAAAGATTGGGCTTGATTAAAAACGGCTTGTATTTAAGTGTTTCCGTCAAAAGATTGCCACAGGCATCGACCACAAAATTTACGCCTTCAATATCCCTTAAAGCATCAATGACGTCGGCATAAATCTCGTCGCCTAAACCCGAAACGTTACCGCTGATTACAAGATAATCGCCTGCTTTCAGCTTACGCCTTAGGTTATCCGTCATTTTTTTAACGTCGTTTAAACTAATCTCCGCACCCGTAGCGTTAATGTCCGTCTCTGCAATGGCTTTGATTTTAACGTTAATTCTGCTTCTTCCGCTAACTTCCGTCAAGTCGTGGGCAAGCCCCAACGACTCAATTTCGTGCCTAATTTCTTCACCCGTAAAACCTGCAACAAAGCCCAAGGCAACGGTGTCGTCGCCCAGCTCCATAAGCTGACGGGAAACGTTAATACCCTTTCCGCCCACCGTCAGTCTTTCTGCGGAAGTACGGTTTACGGCACCCGTTTTAAGGTTATTCACTTTAAGGTAATAATCCAGCGACGGATTAAACGTCAGGGTGTAAATCATAGCGAGCCTGTTAAAATCTATATAATTTTACTTTTAAAATATATATGATATTACTTTAAAACTTTTGCTCACTTTTGTCAATCTAAATGAAATAGTGTATATGTTTTTACCTGCATTAAAAATAATTGTAAACCTATTTATTAAAAATGGTTGACAATTAAAATATTCAAAAATATAATATGGGTATGGAAGAAAACGAAAACATAAACGAAAGTAGTCAAATTAAAGATAAGAAAGGCAAAGTCGCACCCTTCGGTGTAAGAGATATATGTTATATCGCATTGTTTGCGGTAGTCATTGCAGTCTGCTCCTGGATAGCAATTCCCATATCCGAAATTTCTATCACCTTACAGACTTTGGGCGTATGTATGACGGCAGGGTTTTTAGGGTGGAAGAGGGGAGTTATATGCGTAATTTCCTACATACTCCTCGGAATATGCGGAGTGCCTGTCTTTTCGGGGTTTAAAAATTTTTACGCGCTCATCGCCTCGGCTTCGGCAGGGTACGTAATAGGCTTTATTTTCACGGCGATTATTGTGGGTATAACCTCCGATAAGATGCATCTTGTCGGCGAAAAGGTAAAAGATAAGGTGGCATTACATATAGTTCAGCTAATAATACTTGCCCTTGCAATGGTAGTGGGAGTAGCGGTGTGCTACCTCTTCGGCACTCTTTGGTTTATGATGATTTATAAGGGAAGCGTAACGACGACTAATCTTCAAATCGCCCTAACCTATTGCGTATATCCCTATATAATACCCGACCTAATAAAGATAGTCGGCGCAACGTTATTAGTCAATTACCTTAAACCTTTTGTAAGACTGCATAAATAAATATAAAGTTAAAAACCCCCTGTCGCTACTCAACGGCAGGGGGCTATGATATTCACAAATATTTAATTCATTAAATTTTTAACGGCTTTATAGATATCGCAGATTAAAGCGTTCCTCGGCTCTGTCGAGTCGATATAGCCAAACCTCTCGCTAACCTCTGCGGTATAGATTCCTATGCCGATTACAGCTTTTGTTATTCTGTTTGTGGCAAGGTTAATCTCGCCTTCAATCAATATTCCGCACACCTTTTTCCCGTCTAAATACAACTCGTCTAAATTGCGTATCTCGGGCATATTACCGCAGTAATTGCAAATTACTCGGGCAACAAGCTCTGCACACCTTGCTCTAAGTTCGTCCGCCCGTTCAACGGGTTGATTGCAAAGATTTGCAACCGACATATAGATTCCCTTTTGCGTGGGTGAGATAAATTTCTCCCCGTTTTTAGTCCTTCCCATGCTCTGGCGTTCTGCGACAACTAAACACTCGCCCTCGGCGTATAATTTTTGAAAGGCTACGGTGTTGGTCGAACCCACTTCGTCAAAGCAGAAAACTTTCGCCCCCGTCTTATCGGATATAACGGCGGAGGATAAAAGGTCGCACTTGCCGTCGAGCATATATCCCTTGTTAGTTACGGAGTTGATAATATACCCCTCTTCGGTAAGTTTTTTGACGGCTTTCCATACGGCTTGACGGGTAACGCCAAAGCTCTCGGAAAGGTTTTCCCCCGAAAGATAAGCGCCTCTGTTCTCTTCAAGCTTTTTCAATATTTCGCTTTTTAAACTCATAATTTGATTTTAGCACTTTAAAAGTAAGTTGTAAAGCATTAAAAAAGGTTTAAAAATATTGCAAACTACGTTCCTTTGTGGTACAATGAAATATGTATAAGATTTTAACGTGGCATTATGCTCGGCGTAACCATAATTAAAAGGTAAGCATATTATGTCGTATGCAAAAAACGCTTTCGGTTATAAATCTTTCGGCTATACGCTCTAACGCGTTAAAAGTAAAAAGCTTAATCGGCGGTAAATTTTTTTACGCGGTGGTAAAGGCAGACGCCTACGGCCACGGCGCAACCGAGGTTGCTAAGGAGCTCGAAGACGTTGCGGACGGCTTTTGCGTTGCCATTGTTGACGAAGCTTCGGAACTAAGAATTTCAGGTATAACCAAACCTATATTAGTGCTTGCACCGCCCTTGGATACAGACGATATCCAAAAGCTTAAATTTTATAATTTACAGGCTACCGTAACCGACGAAAGAAGCGCAAAGCTATGCAGGGGACTGCCTTTTCAAATAGCCGTAAATACGGGTATGAACCGCTACGGCTGTAACATAGACGAGTTAAATTACCTTTTGTCGGTTGTCGAAAAAGAGAGTATAGTCGGGGTATATTCCCACCTGTATTGCGCAGATAACGAAAAGATATGCAGAGAACAGCTCTCCGTATTTAAACAGGCGGAGAGGGCGGTAAAAAAATTTGCCCCCGGTGCAATAGCTCATTTAAGTGCAAGCGGAGGAATACTTCGTGGGGAGGAGTACCTTTGCGACGGAGTTAGGTGCGGACTTATGCTCTACGGCTACACGCCGTTCGGGTTTAAAAAAATAGGTTTAACTCCCGCGTTAAAGGTCTATGCCCGTCTTGCCCAACAAACCAAGGTTTTCGGGAAGGGCGTAGGCTATAACGTAGCCGATAAAAAGTACCAAACGCTCTATACCTACCGTTTAGGCTATGCCGACGGTTTTTTCAGGAACGTACCTCTTGGTGAAAAAACTCTGTGTATGGATGCATTCATAAGTTCGAATAAGGGCGATTATCTGCCCGTGTTCACCGATGCGGAGGAGTATTCCGCCCGTTGCGGTACAATTTCTTACGAAGTGCTGTGTTCGGTCACGGCAAGAAGTCAAAGGATATATGAAAGACGAGCTGAGATATAAATACAAAATCAAACGTAAATACTTCCAACACTCCGTAAGGGAAGTAGCCGACGGAGCGATAGCAGATATAATCTTGCAGGCGTTTGCCGACAGAGAAGATTTTTTGGTATATTACAGCTACGGCTCGGAGGCGGACACACACGCACTGATAGACAGGCTTTTAAAGGCTGGGAAAAGGGTGTATCTGCCAAGGGTTGAAGGCAAAGATATGGTTGCCGTAAGTTATTTTGGCGACGAAAATTGCCTCGTCAAAAATTCTTACGGCATCTTAGAACCCCAAGGACAAGCCTACGAGGGCAAGCTCGATATATGTTTAACTCCCCTTCTTGCCGTCAATAAAAGGGGCTACCGCTTAGGCTACGGCGGTGGGTATTACGACAGGTATTTTGCCGAACGTACCGATATGTTAAAGGTAGGTATGGGATATAATTTACAATTCACCGAAGAAAATTTTGAAGAGGAAAAGGACGTTCCTCTCGATATATATGTTTGCGAAAGGGGGATGACCGTCTTTGGAAGATGAAATTTTAGTAGATGAAAAGAACTATTCAGCAGGGAAAAAGTTCGGTTTAGAGATTTTGGATATGTTGCAAGGGGTGGCGTTTTCACTCATTTTAATGGCGGTGTTAAGCTTAACCGTCATAGTAAACACAGCCTATGACGATTTGGCGATTTCGCTTTTAGCGCTGATTGGCGGAGAAGTTATGCTCGGCTCAGCTTTAATAATCTTCGGCAGAGAAAACGGCTCTATCGCCTACCGTAAAACGGTGGAGAACGCAAGGAAGAGAGAGCTTGGTTCAAAGGACGAAAAGGTCATATATAAGACGGGCGAATACGCTGTTTGGAAGGGCATAGTAATAGGTTTAATTATGTGCATACCCTTCATCGTTTTTCAGTCGGTAGAGCTTCTTTATCCCAACACCGTGTGTGAATTTTGCTTAAAATATCTGTGCGGTTGGGCATACTTCCCCTTCTCGTTCCTGGGTGAAAAATATGCGCCGTTAAGCTATATTTTAATACTCTTCCCCGTAGCTTTCCACACCTTAGGGTATTATCTCGGCAAGCTTAAACAGTTAAAAATTCAAGAACAGCTTGCTAAGACCAACCCCGATGATAAAAGGAGCCGAGTGGTGGATATCCCCGGCGAAAAGAAGAAGGGCGGAAAGAACGATAAGGGGCGCAAAAAGTGAGGATAATTTCGGGTAAGCATCGTGGCAGAAAACTTGCCGAATTTGAAGCGGAGGGCATACGCCCCACGTCGGATAGGGCAAAAGAGAGCCTTTTCAATATTCTGTCGGACAGAATTGCAGGGGCAACCGTTCTCGATTTGTTCTGCGGAAGCGGAAGCTTAGGGCTTGAATGTGTTTCGAGGGGTGCTAAAAAGGTACATTTCAACGACCGTTCTAAGGAAAGCTTAGCCGTACTCAGCAAAAATATTTCCGCCATTAAAGAGCAAGCTTGTTGCGTGGTTACGCGCTATGACTTCCTCGATTATCTAAGGCGTTGCAACGAAAAATTCGATATAATTTTTCTCGACCCTCCATATGCAATGGACTTCGGCGTGCCTTCGTTAAAGGCTATTTCGGAAAGGGGGCTGTTGGCTCAAGGCGGTGTCGCCATATACGAACGCGACCGCTCCTTTGAAGGCGAAATAGAAGGACTTAAAATAATTGACGAGCGTAAGTACGGCAAAGCCTATCTTACCTTTTTTGAAAAGGAATAAAATATTAAAGGTGTAAAATGAAGACTTGCGTTTTTGCCGGTACGTTCGACCCACCCACTTTGGGTCATCTGACGGTAGTAAATAAAGCTTTAAAAATCTTCGACGGCGTAACGGTTGCTCTAATGATAAATACGGCTAAAACAACGCTCTTTACCCACGAAGAGAGGTTGGAGATGTTAAACGAGCTTTTTAAGAATGAAAAGAGAGTAAAGGTTGTGTCCTTCGACGGTACGGCAGTCGATTTATTAAAAGCCGAAAACACCCCCTTTTACGTAAGAGGCGTAAGGGACGCTATCGACTTCGAGTACGAAAACCGCAACGCCTTTGCAAGCAGGAAGCTCGATAAGGATATGATAACAATCTATATCCCTGCCGAACAGGACGAGCTTCATATCAGTTCGTCGCTTGTACGCAATTCGGTTGCGTTTAAAAAGCAATTCAAGGACTACGTTCCTGAACAAATTTATGAACTTGTAAAAAAATATTTGGAGAAAAAAGATGTTTGAAAGACAGGTAAAAATTCCCGAACCGGAAGTAATTAAGGCGGAAAAGCCCCTCCCCAAGGAGCTTAAAGCAATTAAGGAAGAGCGTGATAAGGCTATTGCCGACGTTATAACGGGCAACAGCGATAAACTCATAGTAATAGTAGGACCTTGCTCCGCACATGCTCAGGCACCCGTTTTAGACTATATAGAACGCCTTGGCAAGCTCAACGAAAAGGTCAAGGAAAAGCTTGTAATCGTTCCAAGAATATACACCAACAAACCCCGTACAAAGGGCGTAGGCTATAAAGGTATGTTCTCTCAGCCCGACCCTTCCAAGTCGGAGGACATTTTAAAGGGAATATTAACTATAAGGGAGCTTAACATTAAGGCAATGGAGGCGAGCGGACTCTCCTCCGCAGACGAGATGCTCTATCCTGCAAACTACGCCTATATAGACGACTTACTCTCCTACGTAGCAGTCGGCGCGCGTAGTTCGGAAAACCAGCTCCACAGGCTTACGGCAAGCGGAATGGACGTACCCGTCGGTGTAAAGAACCCTATGGGCGGTTCTATTTTAGTGCTGTTAAACTCTATCTATGCCGCACAATCGGCACAGACCTTTATGCTCAACGGCTGGCAGATGAAGACGAACGGCAACCCCTTAACCCACGCCATTTTAAGGGGCGCAGTCGATTCCTACGGCAACGATATCCCCAACTTCCATTACGAGACGGTAATGCAGGTTATAGACGGCTACGCAAAGTCGGGCTTGAAAAATCCTGCAATAATAATAGACGCAAACCACTCCAACAGCGGTAAGAAATTTAAACAGCAGATAAGAATCTGCGAAGAGGTTATGAATAACCGCCTCTACGATAACGACTTCAAACGCAACGTAAAGGGCTTTATGATAGAGAGCTTTATCGAAGAAGGCAATCAGAGCGAGGACAAGGTCTATGGCAAGTCCATAACCGACCCCTGCCTCGGTTGGTGCGATACAGAAAGACTGCTCTTAGATATTGCCGATAAGGTTTAATCTAACAGCTTAAAAGAAATTAAAGGCGGAAAATTGTATGGAAAGGACAGCAGGTTATCTCGGACCGTCGGGAAGTTACAGCGAGCTTGCAACAAAGAAACTGTGTGCAGGTTTTACTCTCACGCCCTACAAAAATTTCCGCGCAATTTTTTCCGCACTCTCCGCAGGTGAGATAGACGAAGCCGTCGTTCCTATCGAAAATTCCTTAAACGGCGCCGTCACTCAAAACCTCGATTTGTTGGAAGAGTTTAAGGACGTAACGGTCGTTGCGCAATGCCCCGTTTTGGTTGACCACAGAATAATCACCCTAAACGGAGCTTCTTACGAGGGGGTAGAGCGCATATATTCCCACCCTCAGGCTCTTGCGCAGTGCGCAAAATACCTCTCCGAAAAATTCCCCACAGCATGCCAATACGCAACCTCTTCGACGTCGGAAAGCTTAAGTATGATTAAAACGCCGTCCGACGCAGGAATAGTGGGGGCGCACGTAGTAAGAGAGGGATTCACGCTATCCGCTCAAACGATATCGGACGAGAAGACGAACTTCACCTTCTTTTTTAAGATTGTAAAAGGCAAGTTCACCCTGCCCGCATACGGAGCAAAAAGGCTGTTCTTCTGCTTTACCTGCCTACATAGACCGGGTGCGCTGATTTCTATGCTCAACGTCCTTGCAGAGCATAATATAAATATGACAAAAATTGAGAGCCGACCTATTAAAGAAAAGCTCGGGGAGTTCAGGTTCTTTATAGAAATAGAACTCGGCGATGATAGAAAAAGCCTTGCCACCGCCCTTAAAGAGATTGAAGAAAAATCGCTCTCGTTTAGAATTTTCGGCGCATACTGATAGAATGAAGAAGCGGGCGTAAAAGCTTTAAAATAATAAAAAGAGGCAAAGTATCCCGAATGCAACAACGCCCTGAACAAATTTAAACGCTATAAAAAACGACGGCTTTACACCGCATTCAGTCAGGTAACACAGCTGTTGTAGTAGAATCGAAGCTCCGCCGAATACGCATAAAAACCCGGCGCACGGCAGTGCGAAAAATCCACCTGACGTGGCAACGGCAAAGCAACCGCCCGTCGCCTCGCAAAGCCCTTGGCAAAGCCCCTTGGCACAATCGCCTATAACGGCGGATAAAATAAATTCAATCGGCATAAAAATATTAAAGTCGGAAATAATTTGAGACAGGGTGTAGAAAAAGCAGATGAAAGCCCCGGCGGTAAGGCAGGCGGTCACTCCGCCGTAAAATGCGTTTTCAAGCAGATTTCCCCTGTCGCTTTTTATAATAGGCGCATCTTCCGCCTTTTGGCTCTTTGCAAATAGGCAATAAATCAGTGAGGTGGAAAGGATTGAAATAAGGGAGGCTGAAAGCAGTTTAACCCCATAATATCCCCCGCCGAACGCCTTAACGCCGATAGTACCCAACGCAAAAAGAGGACCGCATGCAGAGCATAGAGGCGCAAGTTTCCTCGCCTCCGAACGGGTAATATAGCCGTCCTTATAGTAACTTGCAACAAGCCTACTCCCGGCAGGGTATCCTGCAATTGCGCTCATAAAAAACAACGGCAGAGCAAGTTTAGGCAGTTTAAGTTTTTTAGACAGCCTGAATAGGGGGCGTGACGCAAAGTTGATTGCCCCTAAAGAAGAAAGCAGGGCGCAGATTACCATAAAGGGGAAAAGAGAGGGTAGCACGCACTCCGCCCATAGGCAAATGCCGTTAAAGCAGGCTGTAATATACCTGTCCGGGCGAATAAAAATAGTTACGGCAAAAAATATTAAAATCAAACAACTCACAACTCTTTTAAAATTTTTTAATTTAAATTTTTTAAGACGTTCCATACATTAAACTTTATTAAACGGAAGGAAATTTTATGAAGGCAAAAAAGATAGGTCTTGCCCTCGGTAGCGGAGGTTCGAGGGGTGTTGCGCATATAGGAGTTTTAAAGGCGCTCGAAGAGGAGGGCATTAAGCCCGACTTTATCACGGGTTGTTCTATGGGTGCGGTGGTAGGCGCTTGCTATTCGGCAGGAATGCAAGTTGAAGATATGTATGAAACCGTACAACAAATCAAACCCTTCGATTTGCTCGACCTCGGCGGATTGAGCAAGGGCGCACTGTTAAAGGGCAACAAGATGCACGATATGCTCTTAGATAAAATAGGCGCCGTTCAGTTTGACGAACTCGCCATTCCTTTCCGTTGCGTGGCAACCGACCTGCTCTCAGGCAAACTTGTTGTATTGGACAAAGGCGAAGTGGCTACGGCGGTAAGGGCTTCAAGCACAATCCCCCTTGTATTCCAACCCGTGGAGTACGAAGATAAGTTGCTTGTCGATGGCGGAGTGCTTTGCAGAATACCCACCGAACAGGTTAAGGAAATGGGTGCGGACGTAGTAATTGCCGTTGACGTTTTAGATAACACCAAAGAGCCTGTAACCAAGGTTAAGAGCGTGATTGGAATGATAATCAGGGTATATGACATCATAGACTACAACTCCACCTGTATGAAAAGACAGCTAACCGACGACGATAGAACTCTATGGGTAATACCCGATATGGGCATGATGAGTCAGTATAGAATTAAGGATTTACCCGTAGCATACGAAAGCGGTTATAATACGACCAAGGCTTTGATGCCACAGATTAAAAAACTAATAAAGCAATAATAATATGGATTTATTCGACTTTAACGGCAATGAAGAGAAGGCAAAACCCCTTGCCGAAAGAATGCGTGCCAACAACTTAAACGACTTTATCGGGCAGAAGCACATCGTTGCGGAAGGCTCTCTTTTGCGCCGTGCAATTTCTTTGGACAGGTTGGGCAGTTGCATCTTCTACGGTCCTCCCGGTACGGGCAAGACCACGCTTGCGCATATCATTGCTTCAACCACCCACGGCGAGTTCATAAAGTTGAACGCCGTTCAGGCAGGCGTAGCCGACGTTAAGTCCGCTGTAACGGAAGCGGAAAACAACTTAAAGCTTTATAATAAGCGCACCTACCTAATGCTTGACGAGTGCCACCGTTTCAACAAAACGCAGTCCGATTCACTCTTGCCTGCAATAGAAAAGGGTACGATAATTTTTATCGGTTCCACAACCGAAAATCCCTACGCCTCGATGACCCCTGCAATCGTTTCGCGCTGTCGCGTGTTCGAGTTTAAAAGACTCACGGACGAAGAGGTGCTGTCCGCCTTAAAAAAGGCTCTCTCGGATAAGAGAAAGGGGTTAGGAAATTACGGCGCCGAGGTTGAAGAACAAGCGCTCATACATATAGCTACAATGGCAGGGGGCGACTTGCGCACCGCGTATAACGCCTTAGAACTTGCCGTTCTCACCACCCCCGTAGGCGAAGACGGTAAGATGATAATAAAGCTTTCCGATGCCGAACAGTCCATTCAGCGCAAATCGCTTGCATACAATAAGGACGATTATTACGACTATCTCTCGGCTTTCTGTAAATCGCTTAGGGGTAGCGACGCCAATGCCTCTCTCTACTACGCATTCAGACTAATCGAGGGCGGTTGCGACCCTATGTTGGTTGCGCGTAGGCTTGTAGTGCACTCTGCCGAGGACGTGGGTATGGCGGACCCGAGGGCGTTGCAGATAGCAACTTCGGCTATGTACGCCCTTGAAAAGATAGGCTATCCGGAGGCTATGGAACCTCTGTCCGAGGCGATAATCTACGTATGCGAAGCGCCCAAGTCGGGTACGGTGTCAACCGCTATGCATTCAGCCAAAGCCGATGCAATCAACGTAAGGGACGACGGGGGAGTACCGCCCTACTTAAAAGACAACTCCTACGGAAGTAAAGACGATAAGGCACAGTCCAAAAACTATAAATATCCTCATAACTACCCCAACGGCTACGTAGAACAGCAATATCTCCCCTCCGCCTTAAAGGACAGGGTCTATTACACTCCGTCCGATTACGGGTACGAGCGTACCGTTAAGGAAATACGTGAGTTTAAAGGTAAACGAAAATGAATAATTTTCGTGTAATTATTGTATATTCGTTGACACAACATTAAATTTATAGTATAATTACGAATAATTATACAAAAGCAATAGCGAACACCGTTCGCACAGATAATCCGTTAACGGATTTTCCCACGGCGGACGGTATTTTTTTATAGAAAAGGAGAATAAAATGTCTGCTTTATACAGAACGGACTCTTCCGATAAAATAGGTGAAAGCCGTATAGGCGAAGAAGTTACGCTTGCAGGTTGGGTCGAAAACATAAGGGACCACGGCGGTGTATCGTTTATAGATTTAAGGGATTATTACGGCGTAGTACAGGTCGTTATGCGCAACACCGCCCTTTTGGACGGGATAAATAAAGAGGACTGTATATCGGTTTTCGGCGTTATAGAAAAGCGTGACGAGGAAACTTACAACCCCAAAATTCCCACAGGCACGGTAGAACTCAACTGCCAAAGCGTAAAAATTTTAGGAAAGGTCAGGGAACAGCTTCCCTTTGAAGTTATGACTTCCAAGGATATTAGGGAGGACGTTCGTTTAAAATACCGCTTCCTCGATTTAAGAAACCGTAAGGTTAAGGACAATATTATCTTCCGTTCGGAAGTTATCTCTTTTTTAAGACAGAAGATGACCTCTTTGGGCTTTTTGGAAGTACAGACGCCCATTCTTTGTGCGTCCTCTCCCGAGGGTGCAAGGGACTATATAGTGCCTTCTCGCAGATACAAGGGTAAATTCTACGCCCTTCCCCAGGCTCCTCAGCAGTATAAACAGCTTTTAATGGTGGGCGGAATAGATAAGTATTTCCAAATTGCCCCCTGCTTCCGCGACGAGGATGCCCGTGCAGACCGCTCCCCCGGCGAGTTCTATCAGTTAGACTTTGAAATGGCTTTCGCCGACCAGCAGGACGTGTTTAAGGTGGGAGAGGAAGTGCTTTCCGAAACCTTTGAAAAGTTTGCCCCCGAGGGGTTCGAGGTAACAAAGGCGCCCTTCCCCGTAATATCCTATGCCGACGCAATGCTTCAATTCGGCACGGATAAACCCGACCTCCGCAACCCTTTAAGGATAATCGATTTGTCGGAGTTCTTCAATAAGTGTACGTTTAAACCCTTCATAAACAAATGCGTAAGGGCAATAAAGGTTCACGCCGATATGTCCAAGGGCTTCCACGAAAAGCTGTTAGCCTTTGCAATGTCGATAGGTATGGCAGGTTTAGGATATTTAGAAGTTGCCGAAGATTTAACCTATAAAGGACCTATCGATAAATTCATTCCCCAGCCTTTGAAGGGAGAGCTTTTAAAGATAGCAGACCTCAAAGTGGGCGATACAATCTTCTTTATCGCAGACAACAAGGAAAAGGCTCCTAAGCTTGCAGGGCAGATAAGGAACGAGTTAGGCGAAAGGCTCAACTTAACCGAAAAGAACGCATACCGCTTCTGCTTCGTCAACGACTTCCCTATGTACGAAAGGGACGAGGACGGCAAGGTCGCATTCACCCACAACCCCTTCTCTATGCCTCAGGGCGGATTAGAGGCGTTGAACACAAAAGACCCTCTCGAAATTCTTGCATTTCAGTACGACATTGTCTGCAACGGGGTAGAGCTTTCGTCAGGCGCAGTCCGCAACCACGACTTGGATATAATGGTCAAAGCGTTTGAAATTGCAGGGTATGACGAATCGGCGTTAAAGGACAAATTCGGTGCGCTATATACGGCGTTCAAGTACGGTGCGCCCCCTCATGCAGGTATGGCGCCCGGCATAGACAGAATGATAATGCTACTCAAAAACGAAGAAAATATCAGGGAAGTAATCGCATTCCCTATGTCGTCGTCGGGTCAGGATTTAATGTGCGGTGCGCCCAACATAGTAACCGAACTTCAGCTCCGCGAAACGCATATCAAAATAAGACAATAACAAAATCTACGCAACGCATCGCTCAAAAATAAACGGTGGCGTTGCGTTCGCATAAAGAAAAGAAGAGAAAAATTTATGAGTGTTTCTAAACAGGAAATAAAGGTTTTGGCAAGGCTTTCCCGCCTTGAATTTTCCGAAGAGGAAGAGGAGAGGTTCATTCCCGAATTTGAGGAGATAATAGACTTTGCCAACAGAATAAATCAGGAAGTAGAGGGCGATACGGCAACCATAAGGGAAGTTACCGCACGCACAATTGCTTGGGAAGATTTGCGTGAAGACGAAGTTGTTCCCAGTCTTCCCAACGAAAAAATCACCTCTAACGTAGAAGCGCAGGACGGCTATATCCCCGTAAGGAGGGTTGTAAAATGAGAAGTGCGATTTTAACCCTCTCTCAAAAACTCCGTTCGGGCGAATTAACTTCTACTCAGCTTACGAAAAGCTATATCGAAGCTATAAAGAGTGAAAACCCCTCGCTCAACGCCTACGTTCATACAACGTTTGAGGAGGCGGAACGCAACGCAGAGTATGCCGACAGCCTTTTAAAGGAAGGCAAGGGGACCCCCTTAACGGGTATTCCCTTTACCTTAAAGGACAATATTGCAACAGACGGTATGCTCACAACCTGTTGCTCTAAAATATTAGAAGGCTTTAAGCCCTACTACAATGCAACGGTATGGCAAAAGCTCAAAGAGCAGGGTGCGGTTCTTTTAGGCAAGACCAATATGGACGAGTTCGCAATGGGTTCGACGGGTGAAACAAGCTGTTACGGCACAGCCTTAAACCCCCGCAATAGAGGTTGCGTTACGGGCGGTTCGTCAAGCGGTGTAGCCTCGGCAGTATGCGCCAACCTTGCCGTTTTCGGTTTAGGTTCGGACACGGGCGGTTCGATTCGTCAGCCTGCGTCCTTTTGCGGTATAGTCGGCTTTAAGCCCTCTTACGGTGCGGTTTCCCGTTACGGACTTATAGCATACGGTTCTTCATTAGACCAGATAGGTCCTATGACGACTTCGGTTACCGATGCTTCCATAGTCTATGACGCAATAAGGGGCGTTGACAATAAAGACCAGACGAGCATTGAAACGCCTGCAACCTCCACCGTCCTTAAAGGAGAGGTTAAGGGGATTAAGATAGGAGTTTTAAAAGAACTCTTCGATGGAGCCGACAGCGACGTTGTATGTGCCGTTGAAAAGGCAATATCCGCCTACGAACAGGCAGGGGCAAAGGTTGAGGAAGTCAGCATACCCTCCTTAAAACTTGCTCTCCCTGCATACTATATAATTGCCTGTGCAGAGGCTTCTTCCAACTTAGGAAGATACGACGGTATCCGCTACGGGTATCGAGTAAACAACTATTCCAACCTCGACGATATGGTCGTTAAAACACGTACTCAGGGCTTTGGCAAAGAGGTTAAAAAGAGAATTATGCTCGGCACCTACGTATTGTCGTCGGGCTATTTCGACGCATATTACAAAAAGGCTTGCATACTCCGTTCATCTGTCGAAGAACAGCTTGCTAAGGTGTTTGAAAAGTACGATTTGCTGTTTGCACCCACTTCGCCTTCAACGGCGTTCCCTTTGGGCTTTTCGGGTAAGAACGCATTGCAGACGTATCTGTCGGACGTAAGCACCGTGCCTGTAAATATAGCAGGGCTTCCCGCAATATCAATCCCCTGCGGAAAGGACAAAAACAATATGCCCGTTGGCTTGCAGATTATCGGCAAAAAGTATGCCGACGTAAGCGTATTAGATTGTGCATATTACGCCGAAAAGACGGGAATATGCGACGTTGAAGAGTATGAAGGGGGTGTGAAATTATGAGATACCGCCTTGTTTCAGGGCTTGAAACCCACGTAGAACTTGCAACAAAAACCAAAATTTTCTGCGCCTGCACGACGGAGTTCGGTGGCGCCCCCAACACCCATTGCTGTCCCGTATGTACAGGTCAGCCGGGTGCGTTGCCCGTACTCAATAAAAAGGTTGTGGAGTTCGCAATCAGGGCAGGTCTTGCCACCCATTGCACAATAAACACCGTAACCCACCTCGACAGGAAAAACTATTGCTATCCGGATTTACCCAAGGCATACCAAATATCGCAGTTCGATAAGCCCTTGTGCGAACACGGCTACGTCGAATTAGAGAGCGGAAAGAGGATAGGCATAACCCGTATTCACATCGAAGAGGACGCGGGCAAACTCGTCCACGACAGCGGTTCTACTCTAATCGATTATAACCGCGGTGGCGTGCCTTTGATTGAAATTGTGTCGGAACCCGACATATCTTCCCCCGAAGAGGCAAGGGAATACGTAGAAAAATTGCAACTCATTATGCGCTATATCGGTGTTTCGGACTGTAAAATGCAGGAAGGCTCTATGCGTTGCGACGTAAATATTTCGGTTATGCCCGAAGGCTCTACGGTATTCGGTACTCGTACAGAGATAAAGAATATGAACTCTATGGCGTTCATAGAAAAGGCTATGCGCTACGAGTACGAAAGGCAGTGCGAGGTGTTGGACGACGGCGGAAAGATTGTTCAGGCAACTTTACGATACGACGATAAAACGGGCGAAACCTCGGTTATGCGTACCAAAGAGGACGCACAAGATTACCGCTACTTCCCCGAACCCGACCTTCTAACCGTAATTATCCCCGAAGAAAAGGTAGAGGAGATTAAAGCCGAACTTCCCGAGCTTCCCTTAGATAAGCTAAACCGCTACGTTAACGAGCTTAAAATAAATTCGGCTACTGCAAAGCTCTTATATAAGTATAAAAGGGTGTGCGACTTTGTCGAAAAGGCAATTTCTTTAGGCGCAGGCGTAAAGAATACCGTCAACTTAACGACGGGCGTTCTCTATTCCAAACTCCCCACCGAAGAGGATAAAGAGCTGTTCGCCCTTCCCGTTTGCGCGGAGGAGATGGCAAAGCTCGTTAAACTAGCCGACGAGGGTAAAATCAACATAACTCTTGCCCAGCAGACTCTTGCAAAAATGGCGGAAGAGGGTAAGGGAGTTGAAACCTATATCAAGGAAGAAGATATACAGGGTATGGACGAAGGCGAATTGGAAACAATTTGCCGAAAAGCAATCGATGCAAATCCTTCAGCCGTCGCCGACTTTAAGGGCGGTAAGGAAAAGGCAATTTTCGCCTTATACGGCTTTGTAAAAAAGGCAACGCAGGGAAAAGCCGATATTAAAAAGGCAGACGAAATTATAAGAAAACTCATTCAAAACTAAGTCATAATTTAAAGGGTGTTTTAAACAACTTAAAATCAATTGCCCCCGTAATATCCTTTAACCAATCAAAAAATCTTAATAAAATGTTTAATAGCCCTACGGCGCAGTAAATTGCGCCGTAGGGCTTTTTACCGTGCCAAAAAGCATAATTTTAAAATTAAAAAAATAGATATAAATAGACCGAAAGGTGTGAAAGTTCAATTCTTTTTAAAAAGTCATAATACGACTTATTCACTCCTTATTCGGCAATTTTATTTTGCTAATATAGGTGGGCAACTTGGCAGTAACGGTAAAGTTAAAAAGCTTTCTTGCAGTGGTGTGTTCAGCGGTACTTATTGCCGTCCTTTCAATAGGGGCGCACTTTTCGGGCGCATATGCGGTATGGCTGGGCGCAACGCCCAGACTTCTCCCCATATACTCTGTCGAACGGGAGGAAAAACTCGTTTCGATATCCTTTGATTGCGCTTGGGGCGTCGATTATACGGACGAGATTTTAAAGGCGTTAAGGGTGGGGGAAGTTAAGGCAACTTGGTTTATGGTTGAATTTTGGGTGAAAAACTACCCCGACTACGTTAAAAAGATAGATAACGCAGGTCACGAGATAGGCACACATTCCTCAACCCACAGCTATATGTCAAAGCAGAACGCCGAAGAAATCCGCTTAGAGCTTAAAACTTCGTCGTCGGCAATCGAAAAGGTTACGGGTAAAAAGGTGGAACTCTTCCGCCCGCCCTACGGAGATTACGACGACGAGCTTATCAGCACCGCAACCGAAGAGGGGTATTACTCCATTCAGTGGGACGTCGATAGTCTTGATTGGAAGGATTTGTCGGCAACCGATATAGCAATGCGGGTAATAAACGCAGTGCGCCCCGGTTCAATAATACTTATGCACAATAACGGACTGCATACTGCCGAGGCTGTGCCTATAATTTTAGAAACGCTTAAAAATAAGGGCTATTCGTTTGTACCCATAGGCGAGCTTATTTATAGGGAAAATTACACGTTAGACGTAACGGGCAGGCAACAGCCCAACGTTTAACAGGGCTAAAAAACGCAAAAAAAACAGTTTAAAGAAACACTTTTAAGGAGTAAATAAAATGAACAACTATTCAAACGAAAGGAATAATAAGGTATATATCTGCGGTAAAGTCGCATCGGACGCTGTCTTTTCTCACGAGGTGTTCGGCGAAGGTTTTTACGAATTGTACGTAGAAGTGGAAAGACTCTCAGGTCAGGCGGATATCCTCCCCGTGACAATCTCCGAAAGGCTTATGGGCGAGGGGCTTAAAAAAGGAGACGAGCTTTGCGCTCTCGGTCAGTTCCGCTCTTATAATAAGCTCGAAAACGGAAAATCACGCCTAATGCTTACGGTGTTTATTAGGGAAATTCTAACAAATCGTCCCGGCAAAAACCCCAACTCAATCGTATTGTCGGGCTATATTTGCAAACCGCCCGTGTATAGAACAACGCCCTTTAACAGGGAGATTGCCGATTTGCTGATTGCGGTCAACCGCTCTTACAACAAAAGCGACTATATCCCTGCAATCGCCTGGGGGAGAAACGCAAGGTTTGTAAGAAATTTGTCCGTGGGCGATAAGATTGCGCTGTCAGGCAGAATACAGTCGAGGGAGTATCAGAAGAAACAGCCCGACGAAAGCTTTGTTACAATGACCGCTTACGAAGTATCGGTAAATAAGCTTGCCGCCTTCGACGAAGATTCGGACTTCGACATAGACGAGGAGTTCGACCTCTATTCCGTCCCTTCTTCATCGTCGGCACAAAGGCAGTAGTAATTAAATTAAAGGCAGTAGTAATTAAATTAAAGGCAGTAGTAATAAAGGTTTTGCAGGAGTAAGTAGGGCTTAAACCAACCGTCTGAAATTATTTATTTGAACAAATAAATAAAGTATTTAACAAAAATCAAAAATAATAAAAATTCCCTTGTCCGTCGCTTGCAAACGACGGACAAAGTGCTATAATGGCGTGAGTATGGAAAAACGAAAGACAATCGATTTAACACAAGGCAACGTCTTTAAGATATTGCTTTTATATACGCTCCCGCTTTTAGGTAGCGCAATGGTTCAGCAGGCGTATTCGCTTGTCGATTTACTCATTGTAGGCAATTTTGCCTCAGACGGACAAAACGCTTTAACCGCAGTTGGAGAAGCTTCGACTATGGTAAATATTTTGCTGGCGTTTGCATTAGGCTGTAACGGCGGTTGTTCGGTAATAGTCGCAAAGTACTTCGGTGCGAAGAATAATATAAAGGTTAAGGAGACTGTAAATACCTCTGCAATAACCTTTTTAATAATGTGCGTAGCTGTAATGGCGTTGGGCTTTGCCTTGGGTAAGCCTTCGATGTACCTTCTCGACGTAACCGACCCCGTCATAATGAAGGACTCGCTTTCCTATCTCTACATATACACAGCATCGCTTCCCTTTGTATTTTTGTATAACGTAGGGTGCGGAATATGTTCCGCCTTAGGCGATTCTAAAACGCCTTTTTTGTTCCTCGTTTTCTCGTCCGTGGTAAACGTAGGGTTAGACCTTTTATTCGTCTGTGTGTTCAATATGGACGTTGCAGGCGTTGCCTGGGCAACGCTTATATCTCAGGCTTCGGCGTGTGTGTTAACGGTAATCGTGCTTATAAAAAAGCTTAAAAGCATAACTTGCGAACAAAAGCCTCTGCGCTTCAATAAGTCGATTTGTAAGGATTTATTGGTAACTTCTATCCCGATAATCTTACAAAACTCCTTTGTATCAGTCGGTAATTTCTTTGTGCAGAAGAGAATAAATTTAATCAGCTTAGATTCCGCGGCAGGCTTTACCACAGGCTTTAAATTGGTGCAGATTGCTAACGTGGGCGTAGGTACGATGACGGGCGGACTTGCAAATTTCTGTTCGCAGAATAAATCGGCAGGGGAGTATAAGCGAATAAAGCAAGGATATCTTGCGGTGCTGTGCTATGCGATGACGGTAAGTTTAATCTTTGTGATTTTGTGCGAAACGCTTCCCTATCAGCTTACAATGCTGTTTATCGATAAAAACTCCGTCACGGCGGAGGCGGTAAGATGCTCTATGATGTTTTTAAGAATAGTCTCCGCTTTTCTCCCCGTTGTGTGCGTTAAGATAGTGTCGGACGGCGCCGTCCGCGGTTGCGGGGGGAACTTAGGCTTCACCATTTCAACCTTTACCGACCTTATCATAAGGGTAGCCTTCGTCTATTTATTGGTGGGCATAGGAATGGGCTTTTCGGGCGTATGCTGGGCGTGGGCAATCGGTTGGGGCTTAGGTATGGCGGTAGCCCTCGGTTTCTTCCTCTTTATTCCCTGCCTTCGTAAAAAGGATTTTAAGGAAAGAACTTTAAATCAACTTCAGTAATTTATACGCTCTGTTATTTCAATAGCAGGGCGTTTTTAATAAATGTATAAAATATGTATAAATACGCATAAAATATTGCCAAAAATATAAAAACCGTAAATTTAGTTGCAAACGGTTTTACGTTATGATATAATTGAAAAAATATAATGGCGTAACGTATAGTTACGGTAACAGGTTAAAAGATGCGTAATTTCGATAAATATACAAGACAATATTTTCTTCCCCCTCAAAGATGTATGGATTGGGCGGAAAAGGACTTTATAGATAAAGCTCCCGTGTGGTGTTCCGTCGATTTAAGGGACGGCAATCAAAGCCTTATAGAGCCGATGTCGCTTGACACTAAGGTAGAGTTTTTTAAACTTTTAACCGAGCTTGGTTTTAAGGAAATAGAGGTGGGCTTCCCCGCCGCAAGCCAGACGGAGTACGACTTTTTAAGAAAGCTTATCGAAGAGGATTTAATCCCCGACGGAGTAACCGTTCAGGTGCTTACTCAGGCGAGGGCGCATATTATAAGAAAGACCTTTGAAGCCTTGAAGGGTGTTAAGAACGCAGTCGTTCACGTCTATAACTCAACTTCCGTCGCTCAAAGGGAACAGGTTTTTGCAAAGAGCAAGGACGAGATTAAAAAAATAGCCATAGACGGCGCGGTCCTTTTAAAGGAACTTGCAAAGGAAAACGGCGGAAATTACCGCTTCGAGTACTCTCCCGAATCCTTCACGGGTACCGAACCCGAGTATGCTTTGGAAGTAGTTAACGCCGTATTAGACGTTTGGAAACCCACCAAAGATAATAAGGCTATAATCAATCTCCCTGCCACGGTGGAAAACGCTATGCCCCACGTATATGCACAGCAGGTGGAGTATATGCACAAGAATATTAAGTACCGCGAAAACGTAGTGTTGTCGCTTCACCCCCACAACGACAGAGGGTGCGGTGTTGCCGCCGCGGAGTGCGGACTCTTAGCCGGTGCAGACAGAATAGAGGGTACGCTCTTCGGCAACGGCGAGCGTACGGGCAACGTAGATATAATAACGCTTGCAGGCAATATGTATTCACAGGGCGTTGACCCCTGCCTTAACTTCAACACAATGCCCTACGTAACCTCGCTTTATAGAACCTTTACGGGTATGGCGGTAAATCCCCGTCAGCCCTATGCAGGCGAATTAGTGTTTGCCGCGTTCTCCGGCTCGCATCAGGACGCGATTGCAAAGGGTATGGCGTTCAGGAAAAAGAACGATAAAAAGATTTGGGACGTACCCTATCTCCCCGTTGACCCCACCGACCTCGGAAGGGAGTATGAAACGGACGTTATCCGCATCAATTCTCAGTCGGGTAAGGGTGGCGTAGGCTATATAATGGCAACCAACTACGGAATAGAGATGCCTGCTAAGATGAAAGAGGATATGGGCTATAAGGTAAAGGACGTGTCGGATAAGGCGCATAAGGAGTTGAAGTCTGCCGAAGTCTATGAGGTATTCGCTAAAAACTATCTCTTCCCCAGAAATCATTTCGATATCCCAGAATGTCATTTCCGCCAGACCGACGGAATAGAGTCGGCGGTAACGTTCAGTTGCGGAGGCGTTAAAAAAGTCGTTATGGCATACGGCAACGGTAGGTTAGACGCGGTGTCCAATGCGGTTAAAAATAACTTCGGAGTTGATTACGTGCTTACGGGCTACGAACAGCATGCCTTAACAGACGGTTCGCGTTCACAGGCAATTTCCTACGTGGGTGTAGAGCTTAACGGCAAAACCTACTACGGTGCAGGTATCGACGACGATATTATTAAAAGCTCATACAAGGCTCTTGCATCGGCTGTGAACAATCTGTTAACCGCAATCAAAGGTTAAATAATATAGGTGAATGAATGATTAACGGACCTTTATTTACAATAGGCAAGTTTTCCGTATGGCCGTACGGACTTTGCATGGGAATAGGCATAATTTTATGTTTCGTGTTCCTTATGCTGACTATGACGAAAAAGAACTTTAACGAGGAATCTATAGATAAAATTCTGTTCATAGGTATCTTTGCAACGGCTTTCGGCGTATTTATGGCTTCGGTAGTGCAGGGACTTTATAACTATATCGACGGCAAGGGCTTCGACTTAAAGTCTATGACCTTCTACGGCGGACTTATAGGCGGTGTGTCGAGCTTTGTCATCGTATGGAATTTGTATATCTTCGTCATTGCTCCCCGTACAAAAATCAAAGCTTTGCAAAATAATATGAACGCGTCTTTGTCCGATGCCCTGCCCTTTATTCCCATCGGTATAACCATCGCCCACGCGTTCGGGCGTTTAGGCTGTACGATGTACGGTTGCTGTCACGGCGGTGAAACGGACGCCTGGTACGGAATATTGATGTATTCGGGTAACGACTTTGCAACGAAAGTCGTTCCAACCCAGCTTTTCGAGTGTATATTCCTTGCGGTATTGTCGCTTGTTATGGCGCTTCTGTACTTCAAGTTTAAGTTCAATTACAACTTCTCTCTCTACTGTATAGCATACGGCATCTGGCGTTTTGTAATCGAATACGTGCGTACGGACGACAGGGGTTCGTTTATCCCCGGTCTTACTCCTTCCCAATTCTGGTCAATAATAATAGTGATTTTAGGCATAGGCTTTATCTTCCTGCAAAAGTATTTGTTATCGAGGTTTATGAAGCACCCCGAATTGCAACCGCCCGTAAGGGAGAAAAAGGTAAAGGCGGAGGCAGTTGTAAACGGTTCAACGCCAGTTCACGTAAGCGAAAATTACGTCCCCGAAGAGCGTATGGCAGAGGGCGACGTTAAAGGTGAAAGAAGCGAAGGCAAAAGTTCCGAAAAAGAGGAGCAATCGGAAGAGCTTCCCGATAATGACAAACAATAGAATAATCAACCAATAATCTAACCGACCTAAAGTGTAATCTTCGGGTCGGTTATTTTTTTATTAAAAGATATGTAATTTAAGTAAAGTTGTAGGATAAAAAAGTATTTTTTTCTAAAAAATTCCCAAACTGCTTTTATAAAGGAGAAAATATGAAAGCTACAGGAATTGTAAGAAGAATAGACGAACTCGGAAGAGTAGTAATACCCAAGGAAATAAGGAGTACTTTAAGGTTAAAGTCGGGCGACCCCTTGGAAATATTTACCGAACGAGACGAGCTTATGCTTAAAAAATATTCCCCCATTGCATCACTTGAAAAAATCTCGGAAGGGACGGCTAAAAGCCTTTCCGATTTATCAGGTCACCTTGCCATAGTTTGCGATACGGACGAAGTTCTGCACGCCTCAGGCAACGGCAAGCGTGAAGTTGCGGGCAAAGCCGTATCCCAAAAGTTAGATAAAATCATGAGGGAGAGGAAGAGTTACGTTGCAAATCTATCCGAAGGCGGTGACATAGTTCCCATTATAGACGACGGTGAAAACGCCATCACCGCACAGATTATTGTACCCATAATCAGCGGAGGCGACTGTTTAGGCGCGGTTGCGTTAGTTTCTACCGAACAGGGTGCTAAGATGGAAGCTTCCGCCTGCAAACTTGCCCAGCTTTCGGCAACTATTATTGCCAACCAGTTCGAGTGAAAAAGCAGGGATTTTTAAAAGGAGCTTTAATAATCTCAGTCGGCGGTTTTATATCAAAGCTCTTAGGTGCAGTCTATCGCATACCCCTCGTTGCGTATTTAGGTAGCGAGGGTATGGGTATATATCAGCTCGTATATCCGCTGTACTGTATTTTATTAACCGTCTCTGCAAGCGGAATACCTACGGGCATAGCAAGACTAATATCTTCGGGCGGTTACGGCGCTGAGAAGAGGGCTTTTTTTCTGTACGGAGGAATAGGGCTTATAGGCTCTATAATTATGTATATGCTCGCCGTTCCGCTCTCCTTTGCACAGGGGGAAGAGGGAGTAGCAGTCTGTTGCAGATTACTCTCCCCGTCTGTGTTTTTCGTGGCGTTTATATCGATTGTAAGGGGATACTTTCAGGGCAAGGGCAATATGCTCCCCACGGCTTTTTCGGAGGTGATGGAGCAGGGCGTAAAGGTAGTAGCAGGTATTGTGCTTGCAAGTTATTTTCGTGGCAACGTTGTGCAAGCAACAGCGTCCGCTGTATTTGCCGTAACGTTAAGCGAAGCCGTAACCTGTATAATTGTAATAATGTTCTATCTTTCTTCGCAACCCATAGTCAAACCGCTGTTTAAAATGAAACGGGTGAGCGCAAAGGGCATCTTCGCCTATACGCTTCCTTTAACCCTTTCGGCAATAGCAATGCCCGTAAGCCAACTGTTCGAGAGTATGGCTGTAGTAAACCTTTTAAGGGCAACGGCGGAGGACGCAACCGCCCTTTACGGCATTTTTTCGGGGTGTGCGGTAACGGTGATAAATCTTCCAGTGTCTATAACCTACGGCTTGGCGGTTGCAAGCGTGCCTTTAATCTCACCCTTGGCACAAAAGGGCGACTATAAGGGTGCGATAAAAAATGTGAAAAAGTCACTTTTATATACGGTAATAATCTCAATTCCCTTTGTAATCGCCCTGGTTGTCTTTGCTCCCCTTGCCACAAAAATCATCTTCCCGTCCTTGGGGGCAGAGGAAAAGACGTTGTTAATCAAACTTATCCGCATAATGAGCATAAACGCCTTAACCTCATCTTTAGTGCAGACCTCTTCCGCCTGCATAACCTCTTTGGGTAAGCCCTTACACGGAGTAATAACGCAGTGGACAACTTCAATACTAAGGGTTGCGCTCTCCTCTTTATTAGTAGCCTTAACTCCCCTGTCGGTAACAGGGGTTGCACTTTCAGCAAACGTATGTTATTTTGTTGCGGTTATAATCAATTTGTGCTATATTATTCGTATAAAACACACTAAGGGGCATACTAATGTCAATCACATTGATAGGTTTGGGGGTAAAGGCAGGCGATTTAACGCTTTCGGCTAAGAACGCCCTCGATAAGGCAGATATAATATTACTTCGTACAGAAAAGTGCGCAGGGGCGGAAGATTTAAAGGGCTATAACTACCGCTCGTTGGATAGCGTTTTCACCTCTTCCCGCAACTTCGATACGCTGAATAAAAACCTTGCAAAGGCGGTAACGGACTGCGCTAAGACAGGTAACGTGTGCTACCTTGTAGAGGGTGCTGTAAGCGAAGACGAAGCGTGCCGTATAATTTTAAAGAAACGTAAGGACGTAACGGTATGCGAAGGCGTTTCGCGTATATCTCACGTTAAAAACCTTGCAAAACTCAAAGAAACGCAGGTGACTTCACTCTCCGCCTACGAAGTAAGAAATATGAAGAGCTGTCGCTCAGCCGTAATTTACGACATCGACGACGAATACTTTGCGTCGGAAGTCAAGCTTGTGCTGTCCGATTTGTTCGGTGAAGAAACGCCCTGCGTATTCGTCAGGGGCGATAAGGCAATTAAAATTCCCGTCTATGAGATTGACAGACAGAAAAATTACGATTTAACCTGTGCGGTAGCAATAGAGGAGGGAGAGTTCTTAACAAAGGAGCGGTACGACTTTGCCGACCTTGTGCATATGGTACAGCTTTTGCGCGCCCCGGGCGGTTGCCCTTGGGATAGGGCGCAGACCTCTGAGAGCATTAAGTCCAACGCCGTGGAAGAGGCTTACGAGTTGGAGGACGCGATAGAGAGGGGCGACGACGAAGCTCTTATGGAAGAGGCTGGCGACGTGTTGCTTCAGTCGGCATTCCATTCGGTAATTAAAGAAGAACAGGGCGCGTTCAACGCAACCGACGTAATAAGCGGTAACGTTAAAAAGCTTATATTCCGCCATTCTCATATATTCGGCAAGGATAAGGCGTCAAACGAAACAGAAGCCCTCGGCGTATGGGATAAGAATAAGCAAAAGGAAAAAAATATGACAACCTTTGGGGAAACGGTAATGGCTGTTCCCAACAATATGCCGGCGTGTATGCGCGCCCAGAAGATAGGTAAACGTGCAGGCAAAAGCGGTATGGACTTCCTATCCCCCGTCTCAGCTTCCGAAAAAATATGGGAAGAGGTTAAGGAGCTTGTTTCGGCAATGCAGAACGGCGATGAAAAGGCAGTGTTCGACGAGGCGGGCGACGTCTTGTTCTCGGCGGTAAATACGTGCCGACTTGCAGGCGTTGACTGTGAAGAGGCACTCCGCTCCGCAACAGATAAGTTCGCAAAAAGGTTCGTTAAGTGTGAACAGCTTATAATTGCAGACGGAAAGGATATTAAGGATTTGAACGAGTTGGAACTCGACTATTATTGGGTAAAGGCAAAAGATGCACCTTCACAAAATTAAAATAGGCAATCTTCAAACGCCTAATAATTTATTTTTAGCCCCCCTTGCAGGCTACACCAACTCACCGTTCAGGGAAATGTGTCAAAAGTTGGGCGCAGGGCTTACCTTTACCGAAATGGTAAGCGCAAAGGGGCTGTGCTACGGCAGTGAAAATACAGCCGAACTTTTGCAATTCACCCCCGACTATGTTGGAATTAAGGCGGTTCAGCTCTTCGGCTCCGACCCCGAATTTATGCGCCGAGCCTGCCGTTCTAAGGAGATTGCGCCCTTCGAATTAATAGATATAAATATGGGCTGTCCCGTGCCTAAAATTTTTAAAAACGGAGAGGGGAGCGCATTGCTTGCAAATATCCCCCTTGCCCAAAAACTTGTCGTTTCCGCAAAGGAGAGCGGTAAGGCGGTGTCCGTAAAATTCAGAATAGGTATAGACGATACAAAACTCGTCACCCGTGATTTTGCCGTGGCGATGGAGGACGCAGGCGCGGATATGATAACAATTCACGGTCGCACCCGTGATAAAATGTATGCAGGGGAAGTCAACTTTGAAGAGATTTCAAAGGCAAAGTTGGCGGTGAGTATCCCCGTAATCGCAAACGGCGGTGTGTTCTCCGAAGAGGACGCGGATAACCTTTTACAAAATACGGGTGCAGACGGAGTAATGCTCGCAAGGTCGGCTTTGTACAACCCCTTTATCTTTGCGGAAATAACAAAAACTCCTTACGAAAGTAAGAGGACAATAATTTTAAAACAGCTCAACGACGTGTTTAAGTATTACGATAACCGTTTTGCAGTAGTGTTTATGCGCAAGATGTTGTCCTTTTACATAAAGGGGCAAGCTAACGCCTCCGCACTAAGGCTTGCCTTTATGGCTTGTAAGAGTAAAGAGGAGATTGAAGAGGTTTTCTCTAAGGTCGAAATGGACTAAAATTCAACGCGCACCGCGAACAATCAATAGAACGAAAAACGCCGTTCCCCAAAAGGAACGGCGTAAATTTTTTTAAGTAAGATTAAATTGTTTCAACGTTTATAAGGTTACTGTTACCGCTCTTACCGTTGGGGGTACCGCCCGTCAAGACGATTCTGTCGCCTTTTTGTGCAAGACCGGAGTCAACCGCCGCACGCTTAGCGTAGTGGAAGAGTACGTCAACCGAATAAAACTCTTCGCTCATAACGGGGTAAACGCCCCAGTTGAGCCCCAATTTTCTGTACGCCTTTTCATCGGTAGTCATACCGATAATGTCTATCATAGGTCTGAAACGTGAAACCGTTCTCGCCGTACCGCCCGTCCTTGTGCATACTACAATGACCTTTGCGCCGATGTCTTTTGCAAGTGTACAAGCCGAGTGGGAGAGTGCCTCCGAAAGATTTTTAATGTGGAACTTGCTGTCCTCGATGTATGCAATGTAGTCGGTGTTCTGCTCTGCCTGGCAGGCAATCTTAGACATAGCGCTAACGGCTTCAACAGGGTAAGCGCCTGCCGCGGTCTCACCCGAGAGCATTATTGCAGAAGAGCCGTCATATACTGCATTCGCAACGTCGGAAATCTCCGCTCTCGTGGGACGGGGATTCTTAATCATAGATTCAAGCATTTCAGTAGCCGTTATCGAACGCTTACCTCTTATACGGCACTTGTTGATAATGGTTTTCTGAATTGCAGGCAATTCTTCAAAGGGAACTTCAACGCCCAAGTCGCCCCTTGCAACCATTATACCGTTAGAAACTTCGATAATGGAGTCAAGGTTGTTAACGCCTGCCCTGTTCTCGATTTTAGCAATAAGCTCTATGTCGTTGTTGACGTCACCGCACTCGCGAAGATAATTTCTTACGTCGATTAAATCCTGAGCCTTTGAAACGAAGGAGCAGGCGATAAAGTCAACGCCCTGTTCAACGCCGAATTTCAGGTCTGCCTTGTCCTGTTCGGAGAGGTATTCCATCTCCAACTCTTTATCGGGGAAGAACATAGACTTGCGGTTAGAGAGTTCTCCGCCGACAAGGACTTTACAAATAACGTTGGGTTTTTCAACTTTAACGACTTCAAAAATGATTAAACCGTTGTTCAAAAGAATTTTATCGCCGGGGTTCATCTGTTCGCAGATGCCCTTAAATGATACGGAAACCCTTGTCTTATCGCCTTCGATTTCGTCGGTTGTAAAGGTAAACGTATCTCCTTCCTTCAAATTGACCTTACCCTTTGCAAAGGTCTTGATACGAAATTCAGGACCCTTGGTGTCGAGAAGAATGGGAATGGGTGCCTTTTTAGCTTCTCTAACCTTTTTAATGGTAGCAATCTTCTTGGCGTGTTCTTCGTGGGTCCCGTGGGAGAAGTTAAGCCTTGCAACGTTCATTCCGGCGTCGATAAGGGCGGAAAGAACCTCTTCACTGTCGCTTGAAGGTCCGATGGTACAAATAATCTTTGTCTTTTTCATTAGGTTACTCCTGTTAGGATATAGTAGGTATTAAGCGCAACAGCGCAATCTTACGTATTTATTTTAAGATAAATAATTCCAAAAATCAATAATAATAATTAAATAGTTGCAAAAATAAATTAAATAAGTTAAAATTATTTCAATCCGAGTAAGTTATACGGTTGCGGGCAAAGAAATTTGCGTGAGGAAAGTCCGGGCGTCACAGGACAGGGTGCCTGCTAACGGCAGGTGGAGGCGACTTCAAGGAAAGTGAACAGAAATATACCGCAGAGTATTTTTGCTCTGTAAGGGTGGAATGGCGAGGTAAAAGCTCACCGTGATTGCGGTAACGCAGTCAGCCAGTCAAACCCCACTCGACGCAAGATTGGGATTAGGTCTGCTTAAATGCAAGGGCTGTCCGTCCGTCCTAATCCGTTAACATCGCTTGAACCTATCGGCGACGGTAGGTCTAGATAGATAACCGTACACGACAGAACCCGGCTTACAGACTTATCTCGGATTTTTTTTGAATTGTTTGGGGCGGAATTTTTCCGCTCCTTATTTTATACAAACAAAGGCAGAGCGTTTTGCTCTGCCTTAAAACTTTTTTTATTTAATTTCAACTATCCAGCCTTCGGGCGCTTCGATGTTGCCCATCTGAATTCCTGTGAGGGTGTCGTAAAGTTTTTTAGTAACCTCACCCATATTCTGCATACCGGAGGGAAACTCTATTATTTCATCGTGGTTTACGATTTTTCCAACGGGTGAAATTACCGCCGCCGTACCGCAAAGACCGCACTCTGCAAAGTCTTTAACCTCTGCAATTTTTACAGGTCTGTGTTCTACGGTAAGGTTTAAATACTTCTCGGCAACGTAGCACAAAGAACGCCTTGTAATGGAGGGGAGTATGGAGTCTGACTTAGGGGTAACGACTTTTCCGTCCTTTGTAATAAAGAGGAAGTTCGCTCCGCCCGTCTCCTCTACGTAGGTGCGCGTGCCTGCGTCAAGGTACATATTCTCGTCATAGCCCTTATTGTGCGCATCGACTATGGCGTGCAAGCTCATCGCATAGTTAAGCCCTGCTTTGATGTGTCCCGTACCGTGGGGCGCCGCCCTGTCAAAGTCGCTAACTCTTATTGTCAAAGGTCTAACGCCACCTTTAAAGTAAGGACCTACGGGGGTTGCAAACAGCCTGAACTCATACTCTTCGGCAGGCTTAACTCCGATTACGGGTGAAGAGCCGTACATATAAGGTCTTAAATAAAGCGTTGCTCCGCTTCCGTAGGGGGGAACGTAGTCCTTGTTTGCGGAAACAACCTGTCTAACGGCTTCTAAGAACATACCCTCGGGTAAAACGGGCATCTCCAATCTTTCAGCCGACTGTGCCATTCTCTCGGCGTTAAGGTCGGGGCGGAAGACTACGATTTTGCCGTCCTTTGTGGTGTATGCCTTCAAACCCTCGAAGGCAGTCTGCGCATATTGAAGTACGCCTGCACACTCCGAAAGTACTATTTTGTCGTCCTCAACAAGTTCGCCTTTGCTCCATTTTCCGTTTTTGTAGTGTGCAACAAAGCGGTAAGGCGTCTTTATATAACCAAAGCCTAAGCTTGCCCAATCTATATCAATAGCCATAAATTTAACCGTCCAAAATAAATTTAATAACATTATATAACCGCAACGGCTTAAAGTCAATTGATTGACAAAAAACATTTGCAATGATAAAATCAATTTATTATGGCAACAATCACTTCAATTGAACCACAGGTTAAAGATAAGAGCAGATGCTCGCTGTTTTTGGACGGGCGATTTTATTGCGGTTTAAAGTTAGAGGTCGCCGTAAAACACCGCCTTAAAGCGGGAATGACAATCGATAGGGAAGAGATTGATAATCTTCAACTCGAAACCGAAAAGGCACAGGCCATAGATAAGGCGTTAACGCATATTTCCGCAACGCCCAAAACACGCAAACAGATACGTGACTTTTTAGTTAAAAAAGGCTATGTTCAGGCGGTGATTGACTACGTATTTGAAAGGCTTGACTACTACGGCTACGCAGACGACGGAGAATATTGCAGGGCGTATATTCAAAGCGTCAGCAATAAATCAAAAAGGGCTATAGAGGCTGAGCTACTTAAACGCGGAGTAGATAAATCGGTCGTGGAAAAAGAGCTTGAAGATTATTCGGACGACGGGGAAGAGGTATTAAATGCAATGAAAAAATACCTTCGGGGAAAAGAACTAACTAAGGAAAACGTGTATAAGGCTTGCCGATACCTTATTTCAAAAGGATATGACTATGATATTGTAAAGTCGGCAAGCGAGAGTATTTATGAAGAAGAATAAAATTAAAATTATTGAAGTTGAAGAGATAGATTCTACTAACGACTTTTGCAAAAAGTGTTATGAAGAGGAAGACTTAATCGTAGTAGCCCGCAAACAGACCAAGGGCAGGGGAACCAAGGGCAGGAGCTTTGTGTCCGACGAGGGCGGACTATACGTCTCTATGATGAGAAAGTATGAAAATTTTGACTATTCGCAGACCTTTTCAATTATGATTAACGCCTGCGTTGCCGTATGTAGGACGGTGGAATCCTTCGGACTTAAACCCTGTGTTAAGTGGGCTAACGACGTGCTTGTGAACGGCAAAAAAATTTGCGGTACGCTCATAGAAAACAGGCTGGGTGCGAACAACGTATGCTCCTCTATTGTTGGAATAGGTCTTAACGTTAACAACGTTTTACCCGAAGAATTAAGAGCTATAGCCACAACTATTAAGGAGTGCAAGGGTAAAAGCGTATCCATAAAGACGGTGCAGTCCCGTCTTTTAAAAAACTTGCATGGCGAGTATTCGGTAGAAGATTATAAAAGCTACGTAAATTGGTTCGGTCAGGAAGTCTATTTAGATTGCAACGGCGAACGTAGCGAAGCAATAGCCCTCGACGTAGATGAAAGGGGCAATCTTATATGTAAAATAGGCGGTGTGCTTAAAAAGGTAAGCAGTGCCGAAATGAGTCTGAGGTTAAAATGCAACCCTGTCTAAATAATGAAACAATGCGTCAAGCCGATAAGGCGACGATAGAGGGGGGAATACCTTCCGAAGAACTGATGCGCAGGGCGGGCGAAGCCGTTGCGCAGGAGGTGTCTTGCGCTGTAAAAAAGCTAAACGCAAAAACCGTTTTAATTGTCTGCGGTACGGGCAATAACGGGGGCGACGGCTACGTCTGCGCAAGGCTTTTAAAAGAGCAAAAAATTGCCGTAAAAGTCTATGCAATGGGCGGTAAACTCTCCCCCGACTGTCAGAGGGAAAAAGAGGCGTACGACGGCGAATATACTTCGTCTATTGAAGGCGATATAATAGTAGATTGTCTCTTCGGTACGGGCTTAAACCGCACCGTCGGCGGTGAATACGCAGTAGTAATGAGCCAAATAAATTGTGCAAAGGCATACGTAATTTCCGTGGATATTCCAAGCGGTATAAACGGGGATAACGGTTTGGCTTTGGGCTGTGCGGTAAAGGCTGATTTAACGGTTGCAATCGCCTATCCCAAGGTCGGTCTGTATTTAAACGACGGTATAGATTTCAGCGGTGAAATAGTCGTAAAGGATATCGGCATCGGTTGCGACGTCCCCGACGCCTATCTTTTACAGCAACAGGACGTAAAGCAGTTTTACCGTAACCGCAGAAGAAATACCCATAAAGGTAGCTACGGCAGGGCGTGTATTATTGCAGGGTCGGAAGAGTATCTGGGCGCACCGTTTTTAAGCGTAGGCACGGCTATGCGTTCGGGTTGCGGTTATGTCCTTGCCACGGTACCGCATTGCATAAAAAGTGCGTTAGTTTCGGCATATCCCCAGTGCATTTGCCTTGACGATGAAGATTATTCAGCTTCGGCAATAGCTGTCGGTATGGGCTTAGGTTGCAATCAAAACACCTACGAAAGGGTGTGCAATCTTTTAAAAAATTATAAGGGCAAACTCATAATCGACGCGGACGGATTAAACAGTTTGGCAAAGTACGGACTGCAACCTTTAAAGGAGACAAGGGCGCAAGTGCTGTTAACTCCCCACGTCGGCGAAATGGCAAGGCTTTGCGCAATCACATCGCAGAAAGTTTCTGCCGACCCCATCGGCGTTGCCAAACGCTTTGCGAAAGAATACGGCGTGACCGTGCATTTAAAGAGTGCGGTGTGTATAACCTGCGATAAAGAAAACTGTGTAATAACCCACCGAGGTTCTACCGCCCTTGCAAAGGCGGGTAGCGGAGATATGCTTGCAGGGCTAATCTGCGGAAACGCGTCTCGCGGTCTCTCGCTCTTTTATTCTGCGGTTTGCTCTCAATACGTCTTGGGGCTGTCAGCCGAAATAGCTTCAATGGAGTTAACCGATTACGCCGTTACTGCAGAGGATATACTTAAAAATATTTCCGTTGCCTACAAACGCTTGACAGATTAAAATTTGCCGTGTTAAAATAACTGTGTTGAAAGGGAGTAGTTTAAGGCAAATCTCGTCATCACAGCGCAACCGCTCGGGGTTTGACACCGCTAAATTTTTTTCGGTAACAAGACTTTTAACTTAAAGAAATTTAAGTTAGGGGTCTTTTTCTTTTTATTTTAAACATATTAAATATAGGCGTTTATTTGTGGAGGAAAAGATATGGTACTTAAAGCAATACTTTGGTTTGTACTTCTTGCCGTCGGGTTTTTATTACTCGTCAAGGGCGCGGACTTCTTCGTTGACGGCTCGGCAGGAATTGCAGGCAAAATGCACGTTTCTACCTTTATAATCGGCTTAACGGTAGTGGCGCTCGGCACGTCTGCTCCCGAGGCTGCGGTGTCGATTATCGGCGGTATAAAGACGGCTACGGGTCATGAGTCTGGTGCAGAGGTAATAATGGGCAACGTTCTCGGCAGTAATATGATGAATATTCTGCTAATACTCGGTATCTCGGCTTTAATTACCAAGGTTCCCGTTGAAAAGAGTTCGCGTTATATAGAGATACCATTCCTTATCGTAATCACGCTTATCTTCCTTCTGCTCGGCGATTTAGGTGGCGGATATGCTTGGTACGACGGACTCATTCTCCTCGGACTCTACGCTCTGTTTATGACTTATACGATAGTTATGGCAAAGCGTTCGGGTCCCGCCCTTTTGGACGAACAGGCGCCCGTTGCCGTACCCACCGCGGAAGGCGTTTCCATGGGGGAAGCAACAAGCTTTATGGGCAGATTGAAAGCTAAGTATGAAGAGCTTAAGGAAAAAACTTGGTTCTTAATCGTCATAACGTTAGTAGGCTTAGGAATGGTAGTAGGGGGCGCTAAGCTCGTAGTAGATAACGCTACCAACATAGCTCAACAACTCTTCAAAATCCCTACGGGAATAATCGCGTTAACGGTAGTTGCGTTCGGCACTTCGCTCCCCGAACTCGTCACGAGTATCTCCGCCGCAAGAAAGGGCGATACAGGGCTTGCTACGGGCAACATTATAGGCAGTAATATCGCAAATCTTCTCTTCGTCGCAGGGCTGGGTTTTGTCAGCACAGGCTCGGTCGGAGTTGCGTTCGACCCTACCGCACTTTTAGACGGATATATGTCCTTGTTAGCGGTGGTAGTACTTTTAATTTTCTCCTTCTTCAAGGGCAACAAACTCGGTAAAATTGCAGGTATAACAATGCTAACTTTGTTGGTTGCATACTTTGCATACAGAATAACTTGCGTATGTATGGGTATTCCCCCCTTCCAAATTCCTGCAATCTTTACAAAAGCTTAATTTCAATAAATTCAATTAAACGTTTTAACGTATAAAAAAGCCTTTTCAAGTCAACAACTAACAGCGTTAAGGGCGTATAATATAGTATAACCGTCCTTACAGAAGTTGATAAAAGAGGTGAAGATATGACTATTAAACGTGGCGAACTGTATTACGCCGATTTGTCCCCCGTTGTCGGGAGCGAACAGGGCGGTGTGCGCCCCGTGTTAGTAGTGCAGAACGACGTCGGCAATAAGTATTCCCCTACAATCATCGCCGCGGCGGTTACAAGCAAGATAAATAAGGCAAAGCTCCCGACTCACATTGAATTACCCGTAGGTGAATTTGGTCTTGCAAAGGACTCCGTAATTTTATTAGAACAAATTCGCACCCTTGATAAAAGGAGATTAAAAGAGCGAATAGGCGTTCTGCCTGAAAATACAATGTCTAAGGTCGATAGGGCTATACTTATAAGCTTAGGGTTCATAAAACAATAGCTTAAAACAACAACTAAAATCAAAGCGACGGACGGCTAATCCGTCGTTTTTTACTTTGTAAAAATAATTTCGATAAAATGTATTTTCAACCCCCTCTTATAAAGTTGAACTTTATCTTCTTCCGTGCTATAATTAAAATATGTTTGAAAATAAAAAGGAAAGAAAACTTCATATAAGTTACGGAAAAGCAGGCTTAATTTTGACCGCCGTATTCGCCGTGCTTATAGCCACAGACCTCTTGTTAAAGTACTTTGCCTGGCGTTTCGAGTGGGAATTTACGGTAATCCCTAAACTTATAGAAGTTGTGCCTATGCAGTATAATACAGGTGCGGCGTTCTCCTTTTTAAACGATAAGGCGTGGGCGCAGACCTTTTTTATAGTACTCACGTTTATAATGCTTGCCGTAATGATATTCGGCTTCCTTGCACTCCCTAAAAACTTTATCGTACTTAAAACGGCAATAGTACTAATTGCCTCGGGTGCGGTGGGCAATCTTGTCGATAGACTTTTGTGGGGCTGTGTTCGCGACTTTGTCGATGTCTGGATTTTCGGAAACGTAGCTTGCTGTAACTTTGCAGATTTTTGGATAGTTTTCGGTGCAATACTTGCGGTTATCGATATGCTGTTCTTAAACGATTGGTCTATCTTCCCTTTAACTAAGTCTGCTAAAAAGGCTCAGGCGGATAGAAAAGTTCTCGAAGAGCAAGAGTATAACGCAGGTAATAATAAATCAACCCGAGAAGGTGCCGTGGAAGTACAGCCCGATAACCCCTCTTTGGAAGATGAACAAAATTCCCAAGCCCAACCCGAAAATCAAAAGCCTGAAAACGACGGCGGTAAATAATAATGGAAACGCTGTCCTTTACGGCTGAAAATCAAAGTAAAAGGTTGGATATAGAGTTAAGTTTAAGGTTATCAGACTATACCCGTTCAGCCATAAAAAAACTGTTTGAACGCGGTTTTGTCACTTTAAACGGCAAAATCGCAAAACCCTCCGATAAGGTCTCGGCAGGTGATAAAATTTGCGTAACGCTTCCCGACGTACAGGAGTGTTCAGCCCGTGCAGAGGACATTCCCCTCGATATAATCTACGAAGATAACGACGTGGCGGTAATAAACAAACCGCAGGGGCTTACCGTTCATGCAGGCAACGGCAATATAGACGGAACTTTAGTCAACGCACTTCTATTCAGGCTTAAAAATCTTAGCGGAATAGGCGGTGTTCTCCGCCCCGGAATCGTGCATAGAATAGATAAAAACACCTCGGGTCTTTTGGTGGTGGCAAAGAACGATAAGGCTCATTTAAGCCTTGCCGAACAGATTGCCGAAAAGTCTTGCCGTCGTACCTATATAGCGCTTTTAGAGGGTAACTTAAAAGAGGACGAAGGCACAGTAACCACCTACATAGGCAGAAACCCGAACGATAGGGTTAAAATGGCGGTGGTCCCTCCCGATAAAGGCAAGATTGCAATAACCGATTACCGTGTAATAGATAGGCAAAACGGCTATACGCTGTGCCGTTTCGACTTGCATACGGGCAGAACACACCAAATAAGAGTACACGCAAAATATCTCAACCACCCCATAGTCGGCGACGAGGTGTATGGCAGAAAAAAGAGGGAGTTTAACTTAGAAGGTCAGCTTCTCCATGCTTACAGGTTGGAGTTTACTCACCCGTCAACAGGGGAGAGAATGGCATTCTATGCGCCCTTACCCGACTATTTTGTAAAAGTTATAAAAAAACTCGGAATGGAGTTCGATATAAAAAATAATTAAAAGGAGTATAAAAATGGCTAAGAAAAAACAGGAACATACCGAAACAGTAAAAAGTAATTACGGCACAGTAAAGGTGTTTGCGTTCTGGGGGCTTGCGCTCACAGGTTTAGCAGGGTTTTTAAGCTTTATTTTCGGGCTTTTGACAAAGCTTGATATAATTGTCGGCTGGGGCAACAGGGCGGCAAGCATTTGCTCTCTCGTGGCACAGATTGCACTTTTAATCAGCGTTTGGATTTCGGCTTGGGATTACGTAAAGCATAAGACAAAGGCGTTTAAAATTATCTATATCGTAATACTTATTTTAAGTATTCTCGGCTTGGTTGGCGTAGGCGTCAGCGTATTTTAATTTTTAAAGCATACTTCTGCGCATAAATTTTTGTGGCACAGCCACATTCAGTTTTACCTATTTAAAGGAATTTAAGTTATGGCAAATCCCTTAGTGGCGATAGTCGGCAGACCGAACGTAGGCAAGAGTACCTTTTTTAACAAGGTCGTCGGCAGAAAAATTTCAATAACAGAAGATAGACCGGGCGTCACCCGCGATAGGCTTTATGCCGATGCGGAGTGGCGCGGAAAGGCGTTTTCTCTTGTCGATACGGGCGGTATTGAGCTTAAAAGCGACGATATTATGTGGCGTCAGATTAAAAAGCAGGCGGAAGTCGCAATCGAGACGGCACAGGTAATACTATTCTTCGTTGACGGAAAGGAGGGCTTAACGTCCTCCGACTACGACGTTGCGGACATGCTTCGCCGTTGCAAAAAACCCGTAATCTTGGTTGTAAACAAGGTTGACGAATATTCCGAGGACAAGGTGTTTGAGTTCTATTCTCTCGGCTTGGGCGAACCCTTCCCCGTATCCTCCGAACACGGTAAGGGCGTGGGCGACGTCTTGGACGAGGCTGTAAGCTGGTTTGAAAAGTACGAAAACGAAGAGGACGA